>NZ_NHPJ01000061.1 GCF_002252985.1 Halorubrum halodurans | reverse complement strand
CACGGCCGGAGCCGACGTCGCTCCCGGTCGGGCCGACGTCGGCTCCGGCCGTGGAGGAGGGACGACCGCTAGGTGCTCAACTCGTACCGATACGGCCGCCCGACGATCACGTCCACTTCGCCGCGTTTCGCCCACCGTCCCAACACGGTCGCGACCCGGTGCGGGCTGTCGATCCCCTCGGTCTCCTCCAAGAGGGCCAGGATCTCCCGCGCCGTCAGCGGCTCCTCGGCGTCGGCGAGCACACCGCGGATCCGCTCGTACTCGTGGGTGTGCATGTGTCTTACAGTACGCGCGCCGAGGGTATAGGTTTCAGTGAGACAGGAGTCGGACGCGCGTCGGACACACGAGCCCGCTACCGCCGGTCCACGGTGCCGCCGGCGACGGACCCGGCCGCCGATCAGACGTACGGGTCCTCGGCCTCGAGGTCGCGTTCCGCGCGATACTGCTCGACGAACTCGCGCACGTCGAACTCCATCATCTCCCGCTCGAACTCGGAGAGGGCGTCGTCGTCCTCGGCGTGGCTGACGGCGTGTTCCATCAGCTCGACGACGAGTTCGACGATCACCTCGTGGAGCCGACGGGAGTCGAAGTCCGACACCCACACCATCGCGTAGCCGACCTCGCCGTCGCCGCTGGCGTCGTGTGTGACGACCGACTCGGGGAACTCCTCCAAGACGACCCCGAGGAGGTGCGGCGTGTCGAACTCCGGCATCTCCTCGCTCGTCGTCTCTATCGCCTCCCGGAGGACGTCGACGAGGAACTCGGGGAGAAACCGCTCCGGCGGGTGGACGTCCATCACGAC
>NZ_NHPJ01000139.1:296-502 GCF_002252985.1 Halorubrum halodurans | reverse complement strand
CACCGCGTCAGCAACGATCCCATTCTCATCATCCCGGTCTCTACTGAAATACCCGCTTTATAAACACGCTTCAGCGACTAGCCGTTTCGGCGTGGTTCGTGCCCGAACGATGGGATCTCAACGGAGCCAGTGATGAAAGCGGGGAGAGACGATCCCGTGCTCACCGACCCTCGTCCGCCCGCGCCACGAGCTCCTCGACCCGGTCG
>NZ_NHPJ01000139.1:0-168 GCF_002252985.1 Halorubrum halodurans | reverse complement strand
GCGGTCGTCTCGCCGCCCTCCTTCAGCGCGGTTCCGACGATGACGCCGTCGGCGACGTCGAGGAGGTCGCCGACCGTGTCGGGCCGGACGCCGCTGCCGACGAACACCGGCGTGTCGAGCCCGTGGCGCTCGCGCTCGGCGACGACCGCCGCCAGCGCGCCGTCGTCG
>NZ_NHPJ01000090.1:367-537 GCF_002252985.1 Halorubrum halodurans | reverse complement strand
CGGCGGCCGCGGGGGGAGGGGTCGTCCGGAGACGAGTCGACCATTCAGTAGAGCGGGAGATCGCCCGTGACGCGGTCGACGAGGTCGTCGCTCGCGGGGCCGACCGCGAGCGCGGTGACCGTTCCCGGCTCCAGTTCCGTGTGGCCGGCGTCGCGGATGATCGCGTACGG
>NZ_NHPJ01000090.1:0-211 GCF_002252985.1 Halorubrum halodurans | reverse complement strand
CTTCTTGCGGCTCCGGCGGCCCGTGTCCTCGTAGGCCGACAGCGACGCGTGTGCGACCTGCGCGGCGAGTTTCCCCTCGCCCATGCCGAGATCCCGGCGGGCGACGATCGCCTGTTTCATACGGGGTGAGAGCCCCGCCGCGGGTATAGCTCTGTTCTCTCGGTCGGGTCACGGAGGGGTTCTCGAGGACGGGTCGAGGAGGGATCTCGGG
>NZ_NHPJ01000034.1 GCF_002252985.1 Halorubrum halodurans | reverse complement strand
TGGCCCGGTGGGCGGCGGAGGCGGCGCTGGACGGCGAGAACGGCCGGAACACCCCGTTCGCGATCGAGGCCGAAGGGACCGAAAGGACCGACGCCGACGACGCACCCGCAGCCGCTGTCGACGAGCCCGAGGGAACCGACCGGTCGAGCGATGCGGACGACGCGGAAGCGATCGAGTCGGCACCCGACGATGACGAGCCGAGATCGCTCGAGGAGCACGTCCAGGAGGTCGTCGACCGCGAGAGCGGGCTCGCGAGGCTGCTCGACGACGACCTCGGGGTACTCGAGGAGGTCCCGGTCGACGACGCGTTCGACGCGGTCGAGGCCGCGTCCGACCCGCCACACGCGGTCGTGGTCGACGGGCGGATCGACCAGCGGCTGCTCGACGTCGCCGCCCAGCGCGGCGTGAACCGGCTGTTCGGCGTCGAGCTCGGCGAGTTCGTCAAGCGGCCGGTCGGCACGCGGGTCTCGACCGTCGGCGACCTGCCGATCGAGGCCTGACGGGGTCGTCGGTCCGGGCGGCGCCCCGCTCTCGACTCACACCATCCCGGTCGCGCCCAGGAGCGCGAACAGCGCGTCGCCGTAGGTGACCGAGACGACCAGCCCGGCCGCCATCGGCACGACGAACGGCATCCCCGGCGAGACGCGTCCGCGTCTCGCCGGGGATGCCGT
>NZ_NHPJ01000053.1 GCF_002252985.1 Halorubrum halodurans | reverse complement strand
TCGACGTCGTGGTCCGTGGCGACGTCGACCTGGACGTACACGTCCACGAGCGGGACGCCACGGGGATGGAGACGCTCGAACGGCTCGCCGAACGAGCGGTCGAGGCGGGGTACGAGGACCGCGTGACCGCCAGCCACGCCTTCGCCCTCGCCGACGCGGGCGACCGGCTTCCGGCGGCGCTCGACCGCTTCCGCGACGCGAGGCTGGACCTCGTCACCTGCTATCAGAGCACGCCGACGGGAATGCCGATCCGCGAGTGCCACGGGGCGGGGCTCACGATGGCCCACGGGACGGACCAGTTCCACGACCTGTGGGGCGCACACGGCAACCTCGATCCCCTGGAGGCGATGCTCGTCGAGTCGCTGAAACTGGACGGCTACTCGACGAACCGCGGGCTTCGAACGCTCTGGGACCTCGTCACGGCGCACGGCGCGAGCGTGCTTGACCTCGAGGGCTACGACGTGGACCCCGGCACGCCCGCGGACCTCGTCGTCCACTCGGCGTCCTCGCCGGAGTGGGCGATCCTCGAGAACGATACGCCGGACTACGTGATAAAGAACGGGTCGATCGTCGCCGAGGACGGCGTCGTGAAACGCTGACTCGAGCGGCTCGGTCGGCACCGACCGGGCGACCACGCTCCTTTTGAGTCCCGGAGACCTATCGCGGACACGCCGTGGCGTTCACCGACAAGATCTACGTGAAGAACCACCGCCAGCTCGCCTCCCAGCTGGAGACGAACGTCCCCAAGAGCGCGTTCGCGGGCGCGACGCTCGACATGCTCTTCACCGGCGACGGGCTCTCGAAGCTCGACTCGACCACCCGCGACCGAATCTTAGACTTCGCCGAGGACTTCCTCGACTGCGACTGCCAGTCGAACCCCTACTGCGGCTGCCCCGAGCGGAAGTTCATCCGGTACGTGCTCGAGTTGCGCGCACAGGGGCTCGGCCCCGGCGCGATCGTCGACGTGATGACCGACGACTACATGGTGTACGCGTACGCCGGCGACGTGCGGTCGTTCCTCGACGACGCGGTCCGGAAGCTGGAGGCCGTCGAGACGCTCGCGGACGTCGAGGGCGACGAGGAGATGTCGTCGAAGGCCCGGCGCGCCCGCGATCGGCTCTCGGGGTGATCGCCGTGCCGGCCGATCCGGCCCGGACCGCCGCCGATCCGTTCCCGGCGTTCCGGACCGGTCGAACGGTCTAAGTACGCGCGAGCCCGAGTACGGCCAATGAGTCTTCGGCCCGCGTGGCTGACCTTCCGACGGTACGCGGCGACGACGACGGGGATGACGCTGACGCTGTTCGCGCTGGGCGTCTACACCGCGGCGACGGGGTCCGGACTGGCGTGTCAGGCCCAGTGGCCGCTGTGTTCGGACCAGCTCATCCCCACGCTGACGATCAACCCCGACTTCATCGAGTGGTTCCACCGCGTGTGGGCCATGGTCACCGGCTTCCTGATCGTCGGGGTGGCCGGCTGGAGCTGGCTCGGCTCGCGCGACCGGCGGACCCGGATCGCGGCGACGCTCGCGGTCGCGATCCTCCCGGTCCAGATCGCGGTCGGCGCGATCACGGTCACGATCGGCGGGCTCGTACCCGGCGGGTACACGGTGTCGACGCACGCCGCCCACCTGATCGTCGCGCTGTGTATCTTCACGCTGCTCGGCCTGACGACGATGTGGGGCGGCGACCGTCCGCCGTCCGCCCGACTCCTCCGCGCCGCGCTCGGCATCGCGGTCGGCGGGATCCTCGCGAGCGCCGTCTTCTCGCGGGCGGTGCCGCTCCTCACCTACTCGCCCGGCGGACAGGCCGCCTTCTACGTCGCCGGCCTGAGCGCGCACCTCGGGCTCGTGGCGGCCCTCGTCGTCGCGACCGAGGCGCGCGAGGGGGGCGTGGGCGGCCTCGCGCCCGCCACCGCGTCGACGGTTCGTCGGCTGGCAGCCGGATCGATGGCCGCGCTCGTCGCCACCCTGCTTCTCGGCCGCGACCTGGTCCTGTACACCGTCGCCTGGCAGCGGCTGAACCTCGTCGCGCTCGCGCTCGCGCTCGCGCTGGCCGCGGGCGCGGCATGGGTGCTCCGGGACTCCGACGCCACGACCGGACGGTCGACGCCCGTCGGCGGCGACTAGAACGCGGCGGACTCGTCGGAACCCTCAGCACGGGACATGTTCTAGATCGCTTGCTTATAGAACGGGTGTTACAAGTGGTTTTACTCTGATAGAAACGCGATCGTTGCTGGCCCAGTGACCATCTCCAAAGCCCCAGCCGGCTCCGGTCGAGGGCCTCGCTGTGCTCCTCGTCGCTCGCATTGCTCGCTCCTGCGGTGCTTGCTTCGGCCGTCTTCCCGGAGCCGACTGCCCCTTTGAGTCCCACC
>NZ_NHPJ01000106.1 GCF_002252985.1 Halorubrum halodurans | reverse complement strand
CGCGGAGCACGTACGACCCCGCGCCCATGCTGCCGGGGATGATCACGGGCTGGCCGACCGAGCGGTACGCCTCGGGAACCGCCTCGTGGCCCGCGGGGAACGCCCGCGTCGCCCCCTTCCGGTGGACGTACAGCTCGCGGTCGGCGCGGTCGACCGCCTCCTCGGCGACGGCGGGCCGGCCGTCGGGGCCGACGGGAACCTCGTGGGTCTCCTTCTTGCCGATGTTGTGGGCCACGTCGTACAGGAGTTCCATCCCGAGGTCGTCGATCGGATCGGCGTCGAAGACGTCGCCGAACACCTCGCGGGTCCGGTGGGTGATCAGCTGGCGGTTCACCCACGCGAAGTTGATACACGCCCCCATCGCGCCGTAGTACTCCTCGACCAGCTCGGAGCCCGCGGGCGCGGCCGCGAGCTCCTTGTCCGGCAGCGACTCGAGGAGGTCGGCGTGCTCGGTCTCGATCCGCCGGAGGTAGTCGTTACACGTCTGGTGGCCGAGCCCGCGGCTCCCGCAGTGGATCAGGACGACGACCTGCCCCTCGGAGAGGCCGTACGCCGCGGCGACCTCCTCGCGGAAGACGTCGGTGACGCGCTGGACCTCGAGGAAGTGGTTGCCGGAGCCGAGCGAGCCCATCTGGTTGCGGCCCCGGTCTTTGGCCTTCTGGGAGACGAACTCCGGGCGGGCGTCCGGCCGCCGGCCCTCGTCCTCGCAGTGCGCCAGGTCGCTCTCGATCCCGTATCCCTCCTCGACCGCCCACGCGACGCCGCGCTCGAGCGCCCCCTCGATCGCGTCGGCGTCGCCGTCGATCACGCCGCCGCCGCCGAGCCCCGACGGGATCGCCTCGAAGAGCGCGTCGACGAGTTCGGCCTCGCGGCCGCGGACGTCGTCGTAGTCGAGATCTGTTTTCACCATCCTTACGCCGCAATTTATGTCGTACCCGATGGCTCCGGGCGAGATACAGCCGGTGCGGGCGTCGATCGCGCCGACGCCGCCGACCGGAAACCCGTACCCCTGGTGGCCGTCGGGCATACACAGCGCGGGCTCGACCATCCCGGGGAGGTGCGTGGCGTTCTTGAGCTGTCGAAGGGTGTCGTCCTCGCCGATCTCCTCGAGGAGGTCCTCGCTGGCGAACACCCGCGCCGGGACGTTCATCTCTCCCTCGCGCGGGATCTCCCAGACGTGCTCTCGCACCTTCTCCAGGCGGATCCCGTCGAACTCGCGCGTGGTCATGCGCGGAGGTTCGACGGCGGAGGGGAAGGGCGTTACGTGTGGTCGTCGAGAGGGCGGGCGGATCGAAGCGGTAGCGTCGGAGCGGGCGGATCGCTACCGGTCCGCGGGGTCGCCCGGCAGCCACACGACGTCGTCGTCCGCGAGGGTGAGGCCGGCGAAGACGCGCCCCAACACCACCCCGTACAACAGGTGGGCGACCGCGATGACCGGTAGCGATCCGCCCGCTCCGACGCTACCGCTTCGATCCGCCCGCCCTCTCGACGACCACACGTAACGCCCTTCCCCTCCGCCGTCGAAC
>NZ_NHPJ01000011.1 GCF_002252985.1 Halorubrum halodurans | reverse complement strand
ATACTCACGGACATAAATACGCAAACACATCTGGGATTTCGACCCGGTTGAGTACAGAGAGAGCAGCCTCACGGAGACCGTCGAGTGTGTCAAACAGGCGGTTCCCAAGTTCTTGATCAAGTTGTCTCCAACACTCTTCCGCGGGGTTCAGCTCCGGTGAACCCCGCGGTAGGTAACAGAGTTCTATCGGTGTATCTTCAGCAAACTCTTGGACCTTGTTCGCCGTGAAATACGAGGCGTTGTCCAAAACGACGCAAATCTTCTCGCCGAATTCAGTCTGAAGTGCGTCGAGAAGTCGAATCGTCGTGTCGCTGTTAAAATTCCCTGCACACGGCAGGAAGAACGTATCACCGCCATCGCTGACTGCACCAAGCAACTTGATACTATCCCACGCGCCCGTCACCGGCAGTGACGGGCGCTCTCCTTCCGGAAACCACGCATAAATCAACGTCGAGAGAACCTGTCTCGTCTGATCGATGGTCAGGATCGTGTATTCGTCGTCCAGGTCGTTGCGCTTTTTTTGAAGCCTTCTTTCCAGGCTTCTTGGGCTCTTTCGTCGGATTTGTAGAACTCCGGCCGGGCTGTCTTCCAGGACAGCCCGGCCTCAGACATCAATCTCCGGACGTGCCGCTCACAGTACTCAACGTCAAACTCTTCGACGAGATAGTGACGAGCTAGTGGAACAGACCACGCGGGCGCGTCTAATCCTACTTCCTCAGGCGATTCGTGAAGTACCTTGACGAACCGCTTGTGTTGTTCATCAGAGAGTTCGGTTGGTCTGCCTTCGCGCGGATCGTCGTAGGCGACTTGCTCGACCGGCTCATCAGCGAGCCGGTCGAGCCGGCCAACCCACCGAGACAACCATGGACCGGTGTAGCCGTATCGTTCAGCAACCTCCGCCATCGTTGCATCGTCTTCTTCAAGATAGTTGATCACCGCCATTAGCCGCTGTGTCGGCTTTTTATCTTCGACCTCCGCGAGAGCGTCGCGGAGGTCGTCAAGAGTGGCGGCGTCAAGCGTGGACATACTTGCTAATCACACTCTAACCTAAAGAATATTTAGCTGACAGTAT
>NZ_NHPJ01000123.1 GCF_002252985.1 Halorubrum halodurans | reverse complement strand
GGGCTCGGTGGAGCAGGAGGAGGATGAGGCGACGGTACTCGTTCGAGTAGGCCTTCGCGAGCCGGCGGAACCGAGGACTGTCGAGGTGGACTCGATCAGTCATCGTCGCGAGCCTCCAGACAGGAAGCTAGCTGACTGCTCTTCTTGCTCTTGACGACGCCCTCACCGACTGAACGGCTGAACGGACCACCTTCCCAGTCGTCGGCCTCTCGCGGGTCCGGTAGGTCCCGCTCGGGGCAGTCGAGGAGGTGGCCGTACTCGGTCCCGTTCGACTGGTTGCGGGTACAGCGAGCGCCGCAGGCGTGGCACCAGAACTCGCCGGGACCGTCCGCCGTGAGCGTGGTGCCGGTGTTGAGGTCTTGCGCTTCCGTGGAGTCTATACCGCCGTCGTCGGTAGTGTCAGGTGCTGACATGGTTGCTTGGTGACCGTGTGAGCATCGGGCCGGTGCTGGGACACCGGCCTTCGCGGCGCGTGCCCGATGCGAGGTGCCTCGCCCTTCCGGGGTCATCGGCGAGGTCGTCGATCA
>NZ_NHPJ01000054.1 GCF_002252985.1 Halorubrum halodurans | reverse complement strand
GCGCGCTCGCCGGCGGCGGGGACGGCGGGTCCTCGGGACGGGTCGAGGCGTGGAACGTCGCCGCCGTCCGCGCGGCCGAGGAGCGCGCGCTTCGCGATCGACGGGGGATCGGCCCCCGGCCGCTGGCCGATCCGAACGCCCCGGAGGAGGCCGAGTACGTCTCGCGTCCCACGGTCGCCGATCGGGCGTCGGCGCTCGGCACGGCCGCCGCGGACAGCGAGCACGACGACTCCCCTGCCGGCGCGCCGGCGATCGAGGGATCGGACGTCGACCGCGATGCCGCCACGTCCGAGGGCGATCGACCCGCGCGACCGCCCACCTTCGAGGAGGCTCCGCTGCGCTCCACGGCGTACGACGTTCCGGGTTTCGGCGTCGCGACCGCCCTGCTGGCGCTCGCGGCCGCGAGCCTGCTCGCCGGCCGTCGACGAACGGGGTAGCCGGGTGCCGCGAGTCGACGCGGACGGGTCGGCGGTATCCTTTTGCTGACGGGACGCCTTCCTC
The DNA here is from genome assembly GCF_002252985.1 of Halorubrum halodurans. Taxonomy (GTDB): domain Archaea; phylum Halobacteriota; class Halobacteria; order Halobacteriales; family Haloferacaceae; genus Halorubrum; species Halorubrum halodurans. Next base: position 1,541 of record NZ_NHPJ01000054.1, on the reverse strand, counting down.
GTGGCATGAGCGTCACCATCTCGCCTCCGACCGAACGGACCTGTGAACTGTGCGGCCGCGTCGAGCGCTGGGACGCCGACGTGGAGGGGTGGCGGATCGACGAGGAGCCCGGCGACGTCTACTGTATCCACGACTGGGACGTCAACGGGACGTACGCTCCGTTCGAGGAGTAGTGTACGAACGTACGACGGACACCGAGAGAGTCGAGCGAACTCGGCATTCTATTGACTGATCGTCTATTTCGATACGGTTTTGACGGCGTTCAATGTCCGATCGTAAGTCGTGGTATTCCGTACCAATCCCTTATAGATAATTACCTTATATTCCCTAATGTGTGTACGATGGATCCTACCCATATCAGGGTTATTCCTTTAACCCGTGATCCGCGACGAGGTGTATGACCAAGTCACGTAGTACCATCCCCGAGCCGGGGACGGCTCGGGACGACCGCGACGCGGGGCTCGCCTCCCCGACGGACGACCGCTCGAACTGCGGGATCGGCGGCGTCATCGACCTCGACGGCGCGCCCGCCCACGCCACCGTACGCGACGCCGTCAGACTCCTGGAGAACCTCGAGCATCGGGGAACCACGGGCGCGGAGGAGAACACGGGCGACGGGGCCGGGATCATGGTCGCGCGGCCCGACGCGTTCTTCGAGGCCGTCGTCGACGCGGACCTGCCGGAGGAGTACGCCGTCGGCTCCGTCTTCATGCCGCCGGAGCCCGGCGTTCAAGCCGAGATCCACGACGTCATCGCCGAGGTGCTCTCCGTCTACGGCCTGGAGGTGCTCGCCTGGCGGGACGTTCCGACCGACAACGACGACCTCGGCGAGACCGCGCTCGAGTCGGAGCCGCACGTCGCCCAGCTGTTCGTCGCCCCGGTCGAAGGGGCCGGCCTCGCCGAGCGGTTCACCGACCCCGCGGCCGATCCCGACGCCGACCCCGAACTGCTCGGGTTCGACCGCGCGCTGTACGCCGCCCGCCGCGAGATCGAGAACGTCGTGGGCGACGTCGACGGCGCGGGGCGATTCTACGTCTGCTCGTTCGACCGCCAGCGCGTCGTGTACAAGGGGCTTCTCAAGGGCTCCCAGCTCGCCGACTACTACCCCGACCTCGAGGACGAGCGGTTCGCGAGCCACGTCGCGTTGGTCCACGCGCGCTTCTCGACGAACACGCTCGGCGCGTGGCACCTCGCGCACCCGTACCGCAACGTGGTCCACAACGGCGAGTTCAACACGATCCGCGGGAACGTCAACTGGATGCGCGCCCGCGAGAACGACCTGGACCACCCGGCGTTCGGCGCGGAGCTCGAGACGATCCGGCCGGTGATCGACGACCCGAACCAGTCCGACACCGCCAGCCTCGACAACGCGGTCGAACTGCTCCTCCAGACCGGGCGCGACCTCCCGCACGTCCTGCGGATGCTCGTTCCCGAGGCGTTCCGCGGCGACGACCTCATGGCCGACGAGCGCGCGGACTTCTACGACTACCACGCCTCGCTCGTCGAGCCGTGGGACGGCCCCGCCCTCGTCATCGGCTTCG
>NZ_NHPJ01000013.1 GCF_002252985.1 Halorubrum halodurans | reverse complement strand
CCGCCGGCGACGCCACCGCTTGAACGATCGCTCACTCCTTCGCCTATACTGAGCGACTCCTTCCGCGATCGACTCGCACGGCCGACAGTATAAGACCCGGCCGGCCGAACGGGCGGTCGAATGAGCCGGAACGACGAGGTCGCGGCGCTCCTCGAGGAGTTCGCGGACCGCCTCGAGGCGACGGGCGTCGAGTACAAGCCCACGGCGTACCGCCGCGCGGCCGAGAACGTCCGCGAGCACCCGACGCCGATCGAGGACCTGGCGGCCGACGGCGAGGACGCGGTGAGCGAGGTCGACCGCGTCGGCGACGCCATCGCCGCGAAGATCGTCGAGTACGTCGAGACGGGCGAGATCGCGGAACTCGAGGCGCTCCGCGAGGAGCTGCCGGTCGAGATCGGGGCGCTGACCGCGATCGAGGGCGTCGGCCCGAAGACCGTCGGGACGCTGTACGAGGCGCTCGCGATCACGACGCTCGACGAGATGGAGGCGGCAGCCGAGGCGGGCGAGATCCGCGAGGTGAAGGGGTTCGGCGCGAAGACCGAGGAGTCGATCCGCGAGAACCTCCCCTTCGCGCGCGAGTCGCAGGAGCGGACGCGCCTCGGAGACGCCCGCCCCGTCGCCGACGACGCCCTCGCGTACCTCGCCGACATCGAGGGGGTCGCCCGCGTCGAGGTGTGCGGCTCGATCCGCCGGTGGAAGGACACGATCGGCGATATCGACCTGCTCGTCGCGAGCGACGAGCGCGAGCCGGTCGTCGACGCCTTCGTCGACTGGCCGGCCGCGGACGCGACGATCGAGGCCGGCACCGGGAAGGCGAGCGTCCGCGCGGACGGCACCCGCGTCGACCTCCGGATCGTCGCCGACGCGGAGTTCGGCGCCGCCCTCCAGTACTTCACGGGCTCGAGGGCGCACAACGTCGCGGTCCGCAACCGCGCGATCGACCGCGGGCTCAAGCTCAACGAGTACGGCCTCTTCGACGTGCGCGACGTCGCGGACCCGGACGCCGGCCGGCGGGTCGGCGAGCGGGTCGCCGGCGAGACGGAGGCGGGCGTGTACGACGCGCTCGAGATGGCGTACGTCCCGCCGGAGCTCCGCGAGGACACGGGCGAGGTCGCGGCCGCGGCCGCGGGGGAGCTTCCGGATCTCGTCGACTCCGACGACCTCCGCGGCGACCTCCACACCCACACCGACTGGTCCGACGGCGGGTTCACGATCCGGGAGATGATCGCGGCCGCGGCCGAGCGCGGCCACGAGTACCACGCCGTCACCGACCACGCCGCCGGGCCGGGCGTGTTCGGAAACGTCGGGCTCGAGGCGGCCGAGATCGCCGACCAGGCGGCGGCGGTCGCCGAGGCGGCCGACGCGGTCGACGCCGACGTCGAGGTGCTCCACGGGATCGAGGCGAACATCGACGCCGACGGCGGGATCACCACCGACGACGCGACGCTCGCCGACCTCGACGTCGTGGTCGCCTCGCCGCACGCCGCGCTCGATTCCGACCCCGACGCCGCGACCGAGCGACTCGTGCGCGCGGTCGAACACCCCGAAGTGGACGTCCTCGGCCATCCCACCGGCCGGCTCATCAACGAGCGGCGGGGGCTCGATCCCGACATGGAGCGGGTCGCGGCCGCGGCCGCGAGCGAGGGCGTCGCGATCGAGGTGAACGCGAACCCCGCCCGGCTCGACGCCGACGGTGCCGCCGTCCGCGCCGCGGTCGAGGCGGGCGCGACGGTCGCCGTGAACACGGACGCGCACGCGCCCCGCGAGCTCGACAACGCCCGGTACGGCGTCCACACCGCCCGCCGCGGCTGGGCGGTGTGGACGCCGTAC
>NZ_NHPJ01000073.1 GCF_002252985.1 Halorubrum halodurans | reverse complement strand
GGAGCGGGACTCGACCGCCGGATCAGTCGGCTCCGTCGACGGTCGGCAGGCGGAGCCGGACCCGCGTCCCCTCGCCGTCGATCCCGTCGCCGAACCGGACGCTCCCGCCGTACGCCTCGACCACCCAGGCGACGATCCACAGTCCCAGCCCCGAGTTGTGNNCGAACCGGTCGTCGCCGCGGATCTCGACGTCGGTCGGCACGTCCGTCTCGACGCGGGCGTCCGGCCGCTCCTCCCGCCAGCGCTCGGCGACGCGCTCCGCGACCGGCGCGACCGCCACGCGCTCGAGTTCGCCCTCGAGCCCGTCGTCCACGACGCGTTTGATCTCACGCGCCCCGTCGCCGAGACTGGTGAGCCGCTTCGCGGTCGTCTCGATCCGGTCGGCGTAGTCGACGACCCGGTCCTCGGCGGCGAGCCGCTGGATCTCGCTCGCGAACCCGAAGACGACGTTCAGCTCGTTTCGGAGGTTGTGTCTGAGGATCCGGTTGACGACCGTGAGGTACCGTTCGCGATGCTTCCGCTCCGTGATGTCCGTGTAGATGCCGAACGCGTGCGTCTCGCCGGGCGTCTCGTAGGTGAACCCGCGAAAGAGGAACTCGCGGGGGCCGTCGACGGTCCGCCGGCGCACCTCGTCCGTGACGAACCCCTCCTCGCGGACGCGGCGGTCGAGCGACGGCTCCGGGCTCGCCCCCTCGCCCTCCTCGAGGGGGTCGTACCGGAGGTCGAGTTCGTCCACCGACCGTCCCTTGACCGCCGCCTCCTCGTAGCCGAACCGGGAGGCGAACGCGGGATTGATCGACCGGATGAGCGTGTCCTCCGCCCGGTGGACCACCTCTATCGCGGGATCCGGCAGTCGCTCGAACAGCCGGTTGAAGCGGTCGCGCTCCCGCGACAGCTCGTTTCGAGCGCGGTAGAGGTCCGTCGTGTCGACGAGCGATCCGACGACCCCGGTCGACCCGTCCCCCAATCCGGAGAGACGGAGTTCGCCGCGACGGGGGTCCCGACCGTCGGATCCGCGACCGTCACCGTCGCCGCCGTGGGCGTCGCCGGGATCCCGGACCCGGACGTCGACCGTCGTCGGACCGTCCCCGGCCGCCTCGCCGTCGTTCCCGGTCGCGACGGCGCCGATCGCGTCCCCGACCTCGGCGGCGTCCGGTTCGGCGAAGTGCGCCGCGAGCGGGCGGCCGACGAGCGTCTCGCGGTCGACGCCCAGCCACGCCGCGAACGGCGGCGTCGCGTAGGTGAGCGTCCCGTCGGCGTCGAGCACGCACACCATGTCGTCGACGTTCTCGAGTGCCAGCTCGTAGATCCGGAGCCGACGCTGTCGTTCGACGCGGTCGAACGCCGCGGCCGCGTTCGTCGCCAGCAGCTTGACGATGGAGACGTCCGACTCGTCGAACGCGTCCGGCTCCGTCGTCGCGACGGCGAACACGCCGTGGTCGCCGAGCGGAACGGCGATCACGGAGCGCACGCCGCCGTACTCCCGGTCGTCGCCGCGAGACGAGACGTCCCGAGCGATCACGGGCTCGCGCGTCTCGAACGCCTCGCCGATGACGCCGTCGCCGGGCGATCTCGGGGACCGCCTCCCGAGCCGCGCTTCGGCCCCGTCGCTCAACGCGACCACCTCGAGCGCGTCGGCGTCGGCGTCGTAGAGCCTGACCCCGTTTATCCCGTATCCGAGGACGTCCTCCGCGGCGTCGACGAGGCGCTCCGCGATCTCCTCGACGGACGCGGCGCGCTGGAGCCCCTCCGTCGTCCCGAGGAGCCGTTCGAGCCGCTCCTCGCGGCGCTTTCGGTCGGTCACGTCGGCGAAGAAGACCGAGAGCCCCTCCTCAGAGGGGTACGCCCGGACCTTCGTCCACAGGTCGAGCGGCTCGTAGTGGTCCTCGAAGGAGACCGACCGCTGCGTCTCCATGGCCTCGCGGTAGGCGGACTCGTACCGCTGTCCGAGCGCGTCCGGGAACTCGGCCCAGACGTGGCTCCCGACGAGGTCGTCGGCGTCGCGCTCGAGCAGCGTCGCGGCCCGCTCGTTGACGTAGGTGAACCGCCACTCGTCGTCGACCGCGAAGAAGGCGTCGTCGATCCGCTCGAGGGTGTCCTCCAGGCGTGCCGTCGCCGTCTCGCGCTCCTCGCGGGCCCGCCGGCGCTCGAACTCCTGGCCCAGCCACTCGGCGAGCAGCTCGACGAACAGCCGCTCGTCGTCGCCGAACGGGCGGTCGCGCGGTTCCTCGTCGGCGAAACAGAGGGTTCCGAGCACCTCGTCGTTCACGACCACGCGCCCGCCGATGTACGTCCCCAGACCGAACAGCTCGTGGGCCACGTCGTCGGCCCATCCCTCCTCGTCGGCGTCGGTGAACCCGGTGACGCCACCGTCCTCGATCGTCCGCCGACAGTACGTCGTCTCGAGCGGGAGGGTGCCGTCCGGCTCCACCGACCCCGCCTCGATGAACGACCGCAACAGCTCGTCGGCACCCAGCTGGCGGGTCACTTCGTACTCGCCGTCGTCGATCCGGGAGGTGAACCCGATCGTCAGGTCGAGCCGCTCGCGGCCCAGGTTCAGGAGGCGGTCCACCTTCGTCTCGACGTCCGCGGAGCGGTCGGCGGTGATCCGGAGGAACCGTTCGAGGAACTCGTCGGTCCCGTCGTCGACCGCGCCCTCGATCCGATCCGCGAGGGTCTCGTCGTCGGTCGTCAGCCGCCGCCCGGAGACGTACTCGGCGCCGCGGCGTCCCGCGGCGATCGCGGCGTCGACGTCGTCCTCGACGGTGTACGCGAGCACGGACGCGGCCGGGAAGCGGTCACGAACACGCTCGAGGCGCTCCTCGTGACCGCCGTTCCCGGATCCTCCGCTCCCGACCCGCCCGTCGCCCGCTTCCGCGTCTCGCCCGTCGCCCTCCTCGGCGCCCCGCCCGTCGAGGCGGACGACGACGGCGTCCGCGCGCTCCCGACCGGCGACCGCCGAAAGCGTCGCCACCGATCGCGTCCCCTCGGGCAGGTCGCCCCACGGCGCGTCGGCCGGAGGGCCGACGTGAAGGACTCGGCGCTCAGCCCCCATCGTTCGAGGCCGCTCGCCGACGTGTCGATCCGATCACGTGCGTCACTCTCGGCAGCGTCTCTTAATCGTTTTCCCGCGGTTCGCGGACGCGAGAACCGGCCGTCGGAGCGACGCCGCCGCTCACCGGTCGATCCCCGCGTCGCCCTCGAGGACACGATCGACCTCCTCCGGCGTCACGACCGCGACGTCGCCGCCGACGGTGCGTTTGAGCGCCGCGGTCGCCGCCGCGCGCTCGAGGGCCGCGGGCACGTCGCCGCCGTCGATCCGCTCCGTGAGGTACCCCGCGACGAACGCGTCGCCGGTGCCGATCGCGTCGAAGGTCTCCGCCTCGAAGACCCGCTGCTCGTGGACCGACCCGTCACGGAGCGCGAGCGCGCCCCCGGTCCCGCGGGTGACGACCACGCACTCGAACCCGTGCTCGGAGGCGAGACCGTGGGCGATCTCGACCGCGTCGCCCTCGCGGTCGAGCACCTCGCGGGCGTCCCGCCGCGGCACGAACAGCACGTCGACGTCCGCGAACAGCGCCTCGTAGGTCTCCCGCGCGGTCGCCGGGTCCCACAGCTTCGCCCGGTAGTTCAGGTCGAACGTCCGGACCGCGCCCGCCTCGCCGGCCGCCGTCAGCAGCGCCCGCGTCGTCTCGCGGGCCGTCTCGGAGAGCGCTGGGGTGATCCCCGTGGTGTGGAAGTACGCGGCCTCCTCGAGCGCGTCCGTCGGCAGCTCGGACGGCTCGACGGTCGTGACCGCGGCGTCCGCGCGGTCGTAGATCACGTTCGTCCCCCGCGGCTCGCCGCCGTGTTCGAGGTAGTAGGTGCCGACGCGGCTCTCGTCGGGGTCGGCCCACGCCACGCCCGTCCGGACGCCGTGGCTCCGGAGCTCGCTCACGATCCGGCGACCGAGCGGGGAGTCCGGCAGCTTCGAGAACCAGACCGCGTCCGCGCCGAGCCGCGCCGCCCCGACCGCGACGTTGCTCTCCGCGCCGCCGGCCTGGACGTCGAGCTCGCGGGTGCGCTCCAGCCGCTCGCCCCGCGGCGGGGAGAGCCGGAGCATCGTCTCGCCGAACGTCACGAGGTCCGTCACGCCGACCACCCCGTCGGCGCGGTCGCGTCGGTGTCCATGTCCGCCCGTCGATCGCCGGGTACAAAAGCGACGCCGATCCCGACCCGCCGGACCTCACCGGAACGCCGACGCCAACACGACCCCGCCGAAACACAGCAGCGCGAGCGCGGCGATCGGCTGGCCGCCGGCCGCGGTCACGTACGTCCCGTAGACGACGCCGGCCGAGAGCGTGCCCGCGAGCAGAGAGGTCCCGGCGTGGACGGCCACGTTCCGGCGGGTCCGGGCCGCCCGTCCCACCTGCCGGCCGAGCGAGAGCCCGTGGTCGGCGACGTCCCACGCGACCGCGAGGGCCACGCCGGGACCTCTCTGC
>NZ_NHPJ01000108.1 GCF_002252985.1 Halorubrum halodurans | reverse complement strand
CCGCACCGCACCTCACGCCTCCCCAGCCTCGTCGACCGACCTCCGCTTCGCTCCGGCCGGTCGACTCCCTCGCGGGCTCCTCGCGGCCCGTCGGGCCGCTCGGAGGCGCGCCACCACCAACTCGTCTCCCGGCCGTCGCGTCGTCCGAACGCCCTCCGAGAACAGCGCTTTTGTCCGCTCCCGCCAATACTCCGCCATGGTCCAGACGATCACCGCCGACGAGTTCCGCGACATGGTCGACGCGGCGCGACGCGGCGAGCGCGAGTTCGCCCTCGTCGACACCAGACCCGAGGAGAGCTACGAGGGCTGGCGGATCGCCGGCGCGATCAACTACGTCTACAAGCCGTTCCACCGGTTCGACCGCGAGGAGTTCGAGACGGCGACCGGGATCGCCCCCGAGGAGACGGTCGTGACCGTCTGCGCGAAGGGGAAGTCCTCGCACGCGCTCGCCGACGACCTCGCGGCCGCCGGCTACGAGGACGTGTACGCCATCGACGACGGGATGCGCGGCTGGTCGGCCGTCTACGACCGGGTCGAGGTTCCCCTCCCCGACGCCGGCGACGACCCCCTCGAGATCGTCCAGATCCAGCGCCGCGCGAAGGGGTGTCTGGGATATCTCGTGGTCGGGGGCGAGGGTGAGGATGGCTCCCGCGTCGCCGTCGCCGTCGACGTCTCCCGCCACGGCGAGGAGTGGCGGGCCGCGGCCGCCGCCCGCGACGCGTCGATCGCGGCGGTGCTCGACACCCACGTCCACGCCGACCACCTCTCCGGCGGCCGCGCGCTCGCCGACGAGTTGGGCGTCCCCTACGTCCTCCCCGCCGCGGCCGCCGACCGCGACGTGGCGTACGACTTCGACGCGATCGGGCGCAACGAGACGCTCTCGGTCGGCGGGATCGACGTGAAGGCGCTCGCGACGCCCGGCCACACCGACGACATGGCGAGCTACCTCGTCGGTCGCTCCGCGGTCCTCACCGGCGACACCCTCTTCACCGGGGGCGTCGGCCGGACGGAGCTCCAGTTCGCGGCCGACGAGGGCGGCGAGTCCGCCGGCGCGCGCTCCGGCGCGGAGCGCCTCTACGACTCGCTTCACGGCACGCTCCTCGCGGAGCCCGACGACGTCGTCGTGTTGCCCGGCCACTTCTCCGTCGCGAACGACGGGACCACCGACGCGGTCCCCGGCGAACCCGTGGCGACGACGGTCGGGGCGGCCCGACGGGAGATCGGGATCCTCCAGCGGGACCGGGCGGCGTTCGTCGAGGAGATCACGGCGACGCTGCCGGAGAAGCCGCCGAACTACGAGTCGGTGATCGCGGCCAACCGGGGGGTCGAGTCGCCCGCAGACGAGGTCGCCGCGATCGAACTCGAGATGGGACCGAACCGCTGTGCGGCCGAACCCGCACCGGAGCCCGAGGCGGACGACTGACGCGACCCGGAGCCGGCGACCGACCCGGCCGGGAACCGGCGACCGACCCGTCCCGGAGCCGGCGACCGACCCGGCCGGTCAGCCGTCCTGGAGGTCGGCCTCCCGCAGCGCCTCGTTCAGGTCCTCGCGGACGCGTTCGCCGGTCTCGCGGTCCATCGCGGTCGTGACGATCCGGTTCTCCTGGACGCTCGAGCCGTCCCGGAGGAGGAGCCGGACGTTCCCGTTCGTTCCCGCGCGCGTCGCCTTCGCGCGCAGGCCCGTCCGCGAGCCGGTGCCGCCGGCGTCGATCGGGCCGGGAACGACCTTCTTCACGTGCGGGTGTTCGGCCACCGTCCGGACCGCGCGCCGGCCCTTGCGGTCGCCGATGAGCGTCGAGTGCGACCCGCCGACCTTCTCGCGCGGCGGCGTCTCGACCACCTCCAGCGCCCGGTCGCCGCGGCGGTCGAGCACCCACCGGACCACGTCGCCGTCGGCGTCCCCGTCCGGCACGCGGTAGAACTCGTGGTGGAGCTGTGCGCGCGTCTCGCGGAGGGGATCGCGCGCGCCGGCGGCGTACACCGTCTCGGGGCGTTTCCGGCGGATCTCGTCGGCGACCCGGCCGGCGAAGTTGCGCAGCTGGACGCCGCTCAGCTCCTCGTCGTCCTCCGGGCGGGTCGTGATCGCGGTCTCCCCGACGACCGCGTCGTCGTCGAGCATCGTCAGCTCCGCGCGCTCTTCGGTGAACTCCGCGACGACGGCGTCGCTGTTGGCGGTGTTACAGGTCAGACAGTAGTCCCCCGGCTTCTCGAGGGGGGTGCCGCACCGCCGACAGTTCATACCGACCGGAGGCGCGTGCCGGATAAAAGCCCGTTCGTTCAGGACTCCCCGTCCGGTCGACACGGGGCCTCCTCGGTCGCCCGGTGACTGCCGAAGGCGACGGTTCCCTCGCGGATCCCGACGCGGGCGATCGTACACGCCCCGTCGCGGTGGTCGCCGGTGTACTCGAAGGCCTCGCTCGGTCCGTCTGCCAGGTCGACTCTCACCCCGTAGACGCCAACCCGATCCGCCCAGGCGTCGTTGCGGAACACTCCGGAGGCGTTGCCGTCGTCCGCCGCCGCCAGCGCGTACCGCTCGTCGAGCACCGGCGTCCCGTCGCGCGTCACGCGGAGCCGCGCCTCGACTCGCTCGGGCCGCCGGTTCGCCAGGAGGACGCCGCCGAGGCGGAGCCCGTCCGGCTCGCGGACGCCGAGACATCCGGCCCCCGTCGGCGGGCCGGCGGTCGCGGCGGCGGCGAGCACGAACCGCCTTCGGTCCATGCGCGGCGTTCGTCCGTGACCGACAAAAAGGCGGCCGAAACCCGACCGCCTCCGTCGGGACAACCATATTAGTCGGCGCTCCCGGATCGGACGTATGGACACCGACCGCGCCGACGCGAACGCCCCGGACGGGGAGTCCGACGGGTCCGAACCCGACGGGTCCGACTCCGACGATCCGGCGGGCGAAGCCGACCGGTCCGGGCGCGACCGATCCGTGATCGACCGGTCCGTGTCGGACCTGACGGACTCCGAGGCCATCGAGGACTGGCTGGAGGAGCTGTTCCGAAACGGGCGCACGAACGCCCTCATCGGGTGGGCGATGGTCGCGGTGCTCGTCGGCGTCTTCCTCGAGAGCGTCCTGGAGCTCGACCTCCTCCCGATGGCGCTCGTCGCGGCCATCACCGCCGTCGTCGTCGCGCCCGCGGTCGCCGGGCGGGACCCGCGAGTGATGCCGCCGTGGGAGGTGCTCGTGCTCGCGCTGTTGCCCGTGTTGGTCCGGGCGCTCCTCGGCGGCGAGGTCGGCGTCTTCGCGACGTACCTCGCCATCGCCGCGCTGGCGCTCGTCATCACGGTCGAACTCCAGATGTTCACCTCGCTGCGGGTGACCCACTGGTTCGCGATCGTCTTCGTCGTGATGACGACGATGGCCACCGCGGCCGCGTGGACGGTGCTCCGTTGGAACGCCGACCGACTCCTCGGCACCGGCTATCTGACGACGAACGAGGCGCTGATGATCGAGTGGCTCTACGTGACGCTCGCCGGACTCGCCGCCGGCGTCCTCTTCGACGTCCACTTCCGCCGGCGCGGGCTGCGGCTCCGTCGCGTCCTCCGTCGGGTGGTGCGCCGATGACGCTTCTGCCCCGGCCGTCGGTCCGGAACCAGAAGCGGCTCACCCGGACGATGCAGGCGATCCTCGCCGGGATCCTCGTCTACGGGATCGTCGCGGGCGCGCCGAAGGCGATCTCCAACGGCGGGATCGCGCTGCTCATCACGTTCGTCCCGGCGGCGCTCGAACGGAACTACGAGGTCCCGCTCGACCCCTGGCTCGGCGTGTGGATCACGAGCGCCGTCTTCTTTCACACCCTCGGATCGGCCGCCCTCTACACGCGGATCGAGTGGTGGGACCACCTCACACACTCGCTCTCGGCGTCGCTCGTCGCCGGCGTGGGATACACGGCGTTGCGCGCCGTCGACCTCCACAGCGACCGGATCCGGATCCCGAGTCGGTTCGCGTTCGTCTTCATCCTCGTCGTCGTCCTCGCGTTCGGCGTCGTCTGGGAGCTGTTCGAGTTCGCGCTCGACATCGTCGCGGCCCGAACCGGCGTCACCATGCCGCTGGCACAACACGGGCTCGACGACACCGTCCTCGACCTGACGTACAACTCCCTCGGAGCGCTCCTCGTGGCGACGTTCGGACAGGCGCACCTCTCGGGCGTGGCCGAGCGGCTCCGCGAGGGGCTCCTCGCGCGCTCGGGGCGCTCCGGGGAGTGAGGTGCGGTCGCCGGTCCCGCGATCGCCCGGACCCTGCTCCGTCAGTCGAGACACGCCGCGACGACGCGTAGCGCCGCCTCGCCCCGCACCTCCTTCGCCAGCAGCGGCACGCGTTTCACGTCGCGGCCGCGGAAGAGGTCGGTCGCCTCCCGCAGCGCCGCCTGCTGGACCTCCCACCGCCGCGCACAGAACTCGCAGTGCTCCGGGTCGGGCTCGACGATCCACTCGGGGTCGACGTCGGCCACGTCGCTCACCCGCTCCATCACGCGGTTGACGACGAGCGTGTTCACCGGGATGCCGAACTCGTCGAGCCGTGCGACGAGCCGCTCGGACTCGACGACGCTCATCTCCTCGGGGATGGTGACGACGCGGAAGTCGGTCCGCTCGGGGTCGCGCAACACGTCCCGGAGGCGCTCGATCCGCGCCCGTAGCTCGTCGAGATCGGCGCTCGGGTCGGGCTCGTCGTCGTCGCCGAACATCCCCTTGATCCCGTCCATCATCCCCGAGAAGCGTTGACGGAGCGACATCACGCGGCCGATCATCGAGTCCATGATCTCGGGGAGCTGGAGGAGCCGGAGGGTGTGGCCGGTCGGTGCGGTGTCGACGACCACCCGGTCGAACCGGGGGTCGTCGAGGTACTCGAGCAGCTGGCGCATCGCCGCGGCCTCGTCCGCGCCGGGCATCGTCCCCCCGAGCAGCGAGCCGGGCGCGTCCTCCATCCCCTCGGCGTCCGCCGCGTCACCCATCCCCGGCATCCCGCCCATCGCCTCGCCCATCTCGCCGAGCCCGCCGAGCGGGTCGCCGTCGGCGCCGAACATTCCCTCCTCCATCGCGGCGTCGGGGTCGATCTCGGCGGCGTAAAGCGGCAGGTCCTCGTGGATCACCGCGGGATCCGCGGGGACGTCGACGCCGACGGTGTCGGAGAGCGAGTGGGCCGGATCCGTCGAGACGACGAGCGTCGGGACGCCGCCCGCCGCCGAGGCGAGCGCGGTCGCGGCCGCCATCGTCGTCTTCCCCACGCCGCCCTTCCCGCCGTACAGCACGTACTCGGGCGCGTCCACGCCCTGCGGGAGGTCGTCGTCCCCGGCCGTCCGCTCGAGTGCGTCCTCGTCGATCCCGTCGCCCTCGCCCGCGCCCTCGTCGACCCCGCCGCTCCCGGCGTCCTCGTCGTCGACGCGGTCGACGGGCTCGACGTCGATGTCGTCCATGCTCGCCACTGGCGGCGGCGCGCTTGTGTACCCGTCGGTCCCGGTCGCCCGCTGGAGGGCGCCCGGCGACGGGTTACGGCGACTCGTCGAGCCGGTCCACGACGGTCTGGAGGTTCGCCTCGCTCTCGATCTCGCGTTTCACCTGCTCCCGTCGGCGCACCGCCGCGGAGTCGGCGTCGTACGCGCGGACGTACTCCGCGCGGGTGTGCTCGTCGAACGCGTGCCGGATCGCGAAGTAGCCGTCCGGGACGATCGTGCCACACACCTTACACTCGTGGCGCTGGTGGTCTCGCGTCTGGTGGAGCACGGCCGACTCCACGTCCTCGAAGACGGCGTCGCACCCGTCGATACCGCACGCCCAGGGAACCATACGCCACGGTTCCCGCCGAGGGGATTAACGGTTTCCCCCGACGTCGCCGTCCCTCGGTCGTCCGGCTCCCGCGGGCCGTCGGCGAACGATACGTCTTTGGGCGGCTTTCGCGTATCCCGGAGCGTGAGCCGATCCCGAACGCGCGTCGACGCCCACGTCAAGGTCCTCGACGAGCGCGTCGTCGCCCGCGCGAAGGAGCGCGGGATCGACGCGGTCGTGTACGCGCCTCACTTCACTCGACTGCCGGCGATCCGCGAGCGCGCGGCCCGGTTCTCCGACGACGACCTGACGGTCGTCCCCGGCCGAGAGGTGTTCACCGGCGACTGGGGGAACCGCCGACACCTCCTCGCCATCGGCCTCTCCGACCCCGTCCCCGACTACGTCACCTTCGAGGGGGCGATGGCGGAGTTCCAACGCCAGGACGCCGCGGTGCTCGTTCCCCACCCGTCGTTCGCGACCATCTCGCTCACCCGGCCCGAACTCGCGGCCCACGACGCCCGCGTCGACGCCATCGAGACGTACAACACGAAGCTGCTCGGCCACCAGAACGACCGCGCACGCGACATCGCCGACGAGCTCGACCTCCGCGGGTTCGGCTCCTCGTACGCCCACCTCCGGCCGACGGTCGGCGAGGCGTGGACCGCCTTCGAGGGGGACCTCCCCGACGAGGAGGCGATCGTCGACGCGTTCCGTGAGGGCCGACCGCGGACGGTCGTCCGCCGCGGCGGCGTCGACCACCGCCTCCGCGGGCTCGTCGAGTTCGGCCACCTCGCCTACGAGAACACGTGGGCGAAGGCCGACCGGCTCTTCCTCTCCGGCGAGGAGCCCACCCTCCCCTCGAACGTCGCCTACGAGGGTCGGTTCGACGACGTGGCCGTCTACGAGTGAGCGTTGCGGGGATCGCCCGGCCCGTTTCCGTTCGAAACGACCGTGGTACTTCGGATGCTTATAAGACGGGTGTTTCGTGAATTCTAGAAGCAATAAGAAGAGATCGTTGCTGGGGCGGTGAACTGTTTCAAAGCCCCAGCCGGCTCCGGTCGAGGGCCTCGCTGCGCTCCTCGCTCACTTCGTTCGCTGCGGTGCTTTCATCGGCCGTCTTCCCGGAGCCGGCTGCCCCTTTG
>NZ_NHPJ01000023.1 GCF_002252985.1 Halorubrum halodurans | reverse complement strand
CGCCGGCCGCGTCGAGTGCCTCGGTGAACGCGTCGATCCGGCCGGCGAGGCGCTCCCGCGCCTCCGCGTAGTATGCCTCCTCCGTCGCCTCCAGGGCGTGCGAGACGGCGTACTGGGCGGGCCGCGAGCCCGCGACGTTCACGAGCATGTGCCGCGTCTTCGCCGCGCCGACGTGGTCGTCCGGAAGGATCGCGTACCCGACGCGAAAGCCCGTGATCGCCATCGACTTCGAGAAGCCGCTCGTGACGATCACCCGGTCGGAGTCGATCGCGAGCGCCGACTCGAAGGAGCCGGTGTGGTCGAAGCGGTCGTACACCTCGTCGACGACGACGAGCGCGTCGACCTCGGTCGCGATCTCGACGACCTCCCGCACCTTCCCGATGTCGTACACCGCCCCGGTGGGGTTGTTCGGGGTGTTGAGGACGATCAGCGCGGTCTCGGTGCTCGCGGCCTCGCGGACCGCCTCGACGTCGAGGCCGCCGTCGCGCTCGGTCGGAACGAGGGTCGGATCGCCGCCGAGCAGCTCGGTCTTGCCGGGGTAGTACGGGTAGACCGGGTCCATCAACAGCGCCTCGTCGCCGGCGTCGCGCTCCAGCGCCCGCGCCATCCCGAGGTAGTTCGCCTCGCCCGTCCCGTTGGTGAGGACGATCCGGTCGACGTCGACCCCGCGTCGCACCGCGATCGCCTCGCGGAGCTCCCGGATGCCCTCGCTCGGGGGGTACTGGAACTCGGCCGACGGCAGCTCCGCGTACGCCGCGACGGCCTCGCGGAGGGCGGCGGGCGGCTCCCAGTCGGGGTTGCCGCTCACCATGTCGATGACGTCGCGGTCGGCGTCCGCGCCGTACTTCATCACCTGAAAGAACTTGGGCTCCTCGTACTCCATGCCGGATCCAGACGGTCGCCCCCCGTGGCTCTTTCGACGCCGGATCCGGGCGCGTGGAGCGGTCCCGAGCCGGTGCGGTCGGCGCCGGAACCGCGTCGGGTTCGGCGGCGATCCGTGCCTTTTCGGTCGACGCCGCGAGAGACGGGGCATGAACAAACGCGGCCACGTGTTGAACGCGCTGCTGCTCGCCGTCGGGCTCGGGTTCGTGCTCGAGCCGGGCGTCGACGTCGACACCGCCCGGAAGGTCGCCCAGATCACGGTGCCGATCGTGTTGGGCGCGCTCTTTCCCGACGTCGACACCGCCTTCGGCAAACACCGGAAGACGCTCCACAGCCTCCCGGTGCTCGCGGTCGTCTCCGCGTACCCGATCGTCTTCGACAACCTCCACTTCGTCTGGGTCGGCGTGGTGACCCACTACCTGCTGGATCTCCTGGGCAGTCGCCGCGGGATCGCGCTCTTTCACCCGCTCTCGGACAATGAGTTCTCGCTGCCGTTCGGCGTCACCACGAGCAGCAAGTACGCGGACCTCGTGACCGTGATCATCACCGCCCTCGAGATTGCCGCGTTCTGGGCGGTCACCACCTACGTCGTCTCGCTCGACGTGGACCTCTCGTCGGCGACCGCCGGGTTCGGGCTCTGAGCACGGAGCTAACGGGAAGCGGTCTCGTCGAGATCGTCAGCCGCGGACCGTTTTGCCACTCTCAACCGCTCAGTACAGTCCAACCACCGACCGACCGCGGTGGCGCGCC
>NZ_NHPJ01000036.1 GCF_002252985.1 Halorubrum halodurans | reverse complement strand
GAGAACCGCGAGCGCGACGCCCGCCGCGTCGCGCTCGCGGTTCTCGTCGGTCCGGAGGTCGTCGTCGGCGACCGTGTCGAGCTGTTCGAGCGCGCTCTCGATGTCGTCGAGCCCGAGCAGCCGCTCCGTCTCCTCGTCGAACGCCTTGCCCTCCAGCCCGTCCATCTGCTGGACGTCGGAGCCGGAGAGCGCCTTGCCGTAGCGGCCGACGAGGCTCGTGAGCTCCTGCGGGAGCACGAACGTCGTCGAGTCTCCCTTCCCGATCGCCGCCAGGGTGTCCATGCCGCGCTCGATGATCGCGCGCTCGCCCATCGACTCCGCCGAACGCGCCCGCAACACCGTCGAGATGGCGTCGCCCTGCGCCTCGAGGATCTGGCTCTGTTTCTCCCCCTGTGCGCGGATGATGTTCGACTGCTTGTCCCCCTCCGCCTGCTCGACCGCCGACCGCCGTTCCCCCTGTGCCTCGAGGATCATCGCCCGGCGCCGGCGCTCCGCGCCGGTCTGTTGCTCCATGGCGCGTTTGACGTCCTCGGAGGGGCTCACCTCGCGGACCTCGACGCCCTCGACGCGGATCCCCCACTCGTCCGTCGGCTCGTCCAGCTCCTCGTTGATCCGGTCGTTGATCTGCTCGCGCCGCGAGAGGGTGTCGTCGAGCTCCATGTCGCCGAGGACGGCCCGGAGCGTCGTCTGGGCCAGGTTCGAGGTCGCCTTCTTGTAGTCGTCGACCTC
>NZ_NHPJ01000016.1 GCF_002252985.1 Halorubrum halodurans | reverse complement strand
TAGAACGAGTAGCACACCAAAGAGCAGGGTGAACGCTGAGGTGGATGAGTTCAGCGACCCTGCAAGATGATCCTTCGATAGAGTCGTTCTTCAATGTCGCGGAAACCGAGACGCTAGCGTTGTTTGAGTATCTCTCCTTCGAGTTTCTCGAAGAGTTCGACGTGTTCGCCCCGGCGGAGACGGGGCGAACACGAGATCACGAACCACCAGAGCTGATGCGTGGCTTCCTCCATTGCTACTACCACGACATCTACGGCATTCGTCCCGTTGAGCGAGAACTTCGGAACACGCTCGTTTGGCTGAGCTGTGGCTTCGATCGACCGCCGTCCAGAGACGCAGTCGATCGCTTTCTCACCGACCTCGAACACGTCGTTGACGAAGTGTTCGACCGGCTCGTCGAGCAGGCCGCCCGGCGCGGCCTGCTCGACTTAACCTACTGTATCGATTCAACCGACGTGAGGGCGATACCCGCCGATCAAGACGCCTCGAAGTGCTACGATCCAACCGACGACGAGTACTACTACGGCTACGGCTGTACAATCGTCTCAACCGGGCAAAAGATCCCGATTGCAGCCGAGTTCACCGAGAGTAAGCAAGCGCCAGAAGAGACGGCGATGCGCGTCACGCGTGACGCGCTCGCCGTCGCCAAGCCAATCTGGATGGTCGGTGACAGCGCCTACGACACGCTCGACTGGCACGACCACCTGCTGGCCGCAGGAGTCGTGCCAGTCGCTCCGTACAACGCGCGAAACACTGATGACCCGAAAGACATCGAGTACAGGGTCGAAGACCGCATCGAACAACACAGCGAGGACGTTCAGCTGAAGCAATCCACGTTGGATGAGACGTACAACCGCCGTACTGCAGTCGAACGAACCAACGAATCAGTCAAGGACTGCGGCCTCGGGCGAACGCACGCCCGAGGCCGCGTCCACGCACGAGCGCAGGTGTTCCTTGCGCTGTGCCTTCGCCTCGTCGTCGCAATCACCAACTACGAACGCGGAGACAATCCGGGAAGTACGATCATCACGGTGTGAGAAGAGTTCTATGACACCCTC
>NZ_NHPJ01000047.1:291-1013 GCF_002252985.1 Halorubrum halodurans | reverse complement strand
CCGCCGCGGCCGGCGGCGGGGAGGGGTCCCGATGAGCGGCGACGCCGGAGCCGTCGACCTCACCGGCTTCCTCACGCTCACCAAGCGGGAGGTCCTGCGGTTCCTGCGGCGGCCGAGCAACACGTTCGCGCCGCCCTTCATCACCAACGTGCTGTACTTCTCCGTGTTCGGCGTCATCCTCGGCGAGCGGGTCGGGACGATCACGGGCGTGCCGTACATCCTCTTCATTCTGCCCGGACTGGTCGTGCTCGGCGCGGTGTCGAACAGCTTCGAGAACGCCTCCTTCTCCATCTTCCACGGCCGCTGGAACGAGTACATCCACGAGGTGCTCACCTCGCCGCTGTCGTACGCGGGGATGGTCGGCGCGTACGTCCTCGCGGCGGCGACCCGCGGGGTCCTCGTCGGCGGGCTCATCGCCACGATCGGGTGGGTCATCGTCACCGCGCTGTTCCGGCCCGTTCCGGTCGAGGAGCCGGCGTACCTGCTCGCGTTCCTGCTCGTCATCACGCTGCTCTTCGCCAGCCTCGGCGTGATCGGCGGGCTCGCCGCCAGCGACTTCGACGACCTCACCGTCATGAACCAGTTCATCCTCCGACCGCTGGTCTTCTTCGGCGCCGTGTTCTACTCGCTCGAGGACCTCACGCCGCTGTTGCGCGACGTCTCGCTTCTCAACCCGATGGTGTACATGGTCAACGGCGTGCGCTACGGCTTCCTCGGCGTCG
>NZ_NHPJ01000047.1:0-147 GCF_002252985.1 Halorubrum halodurans | reverse complement strand
ACGCCGTCCGCGCCGAGCCCGTCCGGGGGAGCCGCGACCCGAGCCACTACCGGATCGCGGTCGGCCCGTATCTGCGGCTGAGTTCGCCGTCGTGGGGCGACTCGTGGCGGCTCGTCAACCGGGCGCTCGCGGACGGCGCGGTGCGGA
>NZ_NHPJ01000025.1 GCF_002252985.1 Halorubrum halodurans | reverse complement strand
CCTCCCCAGCCTCGCTGCTCACTTCGTTCGCAGCGTCCAGCGAGAATCGAAGATTCTCTGGCAGCCGGCGGCTCCGCCGCCGGCGACCTCGCGGGCTCCTCGCGAGCCGATGGCTCGCTCGGAGGCGCGCCACCGCTCGGGCGATCGCTCACTCCTTCGGCTGTACTGACCGCAACCGGTCACGAGCCGATCATCCGCCCCACGGCCGAGAGTCGACGCCTCACTCCGCCGGCGGGTCGCTCTGGAGTCGACGGGCGAGGACGGTGAAGATCCCGAGTCCGAGGAGATAGAGCCGCCACCCGCGTCCCGCGACCGGGAACCGCCGGTCTATCGTCTCCGCCTCGGCGAGGACCTCCGGGTCGTCCGGCTCGATCGGGTTGTTCACGTGGACGGACTGCGTGGTCCCCGTGCTGCCGGCGTCCACTCGTCGGTCGCCGGTCGCCGGGTCGACCTCGACGTCGACGAACGTCTGAACGAGGCCGTCGACGGAGGACCACACCAGCTCGCCCTCCAGTCGGAAGAAGGAGTCGTGGAGCGGCCACAGGACGTTCACGCCCTGGAGGTGCGCCCAGTCGAGCGAGACGTGCGCGAAGACGTGGACGAACAGCGCGACCCAGGCGATCCGGACGCCACGGTCGGCGACGCGCTCGCGGAGGAGGGACTCCTCGCGGATCCGGGTGTCGTAGTGGAGGAGGAGCGCGGCCGCCGCCGGGAACACGACGTTGTGTCCGACGGTCCGGTGTGCGCCGGCCATGACCGGTCCCAGGAGGGAGTCGGCCTCCGGGAGGACGACGATCGCGAGGACGACGGCGAGCGCCCGCCGGTCGTACGAGCCCCGCAACAGCCCCGCCGCGAGCACCAGCGCGAACCCGGCGTGAACGAGCGAGGAAACCATCTATCGGCTCGCCTCCCCCGCGTCGCCGGACGCGGCGGTCGAGGAGCGCACACGTTCCCACGGCCGGAACCGGACCGCGAGCGACGCGACCGCGCTCGCGACGACGACCGCCTGCCAGCCGGCGTCGACGACGACGAACTCGCGTTCGACCCCGAGCGCGAGACCGGGCCGGCCGTCGGGGTTCACCCACGTCCCGATCGGACGGGCGTCCGCCGTCCCCGTGCTCTCGAGCGGGAGGAGTCCGGGACCGTCCCCGGCCGTCGACACGAACGTCTGGACGACGCCGTCCTGCGTCGAGAACAGCAGGAGGCCGTCGACGACGTAGTAGGCGTTTTCGACGGGATACAGCAGATTGACGCCGGGGTCGCCGAACAGGTCCGGGGCGACGCCGGCGACCGCGAACCCGGCGAGCGTGACCCAGCCGATCCGGACGCCCCGCCAGCCGTGACGCTCGCGGAGCGCCGACCGATCGCGGAGCGCCGTGTCCCAGTGGAGGAGTCCCGCCAGCGCGAGCGGGAGCCACAGGTTGTGGAGGAGGGCGTTCGTCGCACCCGGTATCGCGAGGCTCGCGGCCGCGTCGAGGGTCGGGAGGAGGGCGGCCGCGACGACGACCGCGACCGACCGGCCGTCGAAGGCCGGCCCGAGAAGCGCCGCCGCGAGCAGCGCGCCGAGCGCGGCGGTGAGAAGGGTCGGTGCCATTGGCGGTCCCTTCGCTCCCGCGATGATAAGCCCTCGGGCGGCGGAGCGGTCGTGGCGTCTCCGACCGTCGCCGTCCGAAGGTATTCGGACCTCGATCCCGAACCCTCGCGCGATGAAGGTCGGACTCCTCTCGGACGTCCACGCGAACCTGCCCGCGCTCGAGGCGGTCCTCGAGGACATGCCGCCGGTCGACACGGTCGTCTGTGCCGGCGACGTGGTCGGCTACAATCCCTGGCCCGCCGAGTGTCTGGCCCGCGTTCGCGAGGTCGCCGCGGCGACGGTCCGCGGGAACCACGACCGGACCGTCGAGACGCCCGAACGGTACCGCGCCAACCGGATGGCCGAGGCCGGGCTCGAACACGCGAGGCGGGAACTCTCGGGGGAGGGGCTCGGGTGGCTCCGCGACCTGCCGCGGGCGACGTGGTTCGCGGGCGGCCGCTACCATCTCGTTCACTCACATCCCGCCCCCGACCGCGAGGGCGCGTACGTCTACCCCGAGGAGTTTCCGGCGCTCGACCGGCACCTCGAGGAGCTCGTCGACGAGGAGGACGCGGCCCTCGAGGGCCTCGTCCTCGGTCACACCCACGTCCAGGGGGCTCGGTCGGTCGACGGTCGGCTCGTGGTCAACCCCGGCAGCGTGGGCCAGCCCCGCGACGGCGACCCCGACGCCGCCTACGCGGTGCTCGACGCCGACGCCGGCGAGGTCGACCTCCGGCGGGTCGCGTACGACGTCGACCGCGTCGCCGAGGCGGTCGAGCGGGCGGGGTTGCCGGATCGGACCGCGGAACGGCTGTATCGCGGGGAGTGACCCGGCTCACGGGACGGGGGATCGACTCATCCCAGATGCCCCGCGACGAGAAGCAGGTTCCGCCCGGCCGCGAGAAGCGAGATCGCGCCCACGCCGGCGCACATCACCGTCGCGACGAGCCGGCGGCTCCCGCCCGCGACCGCGACGGGGATCCCGATCACGACCATCCCGAGCGCCTTCGTGACGAGCATTCCGCGGAGCGGGCCGAGCCACGTGATGAACGTCCGGCCGACGGGCGACCCCTCGACGAACTCGCCCGTCGAGATCGCGAGGTACGTCGACCACACGTCGGCGACGGTGCCGACGAGGAGGAGGGCGACGGCGGCGGCGAGGCGTCCCGACACGAGCGAACGCACGCCCCCGGCGAGTATAAACCTCGTGACCGCTCGCCGTCCCGCGACGATCGCCCGTCGCCGCGCGCGGCTGGCCGACCGTCGCGCACACCCCATGGACATTTAACCCGGTCCGACCCGTAGCACCGGTAATGAGTGCTTCCGACGAGAACGCGTACGACGTCGCGGTCGTGGGCGGCGGTCCGGCCGGCCTGACGACGGCGCTGTACGGCGCGCGACTCGGCCACGAGACGGTACTGATCGACCGGGGCGGCGGCCGCGCGGCGATGATGGCCGACACCCACAACGTGATCGGCGTCACCGAGGAGACCTCCGGCAACGAGTTCCTCGCGACCGCCCGCGAGCAGGTGGCCTCCTACGGCGGCGACTTCGAGCGCGGCTTCGTCGAGTCGATCGAGCGCACCGACGACGGCCGGTTCCGGCTCGTCGCCGGCGACGACGAGTTCTCGGCGAAGCGGGTGGTCCTCGCGACCGGGTTCTCCGATACGCGTCCGGACCCGCCGCTGCCCCGAACGGGGAAGGGGCTCCACTACTGTCTCCACTGTGACGCGTACATGTTCGTTGACGAGCCGGTGTACGTGATGGGCCACGGCGAGGCGGCGGCCCACGTCGCGATGATCATGCTCAACGTCACCGACGACGTGGACCTCCTGACGCGCGGCGCGGAGCCGACCTGGAGCGACGAGACCGCGGCCCAGCTCGAGGCGCACCCGATCGAGGTGGTCCACGAGGAGGTCGCCGGCGTCGAGAACGATCCGGACTCCGGCTGGCTGGAGGCGCTGGCGTTCGCGGACGGCACCCGCCGGGAGTACCGCGGCGGGTTCCCCATGTACGGCTCCGACTACAACACCGCGCTCGCGGAGTCGCTCGGCTGCGACCTGACCGACGACGGCACGATCGACGTCGACGACCACGGGCGCACGAGCGTCGACGGCGTCTTCGCGGTCGGCGACGTCACGCCCGGCCACAACCAGATCCCGGTGGCGATGGGCCAAGGGGCGAAGGCCGGCCTCGCGATCCACAAGGAGATCCGCGAGTTCCCGCGCTCGACGGAGGCCATCGCGCGCGACGGGCCGGTGGACGACGCGGAGGTGCCCGCCATCTCGCCGGAGCTCCTCGCGACCGCGGTCGCCCACGAGGGACACGCCGGCGGGCCGCGGGAGTCGCCGTCGGCGGAGCCGGAGGCGGCCGCGGACGACGACTGAGCGGCGACGACGACGTGAGCGATCCCGGCGAGCCAAAGGGTAAGTTCCTTATTCCAGCACCGCGTCCCCGAGAACGCGCGCCGGTGGTCTAGTGGTAGGACCTGAGCCTTCCAAGCTCATGGCCCGGGTTCAAATCCCGGCCGGCGCACTCCATTCGGTCGTGCGCCGCCCGTACCCCGCTCGCTCGCTTCCTTCGCTCGCGGGGATCCCGGCCGGCGCATCTCTCGAACGAAGTGAGAGACATCGCCGACGGGGTCGAACCCCGGTCGTCCCGTTCGAGGGGTGTTCGAGCGAGTCCCCACGCAGACGTCACGAGTGGGCGAGGTTCAACTCGATCTCGTTCACGACGCTTCGGACGAGATCCGGAAGCTCCCGCTCGAACCGCTCGCCGGTGAGGCGGTGCGTCGGGCCCGCGACGGCCAGCGCGCCGAGGACGTCCCCGTCCGGCCCCGCGACGGGGACGGCCACCGATCGGAGCCCCTCGGTGCTCTCCTCGCTGTTGAACGCCACTCCCCGCTCCCTGATCGCCGCGAGTTCCTCGAGCAGCTCCGCCTCGTCGCCGATCGTCCGCGGCGTCGCCGCCGGGAGGCCGTGGCGGTCGACGATCTCCCGAACCCACTGGTCTGAGTAGCGCGAGAGGATCGCCTTCCCCGCCGCCGTCTGGTGCATCCGGAACCGGCGTCCCTCTCGGCCGCGCGAGTAGACGCCGCCGTGGCTGACCTCCCGATAGAGGACGACCGCGTGGCCGCGCTCTTCGACGGCGAACTGGGCGCTCTCCTCGGTCTGTGTCGCGAGGTCGCGCACCTTGTGTTTGATCTCCGTCGACCCCGGATACTGCTCGCGCACGTGGGCACCCAAGTCGAGATAGCGGAGCCCGAGCCGGTACTCCTCGCCGTCCTTCACGACGCACCCGTGTTTCATCAGCGATCGAAGGTGTTTGTGGACGGAGCTCTTCGAGAGCCCGGTCCGCTCGGCGAGGTCGGTCACGCCCGCCGAGCCCGCCTCGCGGAGGGCCGTAACGATGGTGAACGACGTGTCGATGCTCCGTATCGTCGATCCGTTCGATTCAGGGTCGGCACCCCCCGGCTTCCACGCTTCCATCGGATCGGGATGGACGGACGACTGGCATAACGTTTTTGCCGATGAGAAACGATCTCAGCTATCGTTTCTCGATGGAGGACGGATCCTTGGGCGCGGATCCCGCGTCTCTCCGTCCCTTCGGCGTCCCGAACCGGTACGGATCGTCGTTGCGGCCCCCTTCTGCGGGATCCGTCCAGGACGGGACGCGTCCGTCGGCGCCGGATCCCCGCCGAACGGCGTTCTACCGTCGAGAATCGCCTCGGAGTATATGTGTGTAATCGACCACGGGGATCGTATGAGTTCGACAGCGGAACGGCGGATCCGGTCGATCGACGACCTCGAAGTCATCGTCGACACCGACTTCCACCTGACGGAGCGCCAGGAGGACGTCTTCCCGTACCTCGAGAGCCCGTTCGACGAGTTGTTGAACAGCCAGCAGGGCGACGACTACGGCTACCTCGGCCGCGTCTATCCCGCCCACGGGATGGTGTACTCGGTGACGATCGGGAAGGCCGACTCGGAGACCGTCCGAACCACGGAGGACATCCGAACGGGACGTGACCTCGTCGAGTGGGACAAGGCGATCATCACCCCCACCCAGAACCTCTATCTCGGGGCGGTCCACCACGACGACCTCGCCGCCGCGCTCGCGACGGCGTACAACAGTTGGCTCCTCGACGAGATCGTCGATCCCGACGACGGGCTCTACGGGGCCGCCCTCGTTGCTCCCCAAAAGCCGCAGAAGGCCGCCGAGGAGGTCGAACGCCGCGCCGACGAGGACGGCATCGCGGCGGTGATGATCCCGAGCGGATCGGTCGACCCGCTCCTCGGCCACGAGTCCTACTACCCGCTCTACGACGCGTGCGAGCGGGCCGGACTCCCGATCAAGATGCACAACGCCGCCGGCACGATGATGACGCGGTTCCCCTCGACGTGGCAGGCGATGGACCGGGCCCTCCCGGTCCACGCGACCTCACACAACATGATGCACCAGACGAACCTGGCGGACATGTTGACTCGGGGGGTTCCGGAACGCTTCCCCGACCTCACGTTCGTCATCCAGGAGTCCGGGCTCGGCTGGTATCCGTACTTCATGCGGCGGTTCGATCACGACTACATGGGCGCGAAGTGGGACGCGCCCATGCTCGAGAAGCGTCCGAGCGAGTACCTCAAAGACCAGTTCTACGTGACGAGCCAGCCCGTCGAGGGCCTGGACGACCCGGCGTACCTCACGGAGACGATCCGGCACTTCGAGGGCGAGGACAGCCTGATGTTCTCCTCGGACTACCCACACTTCGACTTCGACAACACCGGGGAGCTGCTGAAGATCCTTCGATCCGAGTTCTCCAGCGAGGAGATCCGGAACGTCTACGGCAAGACCGCGGAGCGAGTCTACGACTTCGACTGATCATGAACGAATCCACACGACAGGACGCGGACCGGGACGACCTCCATCACGTCGTCGCGGCGGAGGACATCGCCGACGGCGAGCGCGTCATCGTCGAGATCGCGGGGCGCGAGATAGCGGTCTTCAACTCGAACGGGGAACTTCACGCGCTGTCGAACTACTGTACGCATCAGGGGGGACCGGCCTGTGAGGGGCTGTTGAGCGGGACCCTCGACGTCGACGAGGACGACGAACTCGTCTGGGCGTGTGACGACGAGATCGTCGCGTGCCCGTGGCACGGCTGGGAGTTCGACATCACCGACGGGACGCACACGGCGAGCGACGACTACCGACTGCCGACGTACGACGTTCACGTTCGGGACGGCGAGGTCTACGTCGAACTGTAGCCCGCGTCGACCCGAGCCGAACCCACCGACACGACTCCCGAACGGATCCCCCGGACGATGACTCGACACCCCGAGAACCGATCGCCACGAGACGAGGTCGAACCGCCGGACTGGCTCGACGACGACGAACCGTACGCCGACGTCGACGTCGACCGCCTTCCGGACTGGTGGCGCGACGCGGTCGGGGAGTTCGAGGAACACGACCTCCCCCCGTACCGGCCGCCGCGGCTCGCGGACGGCGTGCTCGTTCCGCCGCTGATCGAGCGGCTGGAGGCGGCACACGACGTCGAGATCCGGCTGATGGGGACCGACGTCGACCACGGCGACGCGTGGGGCCTTCGCGTCGACGGCGAGGTCGTCGCCGCGGTCGAGCGGGAGCGAACGGCCGACGGGTGTACACGGTACGGCATGACTGGCGAGGAGTTCGTCACCGCCGTGCGGGAACGGGTCGAGGCGGTCCCGGACGCGTCGGACCCGGCCGACCGGGGGTAGCGGCGCGCGCCGTGCGGCCGAGGCGTGGGACGCGGTCCCGACCGCGGTGATCACCCGTCGAGTTCGACGACCGCGCGTTCCCAGTCCCTCGAAACGCTTCCCGCGGTGCGGGAGCCGCCGCTGGAGTATAACTCGGTTCCGACGCAATGTCCACACGTGAGGTGACGTCCATGTCATACCAAACGGGGACTCCCCTGACGACCGACGTCGAGTTCGCGCTGGACGGCCCGTGGACCGCCTACTGGGTCGCGTTCCTGCGCGTCGTCACCGGCTGGTGGTTCTTCCACGCCGGCGTGACGAAGATCATCGAGAGCGGGTTCTCCTTCACGTACGGAACGGCGTACATGCGGGAGATGACCGGCACGGCGCTCGGTCCCGTCCCGGTCTGGATGGGGAACAACCTCGCGTGGCTCATCGAGCCAGGCGTCCCGCTGTTCGAGACGCTCATCGGGCTGGCGCTCATGGCCGGCGCCCTCACCCGGCTCGCCGCGTTCGGCGGGGCCGTCTTCATGGTCCTGTTCTGGATCGGCAACGCGGGCTTCGGCCACGGTCTCGTCAACAGCGACCTGATGGGTCTGTTGTTGTTCATGACCGTGATCGTGTTGGCGGCCGGCCGGTACTACGGCCTCGACGCGGTCATCGAGCGCACCGGGTTCGTCAAGCAACACCCGAAACTGCGGTACCTGCTCGGCTGAGAGGTGACATCCAATGAACCACCCGGACATCATCGACAGGGCGGCGATGGCGCTGAGCGCCGGACTGATGCTGGTGGGGATCGTCGTGCTCGGCACGATCGAGATCCTCGCCGGCAAGCCGTACAGTCCGGTCCCGATAACCAACGACGCGGGCGAGGTCGTCGCGACCCCGCTCGTCGACCCGACGCTCCGGACGGCCTTCGTGCTGGCCGGGATCGGGGTCCTCGGGCTGTACGCGGCCTACCGGATCGTGACGCCGATGCCCGAGGAGACGACGGATCGGGCCGGCGTGACGGCCGATTGACGCCACGTTCCGGCCGCGATCCGCCGACGTCTCCCGTCCGCGTCGGTCACCCGCTCGCCCGCGTTCCCGGCGCGCGGACGGTCCCGTAGCAGTTCCCGCTCGAGACGTCGATGTCGACGACGACGAGGTCGCTCCCCGCGAGGTCCGTCGCGAACTCCTCGGGGTCGTAGACGTGGTAGTACCGGGGCACCGTCTCCCCGCCGGGAAGCGTCCAGTCGACGGTCGTGTCGAACCCCTCCTCGCGGTCGAACCGGTCGTGTGCCGTGCTCCACGCGCTCACCAGCGCGGTCGCGCCCGGTCGGAGCACGCGGGCGAGCTCGTCCAGGCTCCGGATCCGCGCGGATCGCGGCGAGAGGTGGTGGAGCGTGGCGACGTACACCGCGAGGTCGATCGCGTCCCCGGCGATCGGGAGCGCCGCCGCGTCGCCGTGGACGAACGCGGTCCGGGCGGCGAACCCGCGGTCGCGCGCCCGTCGCACCGCCTCCCGGAGCAGCCCCCGGCTGAGGTCGACGCCGACCGCTCCCTCCGCCCGGTCGGCCAGGAGCTCGGTGTGCCGTCCGTTCCCGCAGCCGACGTCGAGCGCGCGCCCGACGTGTCGCCCCTCGAGGAACGACTCGACCTCGGGCCAGGCGTACTCCCGCGTCTTCGCGAAGTGGCCGGCGATCCGGTCGTACGTCGACTGCGGGTCCATACCCGGCGGTCGGCGTCGACGGACATAGGTTCGGTGGACCCGGCCGCGGTTCCGGGTCGGTGGACCGCCCGCCGTCCCCCCCGCTTTCCGGTCCGTCCCGCCCTCACAGCCCGCCCATCGCCGCGA
>NZ_NHPJ01000105.1 GCF_002252985.1 Halorubrum halodurans | reverse complement strand
GTTCGGCGGGTCGTCGGACGGGACGTTCCGCGGGTCGTCGGACGCGGATACGGACCGACGGCGAGGGCGGGTTCCCCCGAGCGGAGATCGAACCCCGCCGTTTTTTACGCTCGAAAGACGCGGTGAGGCGCATGGTAGAGCACACGCGAACGCTGGATTTCAAGATAGCCTTCGCCATCGGGCTGGGGACGATGATCGCGGCAGGGATCTTCTCGCTGTCCGGGACCGCCGTCTATCGCATCGGCTCCAGCGCCGTCATCGCGTTCGTGCTCGCCGCCGTCGTCGCGGGGATCACCGCCGCGGCCTACTCCGAGTTCGCCTCGGTCTACTCCGAGAACGGCGGCGGGTACCTCTTCTGTTCGCGCACGTTCGAGGAGTTCGACCGCCTGAAGTACGGCGTCGGGATATCGCTGTTCCTCGGCTACAGCGGGACGACGGCGTTCTACCTCGCCACCATGGACGAGTGGTTCTTCCGGTTCATCCTCCCCGAGTCGCTCCAGGTCCTTCCCCACGGCACCGTCGGCGTGCTCACGGCGGTGGTCCTCGGCGTCCTCAACGCGCGCGGAACCGAGGAGTCCGGGCTCTTCCAGCTGATCGTGACGAGCGCGAAGGTCGGCGTCCTGTTCGTGTTCATCGCCGGGGCGGTCCTCTTCGTCGGCGCCGGCGACGCCGCGACGACGTTCGCGACCGGGTTCCAGTTCGAGCCCGTCGGGATCGTCTCCGTGGCCGCGCTCGCGTTCATCACCTTCTTCGGCTTCTCGGCCATCGCGGCGAGCGCCGGCGAGATCATCGAACCGCGACGGACCGTCCCCCGCGCGATCGGCGCGAGCATCCTCACGGTCACGGTGCTGTACGCGCTGGTCATCGTGGCGATGGTGAACGCGCCGGTGGCCCGCGAGGTGCTCGCGCAGGGCGAGACCGCGATGGGCACCGTCGCGGCGTCGTTTCTCGGCCCGTGGGGCCAGCTCCTCATCGTCGCCGGCGCGGTCTTCTCGATGGTGTCGGCCTCGAACGCCTCCATCCTCGCCGCAAGCGGCATCGGGTCGCTGATGGGACGACAGGGACACGGGCCGCGCCGGTTCGCCCGCATCCACCCCGACTACCGGACCCCGTTCTGGAGCGTCTCGGCCGTGATCGCGACCATCGTCGGGCTCATCGTCGTGTTCATCACCCTGTTCTCCGAACACGGCCTGCTCGGCGTCGGGCTGCTCGGGCTCAACCCGCTCACCGGGTTCGCCACCTTCAACCTCCTCGTTCCGCTCGCCGTCGTCAACGCCACGCTCGTCTACTCGCGCCGGAAGTTCCCGGAGATCGAGCGGGGCTTCCGGATGCCGCTCGTGCCGGCGCTGCCGATCGTGGGGATCGTGGCGAACCTCGCGTTGATCTCGAACCTCCCGCCCGTCGGCGTCGGCGTCGGGATCCTGGTCGTGCTCGCGCTCCTCGCCGCGTACCTCGTCTGGGGCGGGGCGCCACACGTCGAGGAGCTCGTCGAGGAGGTGGTCTCGCCGCACATCCCGATGGGGGCCGGCGGCGGGGGGCCGTCCGCGGCGGGGACGGCGGCGACGAGCAGGGAGGGGACGGACGACGACCGGTTCCGGATCCTCGTCTCCGTGGCGCGCCCGAGCCGCGTCGTGC
>NZ_NHPJ01000048.1 GCF_002252985.1 Halorubrum halodurans | reverse complement strand
TCCTGGCACCATCCGAGATACCCCTGTCATCATCGGTCCGAACCAGAACCCCGAGGACGCACAGTTCATCCCGGCCCCCCACGTGTCGATGCTCCTCGATCAGCTCATCGCGTACAACCGGATGGATAACTACCCGCCGCTCATCGATATCGTCCTCTCTCATTACCAGTTCGAGACGATCCACCCGTTCCGCGACGGGAACGGCCGATTCGGACGGCTCCTCATCATGCTTCAGTTGTACGACGCTGGCTTGCTTGATGAGCCGTACCTGTACTTGTCTGCGTATTTCAACCGAAACCGGAGCGAGTACTTCGACAAACTGTTGCGCGTCAGCAGAGACGGGGCGTGGGACGAGTGGGTACGATTCGCGTTGACGGCGATCCGCGACCAAGCCCACGACGCCTACGAGTGTGGCCAAGAGCTCTTAGACCTTCGAGGCAGATATCTTGAGCAGTACGAGGACTACCCAGCTGTTCGCGACATCGTCACCCACCTCTTTGAGGAACCGTATCTACAGGCGAGCCGCGCGCAGGAAGCGACTGGTCGGTCGAAGAAGGCCGTCTACAACGCGATTGACATGCTCTCCGGCGACGGGATCATCGATGAAATTACTGGGAAAGAACGTGGGAGGGTGTACCGAGCGCCAGAGATTCTCGCGATCGTCGAAACACCGTAGCTCGATGAGCTTTCCATCAAAATTGTTCCCTAGGATTTCAACGGAGCTAATATCAGTTGTTAGTGTCACCCAAGTTTGTGAGTACAAGATATTATCAAGTAATGGATCTATAAGAGAATATCAAGGATCGACTCTACTCTCGAGAACAGCAACAATGTCGGACAGATCGAAGAGACGGAGATCGTCTCGTTCGTCTGCAGCTTCCTCGACGGATCGGTTGAACCCAGAGCGGCTGAACAAGGCGAATTCATACGTCGGCTCGCCACCACCGGTGGGTGTCCAGTCGATATGGGAGACATCGTCTTCGAGATCCGCGAGCACGTCATAGCCGAGGGGGGTGTTGGTGAATTTCGCTTCGCCAGCGATCAGCGTTGACTCGTCGGTTGGGGCGACAACGTCTATCTCCCGGCTCTTGTACCACCACTGGCTTGGCACCTGTGTGAGCTGGTAGTCTGTATAGAGCGCCGGCACCGCCTGGTGACAGAGCGATTCGAACGTTTCGCTGACAAAGTCGGGCAGTTCCGGCTCGATGAGATCCGCGTAGGCGTTCTCGCCGTAGAGTTCGTACTGACCTCCGCGGCCGTAGAGATACCGGAAGTAAAACCGGAATACGGGATCTCGAATTTGGTACCGAGTCCGCTTGCTGCGCGCCGGGTCAGCAAGCGCCGGATGGTGTTTTTCGATGATCTGGAGCGTTTCCAGCCGGTCGAAGTAGTACGACGTGTTGGTGCTCTCGATGCCGGCTCCTTGGGCGATTTCGTTTCGACTGTGGTTCCCGCTGGCCATCGACTCCAGAAGCGAAAAATACGTGTTTACCTCGGTCAGTTCCATCTGGAGGACTGTTTCGGGCTCGTCGTGGAGTGGGCCATCGGGATCGCACAGCAGCCGCGTGATGTTCTCCCCGAAGCTCTGTGCTGGATCGAGCGGGCTGAGATATCGGGGTGTACCGCCGAAGACGCCATAGACGAACACCCGTTCTTCGGGAGTGTACGTCGGCACAAACTCTTGGATAGAGCGAAACGGGAGCTGGGTGAGTTCGAGGCGGCCATTCGGTGTCTGGGATACCCGACCGTAGAGTGGCGCACCGCCATCGAGGACGTGGGTATGAATCATGCCGATCGCAGAGCCTGTGAGTACGAGTGTTGCCTGGCTCTCGTCGACAGCGGTGTCCCACAGGTGCTGAATGATCGACGGGAGCCCCTCGTTCGATTCGATAAGGTACGGAAATTCGTCGATGACGATAATGGCGTCTCTATCGACGAGGTACGCTAAGAGTGGTTCCCACTCCTCTTTGACAGCCGTAATGTCCGGATAGGTTGTCGCTGCGGCCTCGACGAACCGCCTGAGCTGTGTCGTCGCAGTTCCTTGGACTGCCTGATAGTACACGGCATCGTCGCGGTCAGCAATCGATTGACGGATGAGTTCGCTCTTGCCGATCTGACGACGGCCATAGACAATTGCGAGTTCTGCAGCGCCACTCTCATAGAGAGTCTGTAACCGATCGAGTTCATCGATGCGATTGACAAACTGGTTCATACTTCCTATCGTTGTGGGAGATACATATATGCTCTGAAGTTAGAAATTAGACTATAATAGTTTAAACTATAATATTTCGAACTCTAATACGGTGGGGGAATCATCCGATCTCACTGGCTGTAGGGGCTGTTCACGCCGAACGGCCTAGGCAGAGAGATAACTGTTACAACTTGTTGCTCGGGGGAAAACCGATATTGAAGAAGTCGTGAACGCTTCGTGTCGTTCGCAACTTAACAGAGTTCGGCGGAGCGATCACGCCGCCTATTCGCGTCGCTATCTACCCATGCGGCATCACCCCCGATACGTGTGACCGGAAGATGATTCCGAAACGCATAGACGACTGGTTCGGAAAATGACATCCGTTACGTATGCCCTCCACCCACGACGAATCCGCCATTCTGGCGACCGATCTCCGGAAGAGCTACGGCTCAGAAGTCGCTCTCGACAGTCTCACGCTCGACATCCCGCACGGGACCGTCTACGGCTTTCTCGGCCCGAACGGTGCGGGGAAGACGACGACGATGCGTCTCCTTACCGGTCTCAGCGATCCGGACAGCGGATTGGTACGCGTCTGTGGCGTCGACCCGAGCGACCGGCGTGCGATCGCCGGTCGGGTCGGCTATCTCCCTGAGACGCCGCCGCTGTACGACGAGTTCAGCGCCCGCGAACAGCTCGAATACGTCGCCGATCTTCGCGACATTTCGCGGTCCGTTGCCCGCGAGCGCATCGGCGAGTACCTCGACCAATTCGGGTTAGCCGGTGACGCGGACAGGCGGATCGACGGGTATTCGAAGGGAATGAAACAGAAGACCGCGTTCATACAGAGTGTCCTGCACGAACCGGACGTCCTGTATTTAGACGAACCGACATCGGGGCTTGACCCCCGAGCGGCGCGCACCATCCGGGAATCGATTACCGCGTTCGCCGACGCAGGAACCACGGTGTTCCTCTCAACACACATTCTTCCGGTGGTCGAAGCCGTCGCTGACGAGGTCGGGGTGTTGTTTGACGGGAGACTCGTCACCGAGGGGACGCCTACCGAAGTACAGGCCCGTGCGGAGACTGGCGAGAGTGGATCCCTGGAAGACGCGTTCCTCGCCGTCACCAGCGAACCCGAAACGGGCGCGGCCTCTCGGAGAGAATGAGCCTCCGACAGGACGTTCGCCACGGGCTCCGAATCGGGCGGGCGGAGTTCGTCCGAAGCCTCCGTGGGTACCTCGGAAACCCCCGTCGAGTCCTCGGACTCCTGATCACGGCGCTGTTCTTCGGCGGCGCGCTCCTGTTCGCGCTGCCGACGGCGTATGTGCTTGGGCAAACCGCGCGCTCCGTGACGGCGGTCCCGTTCTTCGCGCCCGCTGCGACGCTCGTTCCTCTCGGTCTCCTGTCGATATCGGTGTTTCGGACCCTCGAACGACTCGGACACATCGACGGTGCGGATTTCGTCCTGCTGGCGGTTCACCCGCGAGCAGTCGTTATCGGGCTCATCACAGCGGAGATGGGACGGCTCTCCCTGTGGTTCGGGATCCCGGTCGGAGCAGTGGTTGTCACGTTCGCACTCGGAATGGGCTCGCCGCTGCTCGTCGCTTCGGCCGGGGCGGTCGCGCTGCCACTCGTCTGCTGTGCCGCCGTCTGGGGGTACGCCGGAGGAATTGCTGTGTTGCGACTCCTGCGGCAACTCCCCAGCCTTCGCCGTCTCCTGAAGGCGGTCGGTATCCTCGCGATGGTCGGACTCGTTGTTGCATCGCAGTTCGCTGGGCAGTTCATCGTCGAATCCGACCTCTCAGTGCAGCGGCTGTTGTCGACAGTAGCGTTCGATCCCCTCGTGGAATACGTTGCGCTCGCGTTCGTCGGAACACCGGTCTCCAGACCGACCTCCCTAGGGGCGGTGGCGGTGCTCGGGGCGTTAATCGCTCTCACGCCGGTAGGTCTCGCCGTCTCGACCAGGCAGGTTTCTACGCTCTGGTTTACCGATCAGGTCGGCAACAACGCGTCGACGCAGGTGCGGCAATCGAGCGGCGGATTCTCTGCCCCACGACCGTTCGCATGGACTAAACCTGGTCGTATCGCGTGGGGAATTCTCGTGCGCGGTCGCCGTGATCCGGCGGAGTTGAGTCATCTCCTGATTGCCGTCTTTTTTATCGCACCGTTCGGGACGATGTTTCTCGAGTTTTCGGGCGACGCCATCGGACCCCTCATCACTGGGGGCGGCGTCGTTCTCGCGACATACCTCTCAGGCGCTACCTTCGGGTTGAACCCGCTCGGTGACGAGCGGCCGCAACTACCGTTCCTCCTTCTTACCGAGACGCCATCCGCGGCTCTCGTCCGTGGACGGCTTCTCGCCGGCGTTGCGATTGGAGTGCCGGTCGTTGTTCTCAGCTCGTTCGTCCCGATCCTTTTCGGGATAACGGTGCTTGAGGCGGTGGCGACCGCCGCCGTCGGAGTTGTGATGTGTCTCGCTGCGGCGATGTTCGCGGTCGGCATCGGCTCGGCGTACCCGATCTACGAGGAGCGCGAGTTTTGGGGGACAGAAACGGTCGTCCCGTCGACGCTCGTCATGATGGTGTACCTGTTCGTCGTGGGTGGCGGAACGGCTCTCGGGCTGTTCGTGACGTGGTTCGCAGTCACCGGAAACGTCGTGTTGACGCCTGTATTCGGCGTGCTCTTCGGTACGTATCTGCTGTTGACGAGCGGCGTTTCGTATGGTTCCTACCGCTATGCGCTCCGGCGGCACCGACGCTATACGCTGGCGTGATCACGCCGTTTCAGATGGGCTGTCCGGCGAGCACACGTTCGCCGTTAAGTCGACCTCATTGCCATGGCAAACGTTCATAGTTTCTAGTTTCGTAACTCTATACAAGATGAGCTACGATACAGAACATGTGCGAAACGCGGGGGACACACCGAGGACGATCACCGGGATCTCTACGTTCACAGAATTACTCCAGAACCCGTCCCTCGCGAGTCTCTATACATCGATTCGGCGGTCTACGGCTGCCACGGGGCCTGAACTCATTGAAACAACGACCGTCTCGAAGAAAACGGTGTACGACTATCTCCATAAACTGGAACAGGCGGGCCTGATCAGCAAGGTTAACGACGATGGCGGGACCGCCGTATACACCGCTGAAGAGTTCGAACTGACATTGACGGTCCGCGAGACGGAAGTCTCGATTACGCCCGAACTTATCGAAGTGATCGCACAGAAAAACGAGTATCCAGCGATCGAGCGGGTTCTCGAAGACCACGGCATCGTCACGTTCGCACTCGCATACGATCTCGTGAAAGCACACAGTGAGGGGAATGTCACAATCCGGCAGATCGCGAGCCTCACAGACCTTTCGGCTGGAACTGCGTATGATCTCGTCGAAGCCCTCTATTCGATTCTCAATCTCGGTGACGACGAGTCGAGCCCGACGACGTACCCCGCTGATATCCAGCAAACAGGTGAAAACTCCACGAGCGACGCACACTCCGAAGCAAGGCAGGACAGTAGTGCCACCGAAGAGCCGGCCCCCGAGGACTGGATCGAGAGTACTGACGACACCGAGCAGGACTAACGACTCGGGATGACCCGACAGAAGGCAGGAAATTAACTTATCGCCCTCCACTTAGGAAGAGCTCGTGAACGTTTCGTAGCGTTCGCAACTCAACAGAGGACTATTCGATATCGTAGCCCCACTCTCGAAGTACGTCGGCGACCTCGTCTAGATGGTCCATTCCGACGAGATACGCCGCCTCTCGGGCGTCAGTGAGTTCGACATCGTCTCCGAGTTGTTCCTCAAGCGCAGGCCGGAGCTCCCGACGTTCCCTCTTCACCGTGTGTTCCGTATAGTGGATCGTCTTGTGGTCCCGATCGTCTTTCACTCCATCGCGACGGTGGATCCACGGTAGCCGGGAAGATTCGTCAGCAGGATGGTCAGGGATGCCTGGTAGCGTCGTCGACGTCGGATCAGGTTCTGGCGTTGTTGATTGCTCATCGAACGGATCACCAGCATCTGTGTCCGTATCCGCGACGTCGTCGACAGGATCATCGTCGGCATCGTCGTCCTCGGCGAACGGATCATCGCCGCTGCCAGATTTCATGCCGTTCGGCATTAGGCACTCACCTCCTCAAGATGGCTGGCGAGTTCGTGTAACTGCTCGAGCGTCTCCATTTCATGATCGCGTTTCCGAGATCGATACTCATTGACGTACGCGAATGCTGTCGTCTGCTTGTCCCAGCAGCCTTCGAACAGCGACGATCGCTCACCAATTGCGACTGGCGCGTCGTACCCCAACTCGCGGATACGCGTCAGGTAGTGTTGTTGGTCCGTCGTCCGTCCAACGCCGTTCGGCACAACCGCGAGGACACCAACGGTGACACCCACCGTCTCTTCGAAGCCCTGAACGACATCTTGTAGCCCCTCTATCGATTGCATCCCTTTCCCTGTCGGTTCCAGCGGGATCACCAGCGAACGGGTTGCGCCAATGGCGTTGTAGAGATGGGGGCCAGCGGTTGCCGGCGGATCGACGACGATCGTATCGTACTTCTCGGGGATATCCGCGTTGAGGAGTACCTGTCGCAGCTGATCGTGGCGCTCGAACTCTTCACCGAGGTCTTCCGCCATTGAGGCAGCGCGAGTAAGGAGATCGGCGAGATTTTCTAGCATATTGTGGCTTGGAACAAGGTCGAATCCAAATGGCGTTTCAAGGATGAGGTCCTCGAATGCGCCCTTTGGTCGGTCGATGAGGTGGCGCGCAATGTTGTCTGCGTTACTGTCATCTCGTGGAGCGTCAACGCCGAGTAAGTACGTTAATGAGCCGTTCTGTGGGTCAAGATCGATTACGAGAACATCGCGATCGTGCTGGCCGTGCGCGTCGGCGAGATTCGACGCGAGCGTCGTCTTCCCGACGCCGCCGGCTTCGCTGTATGTCGTGTACGTGAGCATGTTTTACCTGTTAGACCCATTCGTCATAAATTTGCGTCAGACAAATCAGTTAGTATGGTTAGTTGTACTTTCTAGTACAACTAATAATTTTTGGTAGTTGTACTGAGCAGTATAACTAGTTAGTTTGATTAGTAAGGCCAATGAGTAAGACAGAACAGAAAATACAATAAGGACGTCTAGCAAGAAACACGGAATTTCCCTGTCGATCGGCATCCTGTAACTATCGCGGTGCGCTCCTATCTACCCCGACACAGAACAGATACGGGCCAGTACCTCAACCATTACTGGGATTGTCTGCTCCTTGTTGAACGGCATCTCTATGCTTTTGAGCGATTGGGTTAGATCCTTCAGTAGGTGGGTTCGTTTCTTCTTGGTTCGAGGATGCGCTCTCAACGAGGTGTTCCATCCGGTCGAGAATTTCGGCAGGATTGTCCTTAGGCCTAACAATCGCTCTTCCGTCTTCTTCGCGGACCTTAACCTCTGTACCCGGAGTAATATTAAGACATTCGCGTATCTCCTGTGGGAGAACGATTCGTCCCTTGGAATCGACCTTAGTCATGTTCACACATGTGTTGAGATATACTATAATCATCTGGGTTAAGACGCTGATTCTAGCCTCATTACAGAAACCGTGTGGCCACCACAGATACAGCACTGTCACAGCTCAAAACAGAACAGAGAATTAAATGATGCCAGTAACCACGAGGAGACCGACAATGAGCAGCAACGTCGCGACCACGCTCCCCCCGGCCAGCCACTTGTTCTCGATCACCTTTTGGTGAAGCGGCATCTCGGCGTACTCCTCGCGGAACGCCTCGAGATTCTCCTCGTCGTAGAAGTACTTCGTCTTCAGCGCGAACCGTTCCGTCACCGCACAGCCTATACAGACCGGCTCGCACTCAAGTCGTTCAGTCTTAATATGGTTGTCACAGGCGATAGCCCCACAGTTCGGGCAGTAGGTGTACGTCTCGTCGACGCCGCTCGTCTCGCAGTGGACGCACCGGTGAATCCCGTCCTCTGTAGTGACCCGTGAAGGGCCAGCAGCATAGTATTCGTACGGATACGAATACTCCAGAATTTCTGTCGTCTGCTGAATCTCAGGTAGATACACCGACTCAATCGATCGCACTGAGATATCCGAGAGATTCGGCTCACACGTCTTGTTGTACGTGACGTTGTTGTCGCCGGTGTAGGTCACCGTCGTCGTGTGGTGCTGCTGGAGCCGCTCGACGGCCCACTCCTTGTACTCGGTCTGGGTCTGTCCGAAGCGGCGCTCCTCGACGTCATCGAACATCTCCCCAAACTGTTCGGAGTCGAGTTCGATCCTCGTATGGAAGTTCTCGGTGACCAGTACCGCAACATCTTCGTCGACGACCAGAGGGTGGCCGCGTTCAGCGTGAACCACGAACTGCGTCCGATCGTTGATCCGGTGGATGGCGCCGACGGACGTCTCGACGACAGCGTTCGTGTCGGCGGTAACCGCGACCACCGGTCGGAACGTCACCGCCGAATGCGGTGTCGGAAGGTCGGCGGCCTCGATGTTCTCGATATCCCGGAACGCTTCCTGGACGGGGGCGTCGACGTCAGCTGCCGGGTCGTAGGGACGGAGGGTCTCGTCGCAGAGAATCTCGATGCGACCGTTGTAGAGGTCGAGGCCGATCTCGTCGGCGATCTCCCGGAGGTCCTCGCCATCAAGCAGCTCGATTGGGTGTGGATCGTCGTTCTGCTGGAGACGGTCGGCGTACTCCTGGGCGGGACTCGTGAACCGACCCGTCGTAACGACCATGCCCCGCTTCGGGCCATCGAAGTCGAACGTCGCGATCCCCGAGTGGAGCTTCTGGACGACCGGTCGCCCAACCGTCCCCGTGTGTTTACACTCGACGACGATCGCGCGCCGCGTGCCGTCGACGACCTCCTCCATGATGACATCCCGCCCCTCGTCGGCTGTCTTCTCAGCCTGCCGGACGTTCTCGTAGCCGAGGTTGCGGAAGACATCCTCTATGACATCCTCGAACTCGAATCCCGAGAGCTCGTCTAGAACAGCCATTCGAGAGATACGGGTACTATTTTTCGATGCCCCAATTCGTTTGCGTCGACTGCTGTGATGGACTCAGTCACGACTCGGTATTCTGACGAGGTACTGCCGCGTCATGGTCGCTCTCGAATCCGATGTCATCCGAAATTTCCGGGAAAATCACGTCGAAGTAGGGATCATATTCGTGCCCAACTGCGAGCACGGGCTTCAGCGCGAGGACAATACTGATCGCTTCCCCAGATGGGATACCAAGTGGATCAGCAGCCATTCGCTGGGTGATCTGACCAGCATAATGGAGTCCAGCCTGTCGGACAGCAGCAGCGAGTTTGCCAACACCGTGTCGCTCAACGAAGTATGAGACATCTTCGTCGACTTCTTGGAGTGCAACAGCATGGAGGATCGTCGGCGTCACAACAATCCCGTCAGTTGTGATTCGAACCGGATCTGCGGTCACTTCCACCGGTCGATCTCCCGCCAGAGAGACAATTCCGAGGGCCTCAAGCGTTTCTACGTGATCGTAGACCGTGGTCTTTGGGATATCCAGTGCCGCCTTGATCTCTGGGCGGGTGACCGGCCCGTAATAGCAGGTGTACACATAGACACGCGCCAGTTCTGGATGATCCAATAACCGCCCGACGGTTGCGAGGTGATTGATCCCCGTTTCGAGATCATGTGGGGGTGTCTCCGTGACGGGGTGGGGAGTCATACTCGTTAGTACGAAATCTTTGAACTTTAAATTAGCTCTAGTGAACGAGTTCGCCCAGAGAGCCTCCGGATCACCTATCTCCGTGAAGAATCATACTACGGACGGTGTCAAATTCATCTGTTTGATAGACTGCGATGCCATCGTGAAGAATTTCTTGGAGCTCCTCAGCGTACGTCGGGATTCCTTGGAGAGCCTCAACATCAATATCGAACGCATATCGATCCCCGCCAAACGTGTCTTCCTCAAGTGACTGCCTGATGTGGTTCGCCTGTCGTTGGTTGCTCGCCCGGTCTTCACGAACCAACACCCAGATATCAATATCGCTGCGACGGTCAGCCTCACCGCGAGCAACGCTTCCATACAGAACGACAGCGAGCACGTCATCAAGTTTAGTATGGAGTTGGTCGGTCGCATCCTGTACCGGCGCGTGAAACTCCGACTGGGGAATTCCGAGGAATGGATCGTCTGGGATAGTGAGCCGGTCACGGTTGATCTGGACAAGTCGGCGGGGTCCGTCGTGTTCTTCGATAACGAGATCGTTCTTGGAGAGTGTATTAACCGTCTTGGTGATCGTCGGTCGCGTGTAGCCAATTGCGTCAGCAAGGTCTGTCATCGAAAACGACTCATCGTGATGTCGAGTTAAAAAGAGAAGAATATCTGCTGTCGCATCGCCACTGAGTAAACGGTCGTCTTGGAGTGGTAGATCGATGGATATCTGGATACCGTCAGCAAGAGTACCGTTCGTATCTGTTTTCATTGTAAACTAATTCTAGGCGTTACTATTTGAACCTAATTGCTAAATGAGTTCTCACTAATTGTGAGTGGTGTGGCGTCCAGGACAAGAAATGCCTCTGAGTCCATATAAAATCAAAAATTTGTTACAGGTCAATTTCGTATTCGGCCGCCAGCTTCTGGAACTCGTCCCACTCGGGGAGACGATCGTCCTGGATCTCGCCGTAGGTCTCGAGGTAGCGGAGCAAGGCGTTGATTTCGTCTTCGAGGTCATACTTCGCAGATCGCGTTTGGAGGTCGTTCCCGTCAACGTCGACGTGGCTGAGCAAGAGGAGACAGTACGAACGGTAGCGGCTACCGTTGTCGATCAAGAGCGTGTGACAACACAGCTCCGCCGGCGAGACTGCGTCGAGTTCCTTGGAGTAGACGTAGTAGCGGTGGCCGGTGAGCAGGAACTGGAGATCAAACGCCACAAACCGAGGAAGGCCAGTTTCGTGGAATCCGTCTGCGTCGATCTCCGTCTCGGTTTGAGCGAGAAATTCGTCGTAGTCTTCCCAGAGAATCGTGCCCTTCGAGGCGACGGCTTTGAGGCGTTGGCGATGGAGATGATGGGTGAGTTCACGGGCGAACTTGTGGAGGCGGTCGAAGTCGGCGTTGAACTCGTAGTGGCCGTCGGCCGTCCCGACGAGCCCACGGTCGCGAAACCGCTTGAGGACCCGGTTGACCGTGTTGCGGTAGTTGTCGCTCCGGTCCGCAATCTCGGAGACAGTTCGCGGCTGGTCGAGGTAGTACAGCACCTCGAGTGCCTTGCCGGTCAGTAGCTCGGGGAAGTCAATGTGGGAGTGCTGACGAACGAGGTCCTGGTAGAGTTCGACGGCACGAGCATCCGACGGGACGACTCGTTTTCGCCGGCCATCGCGTTCCGTGTAGACGAGCCCCTTCTCGACGAGGTCGGCGACGGCACGAGAGAGGTAGCTCTCGCTGTGGTCAAGCTTCGTCGCGAGTTCGGAGATCGTGTCGCCGCGGTCGACCGTGGCGAGGGCCTCGAGTTCGATTCGCCGGAGCACGGTGTAACATAGTACGAAACTTGTATATAAAGAAGATTCGAGTAGTGTTAAAGCCAGCAATCGCGAGAACTGTCCCCATCGTCTTAACCAACAAAACTATGGAGTCGTGGGCCGTGTTGGTTAAGAAAGCTAAGAAGGATGAGGCAAGGCTAAAACAGGTCTGAGACAATATTCTATGTGAGAAACGTAGGTATGGATATCATAGAACAATCGCAAAATATACGCCAGGGTCTCTCGACTCGAGAAAGTCGACTCCTTGCACAACTCGCTGGCGCGGGGCACCAGATCATCTCCGTCGATGACATCGAGACGACGTTGGAGGTTCCCCCAAACACCGCCCGCGAGATCGCCTCCCGGCTCACCGAGAAGGGCTGGCTCGACCGACTGTTTCCCGGCCGATACCTCATCATCCCACTCGCAGCCGGTGAAGAGGGCCTGTACACAACCCACGAGTACCTCATCGCTGCCCACGTCGCCGAGCCGATGTACATCGGCTAC
>NZ_NHPJ01000124.1 GCF_002252985.1 Halorubrum halodurans | reverse complement strand
GAGGGCGATGGCGGACCTGCTGGCGAAGGAGGGGGAGTCGGTCGATCTCACCGTCGGCATCGAGAAGGCGGGCGCGCCGCTCGCGACCGCGGTCGCCCGCGAGCTCGACACCGACCTCGGGACGTACGCCCCGGCGAAACACCAGTGGGAGGAGGGCGACATCGCCGACCACGGCGGGGGGTTCTCCCGGAACTTCGCCGCGATCCGCGACCGCGACTGCTACGTCGTCGACGACATCGTCACCTCGGGGACCACGATGCGCGAGTCGATCGACGCGATCCGCGAACACGGCGGCGAGCCCGTCGCCTGCGTCGTGCTCGTCGACAAGGTCGGCTACGACGACATCGACGGCGTCCCCGTCTACTCGCTCGTCGACGTCGTCAGCGTCGGCCGCGAGTGAAGCGTCGGCCGCGAGTGAGGCGTCGGCCGCCGAACGCGACCGCGTCGCGGAGCCCGCCGCGAGCGAGGCGGCGAGGGCGGCCGAGCCGGCCGGAACCCCTTTGCCCCGTCGTCGCCTATCCGACCCCATGACGTTCCAGCCCGAAGGCGACATGGACCCGGACGCGGTGCGCGAGCGAGTCGACGAGGCGATAGCCGACAACGACGTGGTACTGTTCATGAAGGGGAACCGGCTGATGCCGCAGTGCGGCTACTCACAGCGGGCGATCGAGCTGATAAGCGCCCACATCGAGGAGTTCGAGACGGTCGACGTGTTGCCCGCGCTGCCGGCCTACCGCGAGGCGCTCGCCGACCACAGCGGGTGGGAGACGATCCCGCAGACGTTCGTCGACGGCGAGTTCGTCGGCGGCAGCGACGTGCTCGCGGAGCTCGAGGAGCGCGGGGAGCTCGCCGCCGAACTCGGTGCCGAGTAGCCGCGCGGTCCGGCGAAACCGCCCGCGAACTCCGGGAGCTCTCGAAGAGTAGCCCATTTAAGCCTACGTCACCTAGGTGGGGTAGGTGCAGTCGTTTACCGCCCGCGTCGCGACGACCGGTCCGACCCACACCCACCCCAGTAAACAATGACAGGCCGCGTGTTCCGACTTCATTCGACGCTCGAACTGCCACTCGAAGACGTAGAGGCGTACTTCGATGAAGATCCCGACCTCCCCGCGGAGATCGACGACATCGACATCACGCGTCGAAACAACACCCTCATCATCAAGGCCCTGTCCGACGACGAGTCGATCAGCAAGTACACGCCGACGGCCCAGCTGAAGGCGTCGGTGACGGAGACGCGCGTCTACGAGGAGGAGCCGCCGCGAGCGGGCGGTCCCCAGTGGATGGACGACGAGGAGGAGGAGATCCCCTCCGAGCTTGTCGAGTTCGCGTGTTTCAAGGGCGACCGCGAGACGGTGCTCCAGAACACCGCGCTCCAGTACCCCATGTTCCTGGTGCTCCGGGAGCTCGCCACCCGCGCCGAGAAGGGGACGCTCACGGCCATCACGGAGGCCGACGGCGACCTCGAGGCCACCCGGATCGTCGAGGGCGAGTCCCGCCCCGCGAGCATCGAGGTCGTCGAGAGCCCCCAGGGTGCCGGCGACGGCGACGGCGGCGTGAACTGGCGCGACAACGAGTTCATCTCGGACTGAGTCGGGCGGCGCGGCGGCGGTTCTCGACGGTCGACGGCGCCGGAGTGGCGACGCCGGCCGCCGGCGACGGACCGACCCTGCCGCGGACCGCTGCCGATTTACCCGCGGGCGTCCGAGTCGGCGTATGACCGACTGGGTGAGCCTCTTTTCGGGCGGAAAGGACTCCTCCTGGGCGCTCCACCGCGCGCTCGAGGAGGAACTGGACGTCTCGCGGCTCCTCACCGTCCACCCCGCCGGCGACTCCTACATGTACCACACGCCGGCGGGGTGGACGGTG
>NZ_NHPJ01000112.1:1034-1420 GCF_002252985.1 Halorubrum halodurans | reverse complement strand
GTCCCCGCCCACGCTCCCCGACCCCGTCCTCTCCGACGGTCACCTCCGCCGAGAGCTCCCGTGCGCGATCGGGCCGATCCACCCCGCGGTCACGGGAACTCGTCGCACGACGTGCCCGGCTGCGGCCGGTCCCTCGCTACCCGATGACGCCGACGAGCAGCTGGACCGCGATCAACACCAGGAAGACCAGTCCGGCGGCGAACGAGCCGGCGGCGACGCCGTGTGCGTTGCCGAGGCCCCGACCGCGCACGCCGAAGTACGCGCCGAGGAAGACGAACGCGGTGACGAGCAGTCCGACGACGGCGAACAGCGCCCCGAGGAGCGATCCGGAGATCCCCTCGACGACCGCGAAGTTTCCGACCGAGAGGACGACGAGCGCGCCGACG
>NZ_NHPJ01000112.1:640-952 GCF_002252985.1 Halorubrum halodurans | reverse complement strand
CCCCATCAACGCCGTACTCAAGAGGGTAAGCGAAACCATGGTTCCTCGTTACTACTCGGTCCGGACGCGTGTACAAATAGCCTTCGTATGTGCCCCCACGAACGCTCCGGGACGCCGGCGTACACAAGAGCTAAGTGCGCCATCGCCAAGGGAACGATAAGAGCTGAGAGACGAACATGATAGACCCAATTACCCTACAACAAGGGACCGACTGGCGGGCACAAGCGGAGGTGTTCGACGAGATCTTCTTCGTCTTCCTCACGCTGGGCACGGTCATCGGTATCATCGTGGTCTCGTACACGTTGTGGAACG
>NZ_NHPJ01000112.1:0-623 GCF_002252985.1 Halorubrum halodurans | reverse complement strand
TCCCGAAACGGGCGACGAGGGCGACATCGAGATCACCGTCGAGGGGTACCAGTTCGGTTGGGAGTACTTCTACCCCAACGGGCACTCGGAGATGAACGAGCTCATCGTCCCCGCCGACCAGCGGATCGACCTGAAGATAACCTCGAGGGACGTGTGGCACAACTTCGGATCGTCCGACTTACGGATAAAGTCGGACGCCATCCCCGGTGAGACCAGCGAGACCTGGTTCACCGTGAGTTCCGAGGAGGTCCGGGAACAGGGCGGCGAGGCGACGTACCTCGTCGAGTGCTTCGAACTCTGCGGCGCCGGTCACTCGGCGATGAAGGGACAGATCACGGTCATCCCGCAGGACGAGTGGGAGGAGTGGTACGCGGGTACCGAGGGTGACTCCGAGACGGCCAACAGCTCGAGCGTCGAGGGCGGCC
Source organism: Halorubrum halodurans (assembly GCF_002252985.1). Classification (GTDB taxonomy): domain Archaea; phylum Halobacteriota; class Halobacteria; order Halobacteriales; family Haloferacaceae; genus Halorubrum; species Halorubrum halodurans. Next base: position 198 of record NZ_NHPJ01000112.1, on the reverse strand, counting down.
CCGCGACCCCGAGCGTTAAGGCTCCGGCGGCCGGAGGTGTCTCCGCATGAGCGAGCTTCCCCCGACCACGTCCGTCCGCCGCTGGCTCGTCACGACGAACCACAAGGACATCGGGATCCTGTACATGATCACCGCGCTGTTCTTCCTGCTCTTCGGCGGGGTGCTGGCGCTTCTGATCCGCGTCCAGCTGTGGGATCC
>NZ_NHPJ01000055.1:216-658 GCF_002252985.1 Halorubrum halodurans | reverse complement strand
CGACCTGGCGACGTACCAGAGGACGGCCCCGATCGCGGGGAGGACGAAGACGGCCGTCGTGAACGCCGCGGAGACGAGATCACCCTGGGCGTAGTGCATCCGACCGACCCGCGACCAGAACAGCGACCAGCCGGCGAGGGCGAGCCCCGCCAACAGCGTGGTCGCCACCTCGACGACGCGGGTCGTCACTGTCGACACGGTGCGCCGAACCGAATCGACGGCGTTTCCGATCGCAGGCATCATCGGCGCGGTAGCGGTTCGAGCCTTGTGAAAGTGTGATAAATTTAGGTATGTATACTAAGAATAAACTACCTCGTTGGTGCGAAAAACTTGCTCGTTGACGGGACGAACGGCTCGGAACCGCGGGCGTTCGCGCTCGAGGCGGGCGGATCCCTACGCGTCGGCGTAGATCAGGTCGATCTCGTCGGCGAACCGGTCGAGG
>NZ_NHPJ01000055.1:0-208 GCF_002252985.1 Halorubrum halodurans | reverse complement strand
CGAGGATGTTCCGGCGCTTCTTCTTCATCGTCGGCGTGAGCAGGTCGTTCTCCTCTGAGAACTCCTCGGGGACCAGGCGGAACCGCTTGATCCGCTCGTAGGGCTCGAACGCCTCGTTCACCGCGTCGACCTCCGTCCGAACCCGGTCGCGGACGCGCTCGTCCCGGCAGATCTCCCGTCGATCGTCGGGGAGGTCGATCCCCTCGTC
>NZ_NHPJ01000019.1 GCF_002252985.1 Halorubrum halodurans | reverse complement strand
TCACCGCGCCAGCAACGACCTATCCACGATCACACGATCCGTACCATTAGCACGCAACACATAACGACCGGTTCGGACGAACCCGTCCTCAGAAACGCGATCACGACGAGTCACAGCCAACCCCCGAAAGAATATCCGCCGCGGTTCGACGCCGAAGGAAGATCCGCTACCTCAGAAGAGGTAGAACAGCGGGAAGAGGAACACCCAGACGATGTCGACGAAGTGCCAGTAGAGCCCGAAGTACTCGACCGGCCGCTCGTCGTCCAGGTACGCCCCGTGGTACGCCCGGTAGAACAGGAACCCGGCGATCAACAGCCCCCCGACCACGTGAACGCCGTGGAGGCCGGTGGTGACGTAGTAGATCGACGCCTGGACCGGGTCGCCGTGGGAGTTCGACGCGATGGTGACGCCCACGTCGTAGATCTCGTGGTGCCACTCCCACATCTTGATCGCGAGGAACGTCAGTCCCAACGCGATCGTCGTCCCCAGCGACGCGAGCAGCCCCTTCCGGCTGTTCCGGTGGGCCGCCACCAGGGCGAGGATCACCGTGAACGACGAGGTCAACAGCACGAACGTGTTGATGAGCCCCGGCAGCGACTCCGTCAGCGGCTCCCACGTGCGCCAGCCGGCGTTGAAGCGGATGAACACCGCCGCCGAGANNCCGGTGTACACGACGCCGAGCAGCCCGACGACCGCCAACACCGGATACACCGGGTTGCTGATCGTCACCGGCGTCGTCGCCAGCGACTCGGCGGCGCCGATCGACACCGAGTCGTTGAACCCGGACAGTCCGAGGAACATCACGAGCGTCGCGAACGAGAGCGCGGCCGGCCAGATGCTCGCGTGGCTCGGGTGCTTGTCCCAGTACGGGTACTCGCGGATGTGATCGGAGTGGCTGTCGCCCCCGTCGGTGGCGGCGTTACCGTTCTCGTCGGCCTTCACCGCCGGCCCCCCGTCCGGGATGTAATCCTTCACGAACTCCAGCTTCCCGGAGGCGTACGACGGCCGGTTCGGCCAGTTCTCGAGCGGCGGCGGCGACGACACCGCCCACTCGGCCGTCCGCGAGTAGTCCCACGGGTTGTCGCCCGCCTCGGGCCCCGAGACGA
>NZ_NHPJ01000102.1 GCF_002252985.1 Halorubrum halodurans | reverse complement strand
CGCGAGGGCGAAGCACGGCGACGGAAGCACCGCAGGAACGAGCGAAGCGAGTGACGAGGAGCACAGCGAGCCGCGCGAGCCCTCGCGACTGGGGCTTTGGCGGTGTTCTCCGTAGGAGCAACGACGTATAACCCCGACTCCGACGGGACGCGCCGCTCACGGGTATCGCTTCACCTCTCGCGAAAAGGACCGCAAACCGCAGTAGGGAACCGAGCCGGACTTACAGAAGCCCCGTCTTCTGGAGCTTCATCAGGTCCTCGGTGTCGAGGGTCTCGCCCTCCTTGAACTTCTGGTAGATCTCCTCGGCCTCCTCCTTCTCCTCCTCGCGCTTCTCGGCGCGCTCGTCCTTCCGCTCTTCCTCCTCCTTCTTGTCGAGCTCGCGCAGTCGCTTCTGGACGCGGACGAAGTCCTCGTGGTGGCGGTCCGCCGCCTCCTGGGCCTCGACGAAGAGCTCGTGCATCTCGTCGGCCTCGTCGCGGATGTCGTCGGCCTCGCGGTAGGCCTCGATCATCTGGTTGTGGTGCTCCTGGGCCTTGTCCGCGAGCTCCGTCACCTTCTGGTGGTGTTTCGACGCCTCGGAGCGGACCTCCTCGGCCTCCTCGACGAGCTCGTCGAGCTCGCTCGTGTCGTCGATCTTCTCCTTCTTCTCGGCGAGCTTCTCGCGTTTGTCGTCGATCTTCTCGATGAGCTCGCGCTCGTCCTCAGCGTCGAGGACCTCCGTCTGCTGGCGGAACTCGAGCTCCTCGATCTCCTCTTTGAGCTCCTCGATGGACTTGCCGGAGCCGAGCTCCATGTCGCCTTTGAGCTCCTCGACCTCGTCGAACAGTTCGTTCGCCTTCGCGTTGAGCTCGTTGCGCTTGTCCTTGTGCTCCTGGACCTGCTCGTTGAGCTCGTCGCGCTTCTCGCGGTGCTGTTGGGCCTCGTCGACCTTCTCTCGGGTCTTGGCGTTGAGGTCGTCGCGGTTCGACGCTCGCTCGGAGGCCATCTGGTTCAGCTCGTTGCGTCGGTCGCGCAGCTGGCCGGCGCGCTTGATGAGCTGCCCCTTGGAGCCGTTCTCGAGGTCGTCCTCGGAAAGGTCCACGTTGTCCGCGTCGTTCATCGGCTCGATGTCGTACTGTTCGATGACTTCGTCTTTCGTTACCATTTTTTGATCACTCCATCACCGCTCCGGAGATAGCGACCGCTCGCCGTCGTGCGTTGGGCCGTCGGCAAGAACTCCCGTTCATTTCAGCGTGCGATCCACCAGCGCCGGAGGCGTTCTGGTGTCTCAACGTACCGCAGGCCGACATATAAATACTTCGGTGGAATCGTGTGAAAGTCGGTAGCACGGGGCGTGTACCGCCCGATCTTGGGAACCTCCCACGTGGGTCGTGCGGGTCGGTGACGGGTACGAGTCGGGCGCGAGTCGAGTCGAACGGGGGAGAGCTGAGCGTGAGTTGAGTCGAGCGCGACTCGTTCCGTTCACGAGCGCTCTCCCACGTCGTACGAGAGCACGACGCCGTCGTCGAGCCGCTCGATCCCGGTCAGATCCAGCCGCGGGAACGCTTCGATGAACCCCTCGCCGTCGGCCAGCGTCGGCGCGTCGCGTCCGCCCACGACGAGCGACCCGACGTACACCTGGAGCTCGTCGACGATCCCGGCCGCGAAACACGAGTAGATCACCTCGCCGCCCCCCTCCACCATCAGCCGGCCGACGCCCGCGTCCTCGAGCGCGTCCGTGGCCTCGCGAAGGTCGACGCGTTCCTCGCCGGCGACGATCACTTCCGCACCGGCGTCGGACAGTTCCTCGCGGCGCTCGGGGGTCGCCGCCGCCGACACGAGCAGGTAGGTGGTCGCCGCGTCGTCGAGGATCCGCGCGTCCGTCGGCGTCCGGCCCGTCGAGTCGACGACGACGCGCGCGGGGTCGCCCGGCCGGCCGTTCCGCAGCCGCTCGACGCGGCGCGCCTCCTCGTCGAGCGTCAGGTGCGGGTCGTCGGCGAGGACGGTCCCGACGCCGACCAACACCGCGTCGGCGGCCGCCCGGATCCGGTCCACCCGGTCGAAGTCCTCCTCGCCCGAGATCCGGAGCTGCTCCCGGCGGCGCGTCGAGAGCTTCCCGTCGACGCTCTGGGCCGCGTTGACGACGACGTACATACGCGCCGGTGGGGCGGGCGTCGAATGGTCGTTTCGGTCCGGCGCGTCGCGGTCGATCCGGCCGACGCGTCGCGAGCGATCCGTCCCGTCACCAGATATATTCGGCGCAGTCTCCAACGACGCTCATGAGGGTCTCCACCCTTCTCGTCGTGCTCGGCGTGCTCCTGTTCGTGCTCCCGCTGCCCGGAACGTTCGTCGTCGGCGCGCTCGCCGTCCTCGCGGGGGTGGTCGCCCGCCTGCTCGGCGCGTGACCCGACACGGTTTTCTCGCCGGTCGCCGACGCTCCGCCCGTGTCCGATCCGACCGCACACCACGCCGGGATCACCGTCTCGAACCTCGATCGCGCCGTCGCCTTCTACACCGACGTCTTCGACCTCGAGGTCGTCGCCGACTTTTCCGTCGGCGGGGAGGCGTTCGCAGACGCCGTCGACGTCGCCGGCGCGTCCGCCTCCTTCGCGCACCTCGCGGCCGACGGGATCCGCGTCGAACTCGTCGAGTACGACCCCGAAGGAGAGCCGATGCCGGCGCGCTCGCTCGACCGGCCGGGCGCGACCCACCTCGGACTCTCCGTCGACGACGTGGACGCCTTCCACGGCGACCTCGCGGACGACGTGGAGACGCTGAGCGGGCCGCGGACGACCGAGAGCGGGACGACGATCCTGTTCGTTCGCGACCCCGACGGGAACCTGATCGAGGTGCTCGACGCCTGAGCCGATCGGCCGTTGGAGGATCGGCGTCCGGTTCGCGGGGCTCTTACAGCACCTTCGTGCCGGGCTCCGCGTCCTCGTGGGTGGTGAGGAGGTCGGCCTGCTCGCCGGCGGCGAGCACCATCCCGTTCGACTCCACGCCGAACAGGTCCGCCTTCTCCATGTTGGCGAGCACGACGACCTTCGTCCCCGGCAACTCCTCGACCGCGTGGAGCCCCTTCAGCCCCGCGACGATGGTGCGCGTCTCCACGCCGAGGTCGACGCGGAGCTTCAGGAGGTCGTCGGCTCCCTCGATCTCCGCTGCCTCCTCGATCCGCCCGACGCGGACGTCGAGGTCCTGGAACTGCTCGAAGCTGATGCGGTCGTCGCTGATGGGGTCGATGTCGGTCATGTCGGTGTCCTCGGTGTCGTCTTCGTCGTCCTGATCATCACTCGATCCGTCCGCGTCGTCGCTCGCCTCGTCGTCCTCCTCGTCGGCTTCCGCCTCGGCGACGCGCGACTCCAGTTTCGCGTTCAGCTCCTCGACGCGGTCGTCCTCGACCTTCTCGAAGAGCTCGGTCGGCTCGGAGAGGTCGCCCTCGGGCTCCTCGCTCGCGGCCGCGACGGTGACCTCGTGGACGGAGCCGTCCTCGCCGAGCTGGTCCCACAGCCGCTCGCACTTCTCGGGGGCGATCGGCTCGAAGAGCACCGCGATCGCCTTCGCGATCGCGACGCAGTCGTGGATCACCCGCGCGGCCGCCTCGGGCTCGTCGTCGACGAGCTTCCACGGCTCGTTGTGCTGGATGTACTCGTTGCCGAAGCGCGCGAGGTCGGTCACGGCGTCGCCGAGCGCCCGCACCGAGTAGTCGTTGACGGCGGCCTCGACGTCGGCGACCGCCTCGCCGATCCGGTCGGCCACCTCCTCGCTCGTCGCGTCCGCGACCGGGGCGTCCTCGTAGTTGCGGTGCGCGAAGAGCAGCGACCGGTAGAGAAAGTTGCCGACCGTGCCCACGAGTTCGGTGTTCACGCGGTCGCGGAACTTCTCCCACGAGAAGTCCACGTCCTGTTGGAACCCGCCGTTCGTCGCGAGGTAGTAGCGCAAGGGATCGGGGTGAAATCCCTCCTCGAGGTACTCGTCCGCCCAGACCGCGCGGTCGCGGCTGGTCGAGAACCCCTTGCCGCCGAGCGTGACGAAGCCGCTCGCCATCACCGCCCGCGGCTCCGCGTGCCCGGTCGCCTCCAGCATGGCGGGCCAGAAGATCGTGTGGTGCTGGATGATGTCGCGGCCGATCACGTGGACGATCTCGCCGCCCTCGGGATGGTCCGGGTCCGCGCCCTCCTTCCAGGCCGCCTCCCAGTCGAAGGCGTCCGCGCCGACGCGATCCGTGTACTGTTTCGTCGAGGAGACGTACTCGATCGGGGCGTCGACCCAGACGTAGAGGACGAGGTCCTGGGAGTCGGCGGCTTCGCCGCCTTCCCGAGGCGACTCCGTCGCCTCGCCGCCCGGCATGTCGATCCCCCAGTCCATGTCGCGGGTGATACACCAGTCCTGGAGCCCCTGTTCGATCCACTCGCGGGGCTGGTTCCGGGCGTTCGAGGTCCCCTCGAGACGGTCGAGGAACCCGGAGAGGTACTCCGAGAACGCCGAGACCTCGAAGAACTTGTGGGTGCGCTCGCGGTACTCGGCGGGATTCCCCGAGATGGTCGAGACCGGGTCCTCGACCTCGCCCGGCTCGAGGTGGCGCTGGCAGCCCTCGTCGCACTCGTCGCCGCGGGCGTGCGCGCCGCAGTACGGGCAGGTCCCCTCGACGTAGCGGTCCGGGAGGAACTGGTCGTCGACGGGGTCGTACGCGACCATGATCTCCTTCTCGTACAGGTGGCCGGCCGCGTCGAGGTCGCGGACGAGCTCCTGTGTCGTTTCGGTGTTCGTCTCGTCGTGGGTGTGGCCGTAGTTGTCGAAGTCGACGTTGAACTTCGGGAACGTCTCGGCGTATCGCTCGTGCCAGTCGAGCGCGAAGTCCTCGGGGGAGACGCCCGCCTGCTCGGCGTTGACCGCGACGGGCGTTCCGTGCATGTCCGAGCCCGAGACGAACGCGGTCTCCTGGCCGAGCCGCTCGAGCGCGCGGGCGTAGACGTCGCCGCCGACGTAGGTGCGGAGGTGCCCGATGTGGAGGTCGCCGTTGGCGTACGGCAGTCCACAGGTCACCACCGCCGGATGATCGGTGGGGAAGTCGTCGTGGCTCATCGTGTGTCGTGTCTCGTGGATACGCGCCAAAAGCCCGCTGGTTTCCGGGTACGAGCCCGCCGCTGACGACGACTCCGTGTTCCCGTCCCTACAGCAGCTCCCGGACGATCCGCGCCGCCTCCGGCGCGGTCGGCGCGAGGACGTACACGATCGGCTCGACGCCGACCGCGCCGGTCTGATAGCAGACGAGCGTCCCGTCGTCCGCCGACCCCTCGGCGTTTTCGGGGTCGGCGGCGGCCGCGACCGCCTCCACGACCGCCTCGCGCGTCCCCCGCTCCGCGTCGAACTCGACGGTCGGATGCGACTCGGCGAGCGTCGCGACGAGGTCGGGGTCGTACCGGACGTTGACCGCGCCGCGGGCCGACGCGCCCGCCTCGCGGGCGGCGAGGAGCACCGTGGCGACGTGCTCGCTCACGCCGAACTCCGGCTCGCCGGGCACCATCGCACGCCCCTTCACGTCGACGAGCCGGCCGGGGACGGCCGCCACGTCGTCGACGGAGCCCCCGTCGGGGAGACACTCGACGACGTTCGCCCCGACGTTCGGGATGAGTCCCGCGAACCCGGAGGCGTTCGTCAGGGTCCGGAGCCCGCGCCGGACCGACGCGAGGACGGCCTCGCGCTCGCGGAGCCCGCTGTCCGGGTCGTGGACGGAGAACTCCACGTCGGCCGCCGCGAGCGCCGGCATCGCGTCCTCGTGAAGCTCCGCGAGGAGGTCGCCCTCCTCCAGCCGCCGGATCAGCACCTCGATCTCGACGAGCGCCGCCACGGGCGAGAGGTCGCCCGCGGCCAGCCCCTCTCCGACCCGGTCGACGAGGTCGCGGACCCGCTCGTCGGCGACGATCCGATCGTGGCGGGCCACGTCGCCGTGGGCGTACTTCGAGACGGCCGACTGGGAGATGCCGAGCGCGTCGGCGACCTCCCGCTGGGTGAACCCGCGCTCGCGGAGGTCCTCGGCGAGCATCGAGCGCACGGTCGGCAGGAACTCGTCGACGACGACCTCCTCGATGAACTTCATCGCTCCTTCCCTCCCGTGTCGGGCTCGCCACCGAACTCCGGATCGGACCCGATCCGGGACGCCTGCGGGCCGTCCTGGTCCTGGTACTTCGAGCCACGCTCGCTGCCGTACGGGCGGTCGGCGGCCGATTTCAGCTCGGTGAAGGTGAGCTGTGAGACGCGCATCCCCGGCGAGAGCGCGACCGGCGCGGTGCCGAGGTTCGAGAGTTCGAGCGTGATCTGGCCCTTGTAGCCGGGGTCACAGAGCCCCGCGGTCGCGTGGACGACGATCGCGAGCCGCCCGAGCGACGACCGCCCCTCGACGTGCGCGACGAGGTCGTCGGGGATCTCGACGCGCTCGGTCGTCGTCCCGAGCACGAAGTCGCCGGGGTGGAGGATGAACTCCTCGCCCTCCGGCACGGTGGTCTCCGTGACGTACTCGCCGACCTCGTCGGCGTCGGTGGGGTGGATACAGGGGATGTTGGTGCGCTGGAACTCCAGGAAGCGCTCGCCGAGCCGGAGGTCGACGCTCGCGGGCTGGACCTGCTGGTCGACGTCCGCGAGCGGCTCGATGGCGAGGTCCCCGGCCGCGAGGCGGTCGAGGATGTCCGAATCCGACAGGATCATGCCGGGAGAGGGAGGGGCGCGACCTAAAGAGTCCCGGAAACCGTCGGAAACCCTCGTCGGAGGCCGCCGTCGGGAAGTCCGGCCGACTCCTCACTCCTCGTGCGGCTGGACCACGACGAACCCCTCCGAGCCCGTGAACTCCATCTGGACGGACTCGCCGGAGGTCTGCCCGAACTCGAACGTCTTGTTGATCGACACCGACGGCGAGAGGTCGCTGCTCCAGGCGACCGTCGCGTCCGGGTCGGTGAAGACCGGCGGCTCCAACACGGCCGGGTCGCCGTGCGTGGAGATCGCGACCTGTCCCGGCCCGGTGAGGTAGACGTTCGTCAGCCCGCCCGCGGCCGCCTCCGAGACGCTGCCGATCGTGTCGATCTCGTAGTCGACGGAGGACTCGAAGGCGAGCACGTCGTTGCCGCTGACGGAGATCGACTCGCCGGCGTCGAGATCGAGTATCCGCACCTTCTTGCTCTGCTCGGCGACGTAGAGGTAGCCGCTGCCCTCCGCCTCCATCACCGGCGTCCCCTCGTTGCTCACCGCGTCCTTGAGGAAGCCGGTCACGCCGCCCTCGGCGGAGGCCTTGCCGGTGAACGTCACGTCGCCGGTGTACGCCACCATCGAGCCGGCCTTCACCGTCACGGTCCCGTCGAGCGGGATCCCGAGCAGCCGGTTGTTCTCCTTTCGAAACTCGTCACCGTCGCGTTCTGGCGCGCTCGTGCGCGCGAACTCGTCCAGATCCATGGGAACCAAGCGTCGCGGGGACGACGCGGTCGAACTCGTCGA
>NZ_NHPJ01000065.1 GCF_002252985.1 Halorubrum halodurans | reverse complement strand
GGGCTCGGCCAGCTCGCGATCGGCGCCGGCGGCCTCGACATCGCCGTCGCGATGGGCGGCGGCCCCTACTACGTCGAGATGCCCGAGGTCGTCAACGTCCACCTCGAGGGCGAGCTCCCCGAGTGGGCGACCGCGAAGGACGTCGCGCTCCACCTGCTCGGCGAGCTGACCGTCAAGGGCGGCGTCGGCAAGATCTTCGAGTACACCGGCCCCGGCGCGGAGAAGCTCACCATCCCCGAGCGGACGACGATCACGAACCTCGGCACGGAACTGGGCGCCACCTCCTCGATCTTCGGCACCGACGAGAAGACGAGAGACTGGCTCGCGCGCCAGGACCGCGAGGAGGAGTACGTCGACCTCCAGCCCGACGACGACGCGGAGTACGCCGAGACGATCGAGGTCGACCTCGACGAGCTCGAGCCGCTCGTGGCCGCGCCGTCGATGCCCGACAACGTCGCCCCCGTGAGCGAGTACGAGGGTACGGACGTCGAACAGGTCATCATCGGCTCCTGTACGAACGGCGCCTACGAGGACATCCTCCCGAGCGCGAAGATGCTGGAGGGCCGCGAGGTCGACAAGGGCACCGAGATGATCGTCGCGCCCGGCTCCAAGCAGGCCTCCGAGATGCTGGCCCGCGAGGGGTGGACCGCGGAGATGATGGCGGCCGGCGTCAACTTCTCCGAGGCGACGTGCGGTGCCTGCATCGGCATCGGCCACGTGC
>NZ_NHPJ01000033.1 GCF_002252985.1 Halorubrum halodurans | reverse complement strand
CGAGCGTCGCGGCGGCGGCGAGCCCCGCCGCCGCCGCGACGCTCGCACCCCCCGATCGGAGGAGTCGGCGGCGACTCATCGACGCCTCGTCGGCGTTCGCTGTCATACCTCCATGTCGAACGGTCGCCGTATTTAAGCTCCCGATACGTTCCGCCGGAGCGGGAAGGCGGGGACCGTATCCGACGTGACGTGGCGGTCGTCGGCCGCCGGCCGCGTCAGTCGTCGGCCGCCGGCGCGTCGGTCGAGGGCGCCTCGACCGGTCGGTCCGTCGCCTCCCCCTCCACGTCGAAGGGGTACTCGCCGGTCACGCAGCCGAGACAGAGGTCGGCACGGCTCGCGTCGAGCGCCTCCGCGACCGCGTCGATCGAGAGGTACGACAGCGAGTCGGCCTCGATCCGGTCGCGGATCTCCTCCGTCGACTTGTCGGACGCGATGAGTTCGTCGCGGGTCGCCATGTCGATCCCGAAGTAACACGGCGCGACGATCGGCGGCGCGCCGATCCGGAGGTGGACCTCCTCGGCGCCGGCCTCCCGCACCAGCTCGACGAGCTGCGTCGAGGTCGTCCCGCGGACGATCGAGTCGTCGATGATGGTGACCGACTTCCCCTCGACGGTCGATCTGATCGGATTGAGCTTCAGCCGGACCGCCCGCTCGCGTTCGTCCTGCGTCGGCATGATGAACGTCCGGCCGACGTACCGGTTCTTCATCAGCCCCTCGGCGAACTCGATGCCGCCGTCGTCCTCGCGGACCCCCCCGTCTGCGGTCGTCTCCGCGGCGGCGTCGGCGTAGCCGGTGGCGAACGCCCGTCCGGAGTCGGGGACGGGCATCACCACGTCGGACTCGACGCCGGACTCCTCCCAGAGCTTGCGGCCGAGCTTCCGCCGGACCTCGTAGACGAGCTCGTCGTCGATCACGGAGTCGGGTCGCGCGAAGTAGACGTGCTCGAAGAAGCAGTGGGCCGTCGAGTCGGCCTCGACGAGCTGGTAGGTGTCGTAGCCGGAGCCGTCGGGCTCGAGGACGACGAGCTCGCCGGGGCGGACGTCGCGGATCAGCTCCCCGTCGAGGGTGTCGATGGCGGCGGACTCGCTGGCGAGCACGTAGCCGTCCTCGAGTCTCCCGATACACAGCGGGCGGTTCCCCATCGGGTCGCGCACGCCGAGGACGGTGTCGTCGTGGGTGATCGCGAGCGAGTAGGAGCCGTGGATCCGCTTCATCGTGTGTTTGACCGCGCGAACCAGGTCCTCCTCGAGCAGGTTCCGCGCGAGGTCGTGGGCGATGACCTCCGTGTCGCCGTCGGAGGTGAACGCGTGGCCCGCCGCGGCCAACTCCTCGCGCACCTCGTCGGCGTTCACGAGGTTCCCGTTGTGTGAGAGCCCGAGGGATCCCGACTTGAACGACACGGAGAACGGCTGCGCACAGCTCTTGTCGAGGCTGCCGGCCGTCGGGTACCGGACGTGCCCGATCCCGGTCGAGCCGGCGAGCGACTCCAGGTCCCCCGCCTCGAAGGCGTCGCCGACGAGCCCGCGCTCGACGTGGCTGTGCTGCTGGAAGCCGTCGTGCGTGACGATCCCCGCCGACTCCTGGCCGCGGTGCTGGAGCGCGTACAGCGCGTAGTACAACGGCCGCGCGGCGTCCCTCTCCGCGAGCGAGACGCCGACGACGCCGCACTTCTCTCGCGGCTCGTCGTCGGCGTGGTCCCCACCGGCGTTCATGTACGCGACCCTGGGACGGGAATCGATAAAAACCCTCGTGTTCGTGGCTTTCGACCCTGCGAATACTGTCCGTAGTATCCACGGACATGGATCATCACGGGGAGAACCGCCGACCGCGGGGACCGATCCCTCGCGGACGGATCACTCCCCGCCGACGAGCTCGTCGAGCCGGTCGAAGTAGGTCTCGCGGGGGACCTGGTAGGCCGCCCGGTAGTCCACGTCGCCGGCGGCGAACCGCCCGGCGACGTCGACCGCCGCGTCCGCGCCGGCCTCGCGCGACCCGTGCGTCTCCGCGACCGCCTCGATCTCGGGTTCCAGAAAGAGGACCACGTGCCACTCGTCGGTCGCGTACTGGCCCGACCCCGGCCGGGCGTTCCGCGCGCCGTTGGTCAGGTAGATCGTCGGCAGACACTCGGCGGGGACGTCGTCGCCGTCGAAGACGTCCGGCCGGTAGACGAGGATCGCTCGTCCGCCGGGCTCCTCGTTCCACACCCGCCAGCCGTCCGGCAGCGCCTCGAAGCTCATGGTCGCGTTCGGTCGCGGGGGCTTGAAAACGTCGCGCTCGCCGCCGGACGGGTCGGGAGCGTCGACACGGCGGCGGCTCAGCCGACGATCTCCGATCCGCCCGGCGGCAGGAACTCCTGGAGCCGGTCCGCGCTCGCGACCTTCCGCACGAACGACTGGTCGGCGAACCGGTCCTTCAGTCGGCGGTACACCATCATCGCGGCGTCGTTCTGCGCGTACATCCCCGGCTCCAGCGTGACGCTCGTCGCCGCCCGCTCCGCGATCGCCGAGGGCGGTCCGCCGATGGCGCGGGTCACTGGCTCACACTGGACGCCGACGGCGACCCGGCAGGGAACGTCCTCGAAGTAGGTGCGGTCGCCGCGGATCACGAAGCTCCCCTTCTCTATGTACTCGCCGCTCTCGGGCGTCTTCGAAACCTGGTCGGGCTCGACCATGTAGGCGTCGCCCGCCCCGCGGCCGTCCTTCCACTCCGAGGAGTACGACACCGCGAACTGCGCGGCCTCCCGCAGCGTCTCCTCGGCGAAGTCGACCGGGTCCGCCGACTCCGAGGGCCCCGCCGCCTTCAGCAGCGTCACCGGGCCGCCGTGTGCCTGCGTGTGGAAGAAGCGGTCGTGGTTCCCCATGTACTTTTTCACCAACTCCTCGTTCTGGTCGGCGTTGCGCCCGCCGATGACGAGGTAGCCCGTCGAGGTGTGGAACCACCGGAACCGCTCGTACCAGTCGTCGGGGCTGCGGACCGGGATCGACGAGCGCGAGAGCCAGTCGACCTCGTACGCCTCGTCGTCACCGTCCCCGTCGCTTCCGGCGTCGTCGTCCGCCGACCCGCCGTCGTCGCCTTCGTCGGCCGCCTCCCACTCGGCCTTGCGTTCCTTGACGGCTTCCAGCTCCCGCCGGGTCGACTCGATCGCCTCCTCGGCGCCCGCCTTCTTCTCCTCGATCCGCTTCGCCTCCCGATAGAGCCGGTCGGCGTTCACCTCGACGCCGTCGTCGGTCTCGAGTTCGACCGCGAGGTCGTCCTCGCCGAGCTCGACCGTGACCGTCCCCGCGCTCCCGTCGACGTCGACGACCGCCTCCGCGGCCGCGATCCCGCGTTCCGCGCCGGCGGCGAGGGTCTCCTCGATCTCCTCCCACGGGACGTCGTTCTCGCGGGCCTCCCGGACCGTCGAGAGCACCTCGTCGACGAGGTCGTAGTGGGCGTAGACGAGCTCCGCGCGCTCGCGTTCCGTCTCCGCCTGCTCCTCGAACCCCTCGATCGCGCCCTCCTGTTGGTCGATGATCCGCTCCTGTTTGGCGATCTCCTCCTCGAAGTCCGGACGGGACGCCGAGGCGTCCGCGGGGGCGTCCGCCTCCGCCGCGTCGTCGCGCGCCAGCCGGTAGAAGTACTCGTCGACGGCGGCGTTGAAGGAGTCGAAGCCGACGCTCGGGAGCCCCTCGCGCTCCGACAGCGGGAAGGGAGTGACGTCGACGACGGGGCGGTCCCCGTCCGCGTCCGGGTCGTCGAGCTCCGCGTCCTCGAGCGGCTCCTCGTAGACGCGGGGATCGATGTCGCCGGAGCGGAGCCGCTCGGCGATGCGCCCGAGCGCGTCGTGGAGCGCGCGGTAGACGCCCTCGTCGGCCTCCTCGATCGGGGTCTCCTTCTCGACGCCCGCGCGGGAACACACCTCCTCGGCGTAGAGCCCGCCGAGGTTGAGCTGGGTGGCGAGCGTCCGGACCACGTCGGTGTCGGACTCGTCCATGTGGCGGACGAACGCGTCGAGGCTCACGTCGAGGGGGTTGAGCCGGGAGGCGGGGTACTCGTACTGCGCGCCGGGCGCGACGGTGCGGGACTTGAGGCGGACCGTCGAGAGCGACCCGACGACCTCGCCGGTCTCGTCGAGGGCGGCCACGTTCCCCTGGCCGAACAGCTCCGCGACGAGCGTCGTGCTCTCGTCGTCGCGCTCGAACTCGAAGGTGAGGATCCGGTCGAACTCGTACTGGCTGACGCCGGCGAAGTCCGCGCCCGACAGGCGGTTCCGCAGCATCTTCGCGAAGTTGGGCGGGCGGCCGGGGGCGTCGGCGACGTGGTCGGGGTCCGCGGCGTGGGCGCGCTTGACGTCGCCGACCTCGATCATGAGTTCGACGCGGCCGTGGTCGAAGTCGCGCAGCTTCAGCCGGAGCAGGTCGTCGTCGTAGAGGTACGCCTTGTCGACCTTCGCGCCCTCGTACCGGCCGAGCTCGGTGACGAGCGCGCCCAGGTCGATGCTCGATAGCTCCCGCTTCGGGTCCATACGGGCCCCACACGCGGGCCGGGAAAAGGCGTGTCGTTGTGCGGGCGGGAGCGCGGACGGCAGACCGCGGTCGGGAGGTGCGACCCCGTCGGGCTAGAACGCCCGGATCGCGACCGCGCTCACCGCGAGGAGCGCGACGTGGAAGGCGGCGTGTGCGACCATCGCGGCCTCGAGCGAGCGCCGCCAGAACAGCCAGCCGAGCGCGACCCCGACGACCCCGTTCAACAGGACGGTCCGGACGACCAGCGCGGCCGAGAGCTCGACGGAGGACGCCAGCGCGGGGAGGTGGCCGAGCCCGAAGAGGACCGCGCTGGCGACGATCGCGACCCACGTCGTCGCGGCGGAGGGCGTCCCGGTGCCGGTTCCGGCGTCGTGCCCCCCACCGACCGCCGCCCGTACCCGCCACAGGACGAACGCGATCGGCGCCATGACGCCCCATCGGAGCAGTATCTCCTCCGTGATCCCGCCGTAGAGGAGCCGAACCGGGATCGACGGCGCGAGCGCCTCGAGACCCTCCGCGTCGGCGGCGACCTCGCCGGCCGGCAGCCGGACGAGCGGGGCGGACGCGACGTCGAGGACGGCGACGACGCCGAACAGCGACGCACCCGTCACGACCGCGAGCGGGACCGACCGCCGGAAGGCCGTCCACTCCG
>NZ_NHPJ01000087.1 GCF_002252985.1 Halorubrum halodurans | reverse complement strand
GACGAACCCTCACGGCGACGGTCCGCTTCGGCGTGGCGACCCCGAGGGCGTACGTCAGGTCCGCGAGCCGGTAGAGCGTCCGGAACCCGACCCGTTCGAGCCACGCGGGGGGATCGAGCGCGGACATCCTCGGCTCAGGCGGTCACGACCTGTATGGGGACGAGCAGGAAACAGAGCGCGCCCGCCCCGAACGTGAGCACGCCGACGACGACGCGGGGCCAGTCGAGCCGGTCCTCGTCGTCTGGGTTCGCCGGGCCGTTGAAGGCGATGAGCAGCGAGAAGACGCCCCAGAACGCCCAGAGACCGACGGACTCGTCGAGCCCGAGCCCCCGCCCGTAGTGGAGGTACGCGGCGAGCGCGAACAGCGCGCCCGGCACGAGCGACGCGATCGTCTCCTGACGCGGCCCGACCATCGCCCGGACCATGTGGCCCCCGTCGAGCTGGCCGACGGGAAGCAGGTTCAGGAGGGTGAAGAACATCCCGACCCAGCCGCCGATGATCACCGGGTGGACCGCCCGCGTCGGGTCCGCGTACGAGGTCGGTTGCCCGATCGCCCCGGCGATGAGGCTCAAAAGCGGCGGGTTGTTGAATCGGATCATCGTCCCGGAGCCGGTCGCGAGCTCCGCGGGGACGCGGATCGGGTCGAGCGAGAGCCCGACGACCGTGACGACCACGGTGGCGACGAGCCCGGCGATCGGGCCGGCCGCGCCGACGTCGAAGAGCGCCTTCCGGGAGGGCATCCGGCCGCGCATCCGGATGACCGCGCCGAGCGTCCCGAACGGGAAAATGAACGGGATGACGTACGGCAGCGACACGTCGACGCCGTGATACCGGCCGGCGACGTAGTGGCCGAGCTCGTGGGTCATCAGGACGCCGAGGACGGCGGCAGTGAACGGCCACGCCCGGAGCATCGTGAGGGGATCGGCACGGATCTCCGCGAGCGGGACGTAGTACCAGCCGTACGCCCCGACGAACAGGGTGGAGAGCACCGTCGCGAGGAACAGCCCGGCGTTCACCCACGGGATCCCCCGGCGCCCGTGTCCGAACGGGGTCGCGACGACGACGTGGCCGTCCTCGAGCGTCTCCACGTCGACCTCGTAGCCCGCCTCGCGGAACGCCGGGACGAGCTTCCGGAGGAGCGTCCGCTCGGGGATGTACGACTCGCCGACGTACCGGACGCGGCCGTCCTCTCGGCGGACCTCCTCGACGCGGAAGAAGGTCCGGAGCGGGTCGGGACGGGGGACGTCGGCCGCCGTCGACGCCGTCCCGTCCTCGCGTTCTGACATCGTCGGTCGTTGGCCGCCGCCGAGTATAAACCCCGCGTCACCGGACGCGGAACGAACCGGCCGGCGACCGACGA
>NZ_NHPJ01000077.1 GCF_002252985.1 Halorubrum halodurans | reverse complement strand
TCCCCAGCCTCGCGGTTCGCACTCTCCGAGTGCTCACCGCGTCCCTCGCGGTCGGATTCGCGGTCGCCGCAGGCGACCGCTCACCGGCGCGCCACCGCACTCGGATGGATATCTCCACTCGACGCCCGCGTGTCGCCGGTCGACGCACCTTTGAGGGCGGCGCGGGACCTGCCTCCATGATCGACCGGCTGCTCGGGCGCGCCGAGCTGAAAGAACGGATCGCGGAACTCGAGGAGGAGAAGCGCCACCTGGAGCGGCGCGCGGCGGCCGAGGAGGAGCGGCGGTCGGACGCGGTGGCGGACCGCCAGCGCGCCGAGGAGCGCGTCAACCGGCTCGAAAGCCGGATCGAGTCGCTGGAGGACCGCGTCGAGCGCGCCGAGGGCGCCGAGGAGACCGCCGAGTTCCGCCGCGTGAGCGACGCGTACGGCCGGCGCCTCGACGACGTGCTCGGCCGGCTCCGCGGGGTCGAAAGCGACGACCCGGAGGGAGTGCTCACCGCGTTCGTCCCCGACGACGCGGTTCCGGGAACCGTCGCGGACCAGTTCGGCGACCGCACGCCGCTCGTCCGGCGGGCCGCGCCCGCGGTCGTCGTCGCCGACGACACGGGCGCGGTGAGCGCCGCGCTCTCGACGCCGATGGCGCCGGACCCCTTCGACCGGTGGGCGGACGCGCCCCGGCTGCCAGACGAGTGGTTCCGCCCGACCGGCCGGTTCGCGTTCGCGCTGGTTCGCTCCGACACGTTCGCGTCGGGGATCTACGAGGGCGACGAGCGGGTCGACTTCGAGGGGTTCACCTCCGACGTGAAGGGCGCACACTCCAAGGGCGGGTTCTCGCAGGGACGCTTCGAGCGCCGGCGCGAGGGCCAGATCGACGAGCACCTCGAGCGTGCCCGCGACGTCCTCGCCGACCACGCGGCCGAACGAGGGGTCGAGCGGACCGTCGTCGTCGGCGAGCGGAGCGTGCTCGGGGAGGTCCGCGATCTCGCCGACCACACGGACGTGACCGACGCCACCGGTCGCCCCGAGACGGCCCTGGCGGACGCGTTCCGCGACTTCTGGACCGTTCGCGTTCACGCCGTCTGAGGCGCGGCTCCCGCCCGGCCACGCCCGGAACCCGCCGCGGATCCGGAACCCGGTGCCAATAACTATACTCCTCGCAGCCGTACGTGGTCGTGGAGGGACTCGTCACACGCTCCCTCCCCCCTTTCTCGATCCGGGTGCGGACCGCGACGGCCGACCGGGTGAGGGACAACACTAAACCGCGGACGGACGGTTATCGGCCATGCATCGGTCGAGGCCCGTCTCCGGCGTTCGTGCCGTCGCCGCCCTGCTGACCGTCTCGCTTCTGCTCTGCGGAGTCGTCGTCGCGGGCGGCGGTCCGGGCGTCGCGGCGTCGACGGACGCGAACGTCCCGACGGGAGCCGTCGCCCAGTCGGGAGCGAGCGCCGCCGACGGTGGCGACGAGGACGCCATCGACCTCCGGAGCGAACTCTCCGCGACCGACGAGACCGGGACCGTCGCCGTCACCACGACGGCACACCTCCCGGACCGGGTCACCGGTCTCGAGATCACCCTGCTGACCGCGAACGACGACGCGATCGAGGCCGACGGCTTCGAGCGTGCCGACGACGCCGACGGGGCGGAGACGTGGGTGTGGGACGGCGAGACCGAACGGCCGTCGCTGGCGTACGCGATGGACGCGAACGTCTCGGCCCCGGAGTCGGGACCGCTGGCCACCGGGGGGACCTACCGGTTCGTCGACGCGGGCGAGTGGGCGCTGGTGCGGACGCCGCGACACCGGGTCGCGTGGTCACAGACGGGCGAGACGCAGCTCCGGTTCGACCGCGAGAACGTCGTCGCCGGCGAGGGCGTCGCCTCCGAGGCGATGGCGTTCCTCGGGCCGTACGAGGAGTACGTCCGCGAGACCGACGACCAGCGTTACCGGCTGATCGTGCCCGAGGCGGCGGAGATGGAGGCGACCCCCGACGACGTCTTCGGCGTCTTCGAGGGCGCGGCGAGCGCCCTCCGAGTCGGCGGCGTCGACGACGAGGTGGTCGCGATCGCGGCACCGACCGGCGAGGTCTCCTGGGCGGTTCGGGGGCTCCAGAGGGGCGACGCCGACCTCTGGGTCCGCGACGAGGAGCCGGTCGAGACCGTCGACGACGTGTGGACCCACGAGTACGTCCACACCCGACAGACGTACGAGCGCGACCCGAGCGTGAGGTGGTTCACCGAGGCGAGCGCGACCTACTACGCCGCGCTGTTCGCGCTCGACCGCGGCGCGATCGGCTTCGACGACTTCCAGCGGACGCTGGCGCGCGGCGAGCGCGACCCGGCCGGCTCCTCGGTCCTCGCCGATCCGGGGTCCTGGCGGCGGAACGCCGACTACACCAAGGGGTCGCTCGTCGCGGGCGAGATCGACCGCCGGATCCGGCTGGCCAGCGACGGGCGGGCGTCGCTCGCGACCGTCTTCCGGGACCTCAACGACGACTCCGGCGCGCTCACCAACCGCGCGTTCCTCGACACCGTCGAGTCGGCCGCCGGAGAGGGCGGCGACGAGGAGGCCGCCGCCGCGGTCCGCGAGGCGGCCGAACGGTGGACCACCACGACCGCGGCTCCGGAGGCGTGGGACCGCGACGCCCACGCGGAGGCGTTCGGCGGGACGCCCGCCCGGATCGGGTACGCGATCGCCGACGACGGCGTCCGCGTGACCGGCGAGTACCGGAACGGAACCGTCGACCGCGACCCGGTTCGGCTCGTCACCGGGGAGTCCCTCGCGCTCGCGGTCGACGTCTCCAACACCGGGGGCGTCGAGGGGAGCTACGACCTGTCGCTGTCGGTCGACGGCGGGACGGTCGAGGCTCGCAACGGGACGCTCGCCGCCGGCGAGGCGACGACGGAGGGCTTCGACCGCGAGTTCGCCGAGCCCGGCGAGTACGCGGTTCGGGTCGGGAGCGAGACGCTCAGCGTCGCCGTCTCCGACCCGGCGGACGTGCTCGTTCGCGACGTCGCCGTCGACGCCGACCGCGTGACGGCCGGCGGGTCGGTGGTCGTCGCCGCGACCGTCGCCAACGACGCGTCGATCCCCGCGGGCTCGGACGTCGAGTTCCGGGTCGACGGCGAGCCCGTCGGGACGGAGTCGGTCCGTCTCGCCGCCGGCGGCGAGGCGACGGTCGCGCGCGAGGTGAGCGTTCCGGGGTCCGGCGACGCCGACGCCGCGACCGTAACCGTCGTCGGCCCGGTCGACGAGGCCTCGACGACGGTGGCCGTCGACCGCGACGCCGGGACGGGCGACGGGTCGGCGGACGCCGACGGCGCGGGGGACGACGAGACGGCCGGGGAGGGCGGGCTCACCGACGACGGCGCGTCCGGGTTCGGGCCGGTCGTCGCGCTGGTCGCGCTGCTCTCGCTCGTCGGGCTGTCGGTCCGGCGCGGGTCGGGGTGAGGTCGCGGCGATCCCCTCCCCGACGTCGCTCGGACGGCCGGCCCCTCGCGGCGGTCCGGTCGGGCCGGTCGGCGTGTCCGGTCACCGGAGGTTGTTCCGTATCTCGGGAACCAGCTCGTCGGGGTCGACCGGCTTCGTCACGTAACCGTCGGCGCCCGCCTTCACCGCCTCCATCAGCTTCTCCTCCTGGTCGACGCTCGTACACATCACGACCACGGCGTCCGGCCGTCGGCTCTTTATCTCACGCGTCGCCTCGATGCCCGTCATCTCCGGCATCACGACGTCCATCGACACGGCGTCGGGCTCGTGCGCCTCGAACAGTTCCACGGCTTCCACGCCGTTCTCCGCCTCGCCGACGACCTCGAAGGGGCCCTCGAGCGCGTCCCGAACGACGGTCCGCTGGAACGAGGAGTCGTCGACGACGAGCACCCGATCGGTCATACTGGCCCGTCGACGCAGACGGACATAAGCCCGCGGATCGGATCCGAACCGTCCCCGGATCGCGGTCGACCCCGCTGCCGGCCGGCGTACACGTTGACGTTCGATCACCTTGTATATTTGATCGAGCGTATAATGAACATAGGAACAAGGTTAAGGTATCTCACACGATACCGAGGGATATGGAAACGCGGAAGGTCCAGCGTCTGGGTCCCTCGACGCTGGCGATGACGCTCCCGGCCGAGTGGGCACAAGAACACGGCGTGAACAAGGGTGACGAGGTCTCCCTGCGGATGGGCGGGAAGGGCACGCTCACGGTGTTGCCCGAGTCGGTGAGCTCGGAGGAGTCGGAGGCGGTGATCAACGCCGACGGCCTCGACGCGCAGGCGCTCGAGCGGGCGGTCGTCGCCCAGTACGTGCTCGGCCGGCGGGTGATCCACGTCCGCAGCGAGGGGACCCTCGACAGCGAGCACATCAACGCGGTGTACAAAGCGGAGACGCAGCTCATGGGGCTCGGGGTCATCGAGGAGACGCCGGAGGACATCTCGATCCGGTGTTCCGTCGACCCCGAGGACTTCACGCTCGACAACCTGCTCGAGCGGCTGGAGAACACCGGCTCGACGATGCGCGGCGAGGCCGTCAAGGCGCTCGCACACGGCAACGCCGACCTCGCCCAGCGCGCGCTCAACCGCGAGCGGCAGGCGAACAAGATCTTCGTCCTCCTGTTGCGGCTGATCTTCACGGCCTACCAGAACCCGAACCTCGCGCGCGCAGTCGGGCTGGAGGAGGGGTTCCCGCTCATCGGCTACCGCTCCGTGGCGAAGAACCTCGAGCTCACCGCCGACAACGCGGAGGACATCGCCGACATCGTGATGGAGGCGGACGGCCACACCCTCGACGTCGACAAGGCTACCATGCGGCAGATCCGCGAGTTCACGGATCAGGTGGACGAGCTCACCGCGCTGGCGGTCCGGGCGGTCGTCGAGCGCGACTACGACCTCACCGTCGAGTGTCGCGACCTCTTCGCCCGGATCGAGGACCGCGAACAGGAGATCCTCGCCGAGCTCCCCGACGACCTCGACAACGAGGTGTTGTTGATGACCCGCGAGGTCCTCGTCAGCCTCCAGCACACCGCCGAGTACGCCATGCGGAACGCCGAGATCGCCGCGAACCTCGCGCTCAACGAGGCGTCCGACCACGTCGACATCGTCTGAGCGGCGAGCCCCTCCGGAGGGTTCGGCCCGTCCCGCGGATCGCCAGGTTCGCATGAACTAAGTGTCCACCCGCGAAGCGACTCGTATGACCGAGGGATCCATCGCGTCCGACAAGGGCATCGGCGTGACGCTCGCGCTGTCGGCCGTCGCCGTCGTCGGCGCGGTCGTGATGTACGGCCACCCGACCCAGTACGGCAAGGCCTGGGGGTTCGCGGCCGCGTTCGTCTTCGCGCTGTTGGCGGTCGTCGCCGTCCAGGCGTTCGAGTGAGACGGCCGGACGAGAAACCGTTAAGCGCGTCTGACACCAACGTCCACCGATGACCGAGTACACCGAGGAGGAGCGGCGGATCCTCGCGTACCTCACGGACAGCGTCACCCGCGGCGAGCGATACGTCCGCTCGAAGACGATCGCCGACGCGATCGGTCTCACCGCCAAACAGGTCGGCTCCCGGCTCCCGCGCCTCGCCGAGAAGGCCGACGACGTCGAGATCGAGAAGTGGGGCCGCGCCCGCTCGACGACGTGGCGCGTGAGCCGCGGCTGAGACGGGGTCGGGACCCGGTCCGTGCCGAGCGGTCTCGGGAGCGGTCGACGGGAAACCGGATCCGCGACTCCTCCCTTTTATTCTCCCCCCGTTCGTAGCCGGAGTCATGACCGTCCGAGTCTCCCGGACGTTCGAGTTCGACGCGCCCGCCGAGGAGGTCTGGGCGTTCATCTCGGACGCGGAGAAGCGCGCAGGAGCGATCAGCGTGGTCGACACCTTCGAGGTCCACGGCGACGGAACGGCGACGTGGCACGTTGGGCTCCCGGTCCCGATGATCCGGTCGACGATCACGGTCGACACCGAGGAGGTCGAACGCGACCCGCCGAACCGGGTGAAGTTCATCGGGAAGTCGAGCGCGTTCCGAGTGACCGGCGAGCACGTCATCACGGCGACCGACGACGGCTGCCGGCTCGCGAACGAGTTCGTCGTCGAGGGGAAACTCCCCGGCGTCGAGTCCTTCTTCAAGCGCAACTTCGACGAGGAGCTCGACAACCTGGAGGCGGCGCTTCGACGGTCGCTGGCGCTCGACGCCTGACCCGCGCGGGGGAACGAGGACCCGGCCCGGCTCCGTCTCCGTGGTTTTATACGCGAGCACGCCGTACCGGAGGCTGCCGAGGTTCGACGCTTTTCTCGTCGAAGTTCGGCGACAACGACCCGCGCCCGTCCCACCTCGGGCGACGGCCCGACACAGCCTGGGGGTCCGCTGTTCGGCGCCGTCTCCCGTCCGCTCGCCTCCCGTCTTCACCCTTCGCCTTTCGCCGCTCCACAGGCCCCGGCCCGCCGGGGTTCGTGGCTCGTTCCCGTCGCTCCTCCCGCCGTCCCTCGCGGCCACCCGAGTATCAGTGCGGATAATTCGGCCGACAGCTTCTTCACCCGTTTGGCCTTCGGTCCGAACGCCGCGGGCGAACCCGGCCGACCACCCGTTTCGGGCATGGTCGGCCCGACCACTCGCTTCCACCGTCCGTCGTCCGTCGGCGTGGGTTCGGGCCACCCGCTCCCACCACCACCACCCGGACCCGTTCAAGGACGTGGAACACGATCCCTCTCTTCGAGTCGTCGCGCGCCGCCGAGTCACCCCGCCGCGTCACGCCGTCGTCGAAGCGCAAGGACGATAGGCCTCTGTGGAGTACGTTCGCTCGAATGTTCCCCCGCGAGTACCGCGGCGTCGCCTTCGCGGTCGGCCTCTTCCTCGTCGTCCAACTGGGCGCGCTGGCGCTGGTCCCCGAGTTCGTCGAGAGCGGTTACCAGCCCGTCGAGGACCCGCAGGACCCGACGAACAGCCTGGTGTACATCGTCGCCATCCTCCTCATGACGGGGCTGATGCTCGCGGCGTTCCGGTACGAGTTCGACTGGGCGATCCGGCTGCTCATCGTCGGCGTCTCCGCGTGGCTCTCGTGGTACGTCTTCTCCGCGTTCGCGCCCCCGCTTCTCGCCGCGATCCCCGCGGTCGCGGTCGCGGTCGGCCTGCTCGTCCATCCCGAGTGGTACGTCGTCGACGCCGCCGGGGTGTTGATGGGCGCGGGAGCCGCCGGGCTGTTCGGGATCTCCTTCGGGATCCTGCCGGCGCTCGTTCTCCTCGGCTTCCTCGCCGTCTACGACGCGATATCGGTGTACGGCACCGAACACATGCTCTCGCTCGCGGAGGGCGTGATGGACCTCAACATCCCCGTCGTCCTCGTCATCCCCCTCTCGCTCTCCTACTCGCTTCTCGACGACGACCGCGAGGGCGCGAACGACGTTCACGAGGGCGAGGCGGCCCCCGGCGACGCGGCCGCCGACGGCGACGACGCCCCCGGCGCGGACGCCGACGCCGCCGCAGAGAGCGTCACCGCCGCCCCCGAGGACGGCGAGCGCGACGCCTTCTTCATCGGGCTCGGCGACGCCGTCATCCCGGCGGTGATGGTCGCCAGCGCGGCCACCTTCTCGCCGGCCGCGGCGCTCTCGGTCCCGGTCATCGGCCTCAACCTCCCGGCGCTGCTCGCGATGGCCGGCACGCTCGTCGGGCTGCTCGTCCTGTTGCGCTGGGTGATGAAGGGTCGCCCGCACGCCGGCCTCCCGCTGCTCAACGGCGGGGCGATCGGCGGCTACCTGATCGGGTCGCTGCTCGCCGGCGTCTCGCTCGTCGAGGCGCTCGGCCTGTCGGTCGTGTTCTGACCGGGGCCGTCTACGCGCCGTCGCCGGCGACGCCGTGACGGACCTTCACCGCGACCCCGCTGTCGAACGCGAGCGCCTCGGCCCCGGACAGCTCCGCGCGTCCCACGGCGAAGAGGGCGTCGTCGCCGTCGACGACGAGCACCTCGTCGCCGGGGCGGATCCCCTCGTCGACCGCGGCCACGAACTTCGCGAAGGCGTTCCGCCCCTCACGGACGAACGGCTCGCTCTCCTCGCCGACGACGACCCGGCTGGCGGGCGCCGGAAAGTGCCGCTGGAGCCGCCGCGCGCCGACCTCGCCGAGGGTGAACCGGCCGTCGGTGCCGTAGGTGACGACCCGGTCGCCCTCGGCGCTGCCCGGCGTGTCGTCGACGTCGCCGGCGATGACCTGCCGGGGGCGGCCGCCGCTCGACCGGCGGATCGTGACCGGCTCGTCGGGCGGGAAGAGCGCCCGGCCGGCTCCCGCTCCGAACTGGTAGTCCGCGCCGGTCCGCAGGTCGGCGAGGTCCTCGCTGTCGCTCATGGTCGCGGTACCGCCGCCGCGCGCAAATCGATTCCGGTC
This sequence comes from Halorubrum halodurans, assembly GCF_002252985.1. Lineage (GTDB taxonomy): Archaea > Halobacteriota > Halobacteria > Halobacteriales > Haloferacaceae > Halorubrum > Halorubrum halodurans. Next base: position 4,631 of record NZ_NHPJ01000077.1, on the reverse strand, counting down.
CGGCCGTCGCTCACGCTCCGTCAGCCGCTTCCCGTTCGACCGTCGCTCACGTCCCGCCCGGCTCGGCCGCGGCCGCCCGGCGCGCCTGGACGACGAACAGCGTCGTGGCGAACCCGATGAATCCGGCCGCGAGCAGGAACCCCGTCTCGGTGCTGGTGACGTCCATCGTCGCGCCGACGAGCACCGGACCGACGACCTGGCCGACCTTCCAGGAGATGGAGCGCAGCGACATCGAGCTGGCGACCGAGTCGTGGCGCTCGCCCTCGTCGACGAACAGCGACATGCTCGCGGGCAGCCGGATCGAGTCGGCCACGCCGAGCAGCGAGTAGGCCGCGAAGAGCGCGAAGAAGGCCCCCCCGAGCGTCTGTGCGTCGCCGAGATACGAGATCGTGACCGGATCGACGGTCCCCTCGAAGTACGTCGCGAGCGGGATCGCGGCGGTGCCGACCCCGTACAGCAGCGCCCCGATCGCCACGAAGGCGTGCCGCCTGCCGTACCGGTCGGTGAGGTCGCCGACGAACCCCTGCGTGACCGCCTTCGTCGCCTTCCCGCCGGCCATGATCCACCCGATCGCGAACGCGGAGATGTCGAACGTCGTCCGGGCGTAGATGGGGAGGAAGATGATGACGGCCATCTTGCCGACGCTGAAGGTGAACCGGAAGACGACGAGCGAGCGGAGCATCGGCAGCGCCAGCAGCGACCGGAACGTCTCGACGCCGTCGACCGCCTCGGGGTCGGTCTGTCCCCCCGGATCGTCCCGCAGGAAGCGGTAGACGAGGAGGAAGCTCCCGAGCGTGATCAGGGTGAGCACGGCGTACGTCTCGGTGAACCCGTACGCGTACAGCAGGTAGCCGCCGAGGAGGTCGCCGGTGAGCGAGGACACCGACGCGAACTGGTTGTACGAGCCGAGCCAGAGCCCCTGCTCGTCGTCGGGGCTGATCTCGCCGATGATCGTCGCGCCGGTGATCCAGAGCACGCTCGCGCCGAGCCCCTGGACCATCCGGACGAGGATCACGTGGACCGGGTTCGAGACGAACGCGAACCCAACGAAGACGCCGACGTTGATCAGGAAGCCGGCCAGCAGGAACCGCTTGGCGTTGCCCGTGTCGACCGCCCGGCCGAGCGGCAGGACGACGAGCAGCTGGACGGCCGCGAAGGCGGTGCCGAACAGCCCCTCGATGAAGCCCGTGGTTCCGAAGAGGTCGGCGTACAGCGCGAGCGCGATGAGGATCGTCGAGTACGCCTGGCTGCGCGCGAAGGCGGTCCCGGCGAGCGAGGCGAACTCCGCGTCGCCGAGGAGCCGTATCGAGTTGCCGAAGCGGGCCACGATCGAGTACCGGCTCGGCGAATGGGGTCCACGTAGTAAAGGCCGAGCGAGCCGGCGGTCCCTGCTGGATTTCGCCCGCGGGCGCTCCTCAGCCGACCCCGCCGCCTACAGCTCGATCCGCTCGACGAGCGACCCCTCGCCGTTCTCCTTCGTGTTGATCGCGACGATCCGGACGAGGTCCTCGAGCATCGACCCCTCCACTTTGGCCTTCAAAAGCGAGTCGACCTGATAGACGCCCGCGGCGTTGTTCATCCGGATCTCGACCTGGACGGGCAGCTCCTCGTCGGGGTGGAGGATCACCGACTCGATGGCCTGCGAGGAGACGGTGTTGATCCCCCGTCCGCCCTTCTCGTAGGGGACCCGCGAGCGACCGCGCTCCATGTCGAGGCCGTCGGCGATCCGGATCACGCCCGCCTCCCGCGTCAGCGGCTCCTCCTCGGTGTGGTGACAGAGGATCGCGTGGAGCACCTCGGCCTTCATCCGCACCTGCTCCGCGACGTCGTAGAACTCGGGCAGCAGCCGGTCGAGCACGTCGGCGGCGAGCGGGATCGAGTAGTAGGAGTGGCGGTCCCGGTGGACGACGTGGCCGACGTCGTGGAGCGTCGCCGCGAGCGCGAGTATCACCGGCTCGTCGGCCTCGTCGAGTCCCTGCTGGCGGGCCCCGTTGAACTCGACGGCGCCCGCCTTGAGCAGGTCGTAGAGCCGCAGCGCGCGGTCGCGAACGATCTCGACGTGTTTCGTGCCGTGGTCGTTGTACCCCTTCCGGTCGACGGCGTTGACGTTCTGTGCCTCGAGGTACGTAGTGATCTCCGGATCGCTTTCGATCCGCTCGAGCATCTCGTTGACCCGGCCGTCGGGGAACGCGTGGTCCGCGGTCGGGTCGTACCGCTGTCTCGCCGCGTGTTCGTCGTCCGCCGCCTTCGTCATTGGATGTAGACGGACGCCGCGGGGGGATAAAAGGGGTGGCCCGAGCGTCCGGTCGGCTACCGGGGGTCGTCCCGGCGGCTCCCGCCGCCGACCGCCGGCCACGCGCCCTCCATCCGCCACATCGAGACGTCGACATCGACGCAGGCCGGATCGTCGTTCGACGTCCCCGTGGCGCCGGCGTCCGACCTCCCCGCGGGATCGGTCCTCGTCCTCTCCCCGCCGTCGTCGTCGGCGACGACCGAGATCCCCGTCGCGTCGTGGCGCGTGGGGTAGATCCGGGTCGCGAGCGCCCGCCGGCCGTTCACGAACAGTTCGAGGACGCTCGCGTCGACGAAGACGCGCACGTCGAGGGGACGCTCCAGGTCGTCGACGGTCACGCCGACCGGCGCGTCCCGCGCGTCGCGGTCGAGGCTGCTCTCCGAGCGGTCGACGACGACGCGGTCGCTCCCGACCCGGACCGTCGTCCGCTCCGCGCCGTCCGGCGACTCGCGGACGCGGAACGCGACGGCCGATCCGGGAGCGTCGTCGGGGTCGAGTCGGGCCCGGAGCTCGAACGTCTCGCCGGTCGCGTCGAGCCGTTCGGGGGTCGCACCAACGGTCAGTCGGTCGTCGACGAGCCGCGTCTCGCGGAGCCGCTCGACCGCTTCGACGGGTCGCTGGCGGAGCTCGCCGTCGACGACCGCGATCTCGCGCGGGAGGCTCATGGCCCCCGACCAGCCGGCGTCCCACCCGCTCGCGGCCGACCGTTCCTCCCGGAGCCAGCCGATCGTTATCGTCCGGCCGTCGGGAGCCGCGAGCGACTGCGGCGCGTAGAACGCGCCGGGATCGAGGATCCCTCGATCCTGGACCCGGAACCGACCGGCCTCGGCGTCGAACGCGCCGAGGAAGTACCGCACGTCCTCGTAGTCGGAGACGTGGAGCAGGTCGCCGTCGGCGAAGCGGAGCAGCTCCGGACACTCCCAGACGACGCCGGGATCGGCCTCCTCGGTGACGAGGGCGGGGCCCTCGTAGGTCCACTCGCGGAGGTCGCGGCTCGTGTACAGCACCGCCGCGCCGCCGCGGTCCTGGAGCCCCGCGCCGATCAGCTGGTGCCAGCGGCCGTCCTCGTACCAGAGGCAGTGGTCCCGGAAGTGTGCCGGCTCGCCGGCCGTCGACAGCAGGTCCAGCTCGGTCGGCGGCGACCGGATCACGGGGTTGGCCGGGTCCGGCTCGAAGCGCGTCAGGTCGTCGTCGGTCGCGGTCGCGAGACACGGCCGCTGCCACCCGTCGCGCCCCCCCGTGTAGAGCGCGTACACCGCGTCGGCGTCGCCCGCGGCGACGGGGGAATCGGCGTCGTCCGCGGCGATCGGGGCATCGGCGTCGTCGCCGGCGGGGACGACCCGTCCCGTCCCGCCGTCGCCTTCGATCGCGTCGACGGCGACCGCACACCCGGACCAGCAGCCGTCCCGGTCCGGCCCGCTCGGGTCGGGCGACATCGCGACCGGCCGGTCCTCCCAGCGGACGAGGTCCTCGCTGACGGCGTGGCCCCAGTGGACCGCGCCGTGGTACGGTCCGGCCGGGTTGTACTGGTAGAAGAGGTGGTAGGTCCCGTCGTGGTGGATCATCCCGTTCGGGTCGTTGAGCCAGTTGGCCGGCGGGGTGACGTGGTAGGCGGGGCGGTCGCGGTCGCCGGAGAGGGCGTCGCGGTGGCGCTCGAGCTCGCGGCCGCTCTTCGGGCGCCCCGTCGCGAGCGCGGTGTCGTACTCGCTGTCCCCGGCCAGCCAGCGGACCACGTCGGCCGCGAAGCGCTCGCGGGTCGCCTCGGTGGTCGCGTCGTCGTGCTGGGCGAACTCCATGCCGACGCCGACCCCGATGACGGTCCCCGAACCGACCCGCCACTGGAGGACGGTCACCTCCGAGGGGACGTCCTCGACGCCGCGGTAGGTGGACGCCAGGACGTCCGCGTTCTCCGGGAGCACGTCCTCGTACCGGGCGTACGGGGCGGTCGAGCCCGCGGGACGGATGTGGTGGCGGAGGCCGTCGAGTCCGTCGACCGCGGGGTGGCCCTCGTAGAGGGGGTGCCACAGCGGCCCGACCGGGTCCGCCACCTCCTCGGTCCCGGTCGCGTCCGGCGGGACCGGGTCGATCCCGAGCGCGCTCACCTGCGCGAGCGCCCGCGCCGAGCAGAACAGTCCGCCGCCGTCCGCGAGGAACGCGCGGATCGGCTCGGCGCAGTCGGCGACCGTCGCCGGGTCGCCCACGGGCTCGTACGCGTGCCACCAGAGCGCGTCGAAGCGGTCGAGCTCCGTCTCCCCGGCCGCGATCGACGCGAGCGCGACCGTCTCGACGTCCCCGACCACGTCGCGGGCGAACGCGAGCGCGGCCGGGGAGACGGAGC
>NZ_NHPJ01000002.1 GCF_002252985.1 Halorubrum halodurans | reverse complement strand
CCGAGGTCGCCCGCGCCGACGACGGCGAGACGTTCGAGTTCGAGGTGAACGTCAACGACGACGAGTTGAAGTCCGAGGTCAGCGACGTCCTCGCGGAGTACGAGTCGGAGATCGACCGCTGGCACGTCGAGACCGAGAAACGCACCGAGGACGTCGCGGCCGCGGAGGGCGTCGAACCGCCCGAGGAGGAGGGCGGCCCCGAGTCGACGATGACCTGACGCGCGTCGGAGCCGATCCCGGCGGCCCCGGCCGCGGCACGGGAGGTTTATCCATCGACCCCGCGAACCCGCGCCCATGACGCCTCCACTCCGGATCGAGCCCGGCGAACTCCCCGCCGACGATATCATCGCCGCGCTGCGGGAGGGACGACGGGTGCTCCTCGACGTCGAGGTGGCCGGGAGCGCCCACGAGGTGGTGCTCCGGTACGACGGCGAGACGTACCACTGTGACACCCCGACGAGCCTCCACAGGCACACCGAGGAGGCCGAGATGCGCGCCTGCCTCGACCGCATGGGGTACGCCGCGGAACACTGACCATTTAATCCCGTCGCGGACCACACGTCGCCATGGCCGAAGCAGAGATCGAGGACCTCGTCGGCGACGTCTCCCCGTCGTTCGAACACGTGCTCTCGTGTGTCTTCGGCATCCGCGACCACGAGAGCCGGACGTACCTGACGCTGATCGAGTATCGGGGCAGCACCGTCGCCGAGCTGGCGGACGCGCTCGACCGCGACCGCTCGAACGTGAACCGGTCGCTGTCGACGCTCCGCGAGAAGGGGCTCGTCGAGCGCCGCCGGCGCCTGCTCGACTCGGGGGGGTACGTCTACCAGTACACCGCGATCCCCGTCCCGGAGGCGAAGCGGCTCCTCCACGATGCGCTCGACGAGTGGGTCGCCGGCGTTCACGACTCGATCGACGCGTTCGACCCCGACGAGGCGTGAGGGGCGCGAGCGGTCACTCCCCGTTGTCGAACGCGAGCGAGACCCCGTCGGCGTCGACCGTCGCGCCGGCGGCACACACCGGATGCTCGAAGTCGGCCCCGAGGACCTCGCTCGCGGCGGCGCCGGCGTCCGCGGCGGCGAGGTCGTAGGCGCCGGGCGCGTCCCGCTCGTAGGTCGCCACGAGCGTCGGCGCGTCGACGGACTCGACGAGCAGCGCGTCGCGCCGAACGGTGCCGATCGTCGCGGTTTCCGCGCCGACCACGCCGGCGACCCGCGGCGTGTCGTAGTCGTCCTTCTCGAAGTCGAGCGCGAGCAGCGGCGTCGCGAGCGCGTCGCGGGCTGGATAGCCCAGTTCGAGCTTCTCGGCTATCGGGTCCACGTGCGAGCCGTTGCCGAGGACCGCGAGCGGCTCGCCGGTCGGCGTCTCGACCCGCCGCGCGCAGTTGTACGAGACGTACGGGTTGTCGGTCTCGGACGCGTCCGGCGTGGGCCCGACCGTCAGCGTGTCGTCCCGCTCGATCACCCGTCGGTTCGGGAACGACCGCGAGGAGACCCGATACGCGCCGATTCCGGGACCGACGACGACGAACCGTCCGATGTACATACACGGCCGTGGGCATTCGTGTGGCTAAAACACGTCGATCGATCCACGTCCGGCGACAGCGTCGGGGCGATCCGGAGACCGGGCGGCGACCGGACCCGATCGTGTGCGACCGCGTGGCAGGGAGACCGCGACGCGCAACGCTTACAAACACGCGTGGAGTAGCGACGGTGCGCACAGTCCATTGGGGTAGTGGCCAATCCTGAAGCCTTCTGGGGGCTTCGACCCTGGTTCGAATCCAGGATGGACTATCCGTCTTCTCCGCGACCGCTCGACGCTCCGTTCCGACCGCGACGTCTCCCCCCGCCGCCTCCCTCGATTCGTCGAACTCTCGTTTCTACTGGAACGACATCGTCGCTCAGTATTGCGGTTTCCAACTGAAGCGAAGGGGTGTGAGACGATGACGATCGAACCACACCCCGCCGTCGGAGACCCTCGCGTCGTCGACCGCCGATCGCTCGGTCACGATCCGTCGCCCGTACATGTCCCGTCGATCACTTCTCGACGTCGAGCAGGGCGACGCGTTCGTGGACGACGTCGGCGAGGGTTCCCACGGTCGCGTCGAGTTCCCGGCCGGTGACCCCGTAGTAGTCGCGGACCGCCTCGACGTCGAACTCGCCGAGCGTCGGTTCCGGGCCCGCCGCGAGCAGGTCCTCGACCGCCGCGACGGCCGTCTCGAGGTCGGCGGGAGGACGGTCCGCGCCGCGCACGTCGCCGAAGTCGGCGACCACGAGCGCCGTCCGTCGCTCGCCCGGCGAGACGCCGAGATCGAGCGCACGGTCGATCTGTCTGCGCCCCGCGGCGTACACCAGGACCTCGACCGCGGGGTCGCGGGCGACCGCCTCGCCCCGCGCGATCGAGCGGGCTGCGAGCCGGGTCGCGAGCCGGAGGTGTGCGGCGTCGACGACGCGGTCGGCGTCGAACGCCTGGACGACCGCGCCCGTCTCCTCGCGGATCGCCTCGAGGTCGGCCAGGAACCCGTCGAGGTCGTCGACGATGACGGTTCCCTCGACGAGCCGCGTCTCCGGACGCGGCGCGGGATGCCCCGAGGTCGACGCGGGAGCGGTCGGCTCGGGCGGCTCGCCCGAGCCGCTCATCGGAAGTCACCGAGGCTGGCCTGCCCCTCGTCGTCGCCGTCGCCGCTTCCCGCCGTCGCCGCCGCCGAGGCGGACCGGTCCGCGTCGACCCCGTCCATCGAGGGGTCCTCGCGCCCGGCGTGTTCGAGGATCCGCTCCGCGGTCCGCTCGCGGCCGCGGAGCGCGCCGAGCACGACGCCCTTGTCCGCCTCCCGCAGGTCCGCGCGGGTCTCGACGCCCGCCTCGTAGAGCCGGCGGGCGGAACGTCGGCCGGAAGCGCGCCCGCCGGCTCTACGAGGCGGG
>NZ_NHPJ01000100.1 GCF_002252985.1 Halorubrum halodurans | reverse complement strand
CGCCTCCCCAGCCTCGGCGGGCGGGCCGTCGCGGGCACGCCGCTCCGGGCCGCAGCCTCCAGCGAGAATCGGATATTCTCTGGCAGCCGGCGCGTCGCGCCGGCGACCTCGCGCGGACTCCTCGCGCCCTGCGGGGCGCCCGGCGGCGCACGCCGACCGCGGGACGATCGTTTCGATCGGGTATCGATCATCAACCCGCCACACCGATCGGTATAAAATCGACGAACGTCCATTTCGAGGCGGGAACGGGGAGCTATTAGTCGTCTCGGCCCCTGCCTTCGTCCATGAGCCAGACGCCGGAGCAGTCAGTGTTGTTGTCGGAGGATCCCCCGATCGACCTGCGGCTCTCGGAGGCGGAACTGGAGGCGGCGCGCGAGCGCATCGTCTCGTTCATCGCCGAGATCGTCGACGACGCGGGCGCTGAGGGGGCCGTCCTCGGGCTCTCGGGCGGGATCGACTCGACGCTCACCGCCCACCTCGCGGTCGAGGCGCTCGGCGAGGACGGGCTCCACGGGATCACGATGCCCTCCGAGGTGAACGACCCGGACGTGATGAGCGACGCCGAGCGGGTGGCTCACGACCTCGGGATCGAGTACGACGTGGTGGAGATCCAGCCGATCGCGGAGTCCTTCTTCGCGGCGTTCCCGGAGGCCGCCGAGGACCGGACGGCGGCGGGAAACGTGTACGTCCGGACCCGCGCGGTCCTGAACTACCTCGTCGCCAACGCGGAGGACCGGGTGGTGCTCGGGACGGGCAACCGCGCGGAGGCGATGACGGGCTACTTCACGAAGTACGGCGACCAGGCCGTCGACTGCAACCCGATCGGCAACCTCTACAAACAGCAGGTGCGCCAGCTGGCCGCCCACGTCGGCGTCCCCCGCGACCTCGTGATGCAGGAGCCGACCGCCGGGATGTGGGAGGGACAGACCGACGCCGAGGAGCTGGGTCTCGACTACGACACCGTCGACGCGATCCTCGCGGTCCACGTCGACGGCGGGCTCTCGCGGGCGGCGACGGTTCGAGAACTGGATCTCCCCGAGGAGGCCGTCGATCGGGTCGTCGAGCTGTACGAGCGAAGCGCGCACAAGCGGTCGATGCCGCCGGCACCGGAGCGGTAACGACGTCGGTTCCGGGTCGGCGGCCGGACCACGCGCCCTCCGGGTCGCGATCAGGCGTCGTGGGCCCGCTCCTTCGCGACCTCCGCGATCCCGGCGTTCGCCGAGCAGTTCGGACACGCGTGTATCCGACCGCGAGCGTCCGCGAACACCCGGACGAACCGTTCGGAGACGTGCGCCTGGCAGTGCTCACACGTCGGCATGGTGTAGGGGGGTATCGTGGGTCATGTTCGGTACACGTTCCCTTGGTACCAGAGACTCAAGACGCCTTTCCGAATTCCGTCCCAAATTCGACCCGGATCGCCGGAAACGGTCGCGTGAGGGGTCGAGGAGGCCGGCTTCGGCCGCGCGCTCAGAACTCGCGAAGCGCCTCGAGGACCTCGTGGGCGGAGCCGTCGTCGACGGCCGCGCGCGCCATCTCGAGCCCCTCCTCGATCGAGTCCGCGTCCTCGCGGGCGTAGATCCGCAGCGCCGCGTTGACCGCGACCGCGTCGGCGAACGCCCCGTCGCGCTCGCCCGCCAGGACTTCCTCGGTGATGGCGGCCGACTCGGCGGCGACGTCGTCGACGGCGAGGTCCGCCTCCTCCAGGTCCATCCCGTACTCGGCGGTTTCGATCTCGAAGTCGTCGAAGGACGCGCCCTCCGATCCTGCGTCGTCGCCCTCCGCGTCCCACTCGGCCACCTTGGTGTACCCCGGTCGCACGTCGTCGTACCCCTCCATCCCCTGGAACATCAGGACGCGGTCGAGGTCGTGGAACTCGCTCGCGACGAACGTGTCGACCACCTTCTTCGCGAACGCGAGGTGGTAGAAGGAGCCGAGGTGGACCGACGCGCCCGCGGGGTTCGCGAGCGTCTCGATCGTGTTGACGAACGTGCGGACGCCCATCATGTCGCGGCGCTCGAACAGGTCGTCGATCGCGGGATTGAACGCGGGCTGGTAGTAGAAGCCGAAGCCGGTCTCGTCGACCATGTCGGCCGAATCCGAGGGTGTCAACTCGGTGTGGACGCCGAGCTCCTCGAGAACGTGTTTGTACGCGTCCTGCTTCTGGGTGGGGACGCGGTCGCCGGAGTGGACGACGACGGGCGTGCCCGCCGCGGCCGCGACCGCCCCGGCCGCGACGCCGAGGATCGCGGTCCGGCCCTTTCCGTCGTAGTTCGCGCCGCAGTCGACGGGGTCGCAGTCGGGCTCCGCGTACTCGACCCGGTCGCACATGACGTCGACGTACGCGCCCAGCTCCTCGGGCGTGTTCCGCTTCCAGCGGTTCGCGAGCCAGAACGCCCCGAGCGTCGTCGGGTCGGGCTCGCCCGCGAGGATGCGCTCGAACGCCTCCGTCGCCTGCGCGCGCGTCAGGTCGTCGGCCGACTTGTGCCCGGAGCCGCAGACCTCGGTCATCAGCCGTTTGAGGGGCCACTCGCCGAACTCCTGGGTCGCCTGAGCCATACGCGCCGTTCGGGTTCTCGAACGAAAAGCCTCCCGCTCGACTCCCACGCGACGGGAACGGCGGACGGAGCGGGAGCCCGATGCGATCGGGAAAGCGGCTCCCGGCTCCCGGCGCGCCCGAGCCGACGCGACGCTCGCCGGAGCGCGTCCCGGCGGTTCCATGTTACTCCACCACACACCAGAACGGATCGAATGGAATGTTTTGAGCGTATTAATAGCATATCCGAACAAACTCTGTGTTCAGAGGTGCTACAATAGGTCGCAAGATACGTTAGAACTATATGTGCGTCCAGTCAGTTGGCGATCGTACCCGATGACGTCCAAATCCGTGGCGACCGCACTCACGCTGTATCGCTCCCGCACGCTGACCCTCGAGCAGGCCGCAACCGTCGGCGGCTGCTCCGCGGAACAGCTCGAGGAGAGCGCTCGGGCGTTCGCGCCGGTCTCCTCCCGGACCCTCGCCGACGACTGAGACGCTCGGCTTCCGGTCGACCCGCTCGGTCTCCGAAACCGGTACGTACGCGCGGCCCCTGGTACCGGCAATGAGTCTGGACGCCGACTGGCGGGCCGACCTCGACCCGGTCGACGCCGTCCTCATCGACGACTACCAGAGCGACTTCCCCGTCGAGTCGCGCCCGTTCGAGCGCGTCGCCGCGCAGATCGCGGCCGAGACGGGCGTCGACGTCGACGCCGACGGGATCCTCGACCGCGTCCGCGACCTCCGCGAGCGGGGCGTGTTCCGCCGCTTCGGCGCGGTGCTCAACCCGCCCGTCATCGGCTCCTCGACGCTCGCCGCGGTCCGGGCCCCGGAAGAGCGGTTCGACGAGATAGCCGAGGTGATAAACGGCTACCGGCAGGTGAACCACAACTACCGCCGGGACCACGAGTGGAACCAGTGGTTCGTCGTCACCGCCGGCTCCCGCGAGAGGCGCGACGCGATCCTCGCGGAGATCGAGGAGCGGACCGGCTGTGCGGTGTTGAACCTCCCCATGCTGACGGACTACTACATCGACCTGGAGTTCCCCGTCGTCAACGGCGACCGGTTCGCGAGGGAGTCGGGCGAGGCGCGAAGCGCCTCGAACTCCGCGAGCGGGGAGCGAAGCGACCCGCGAGCGCCCGGGACGAATGTGTCGGCCACCCGCATCTCCGAGGACGCTCGCGGCGATCTCACCCGGCTCGAGGCCGATCTCCTCGTCGCGATCCAGGACGGCTTCCCGCTGTCCGCGACCCCGTACGCCGACATGGCGAGCGAGATCGGCGCCGACGTCGACGACGTGCTCGCGGCGGTCGAGCGCCTGCTCGCGGACGGCTGTATCAAGCGGATCGGCTGCGTCGTCAACCACGTCGTCACGGGGTTCACGAACAACTGTATGGTGGTCTGGGACGTGCCCGACGACGAGCTCGACGCGCGCGGCGAGGCGGTCGGGAGCCTCCCGTACGTCACGCTCTGTTACCACCGGCCGCGCCGCCCCGAGCAGGGGTGGGAGTACGACCTGTTCACGATGATCCACGGCCGCGAGGCCGAGGCCGTCGACGCGAAGATCGACGAGCTCGCCGCCGAGCACCTCCCCTTCGAGCACGAACGCCTCTACTCGACGGAGACGCTGAAACAGACCGGCGCGCGCTACGACGAACTCGTCGCGGACGAGAGTACGGACTGACCCGCGACACGAGAGGTTATCCCCGAAGCCGCGGCCACCACCTCCGTGGTCTGAACGAGGCCCGGAACGGGGGACGGGTGCGCGGCGGTCGTTCCGGGTGAGGGGAGGCGCCGCCTGTCCGCCATCGGAACCGCCGAGCGACCGGTTCGCTACAGCCGCTCGTCCAGCCGTCGGGCCGTCGTGTCGCCGACGCCGTCGACGTCGGTGAGGTCCTCGAGGGAGGCCTCGCGGACGTTCTCGACCGACCCGAACCGCCGGAGCAGTCCCTTCCGCGTCTCCGGGCCGACGCCGGGAACGTCGTCGAGCACCGTCTTCACCTCGTCGCGGACGGTCTGGTGGTACTGGACGGCGAAGCGGTGCGCCTCGTCGCGAACGCGCTGGAGCAGGTGGAGCGCCGGGGCGTCGTCGGGCCATCGCAACGGGCCGTCCGGCGTCACGACCAGCTCCTCGGCCTTCGCCAAGGCGACGGCCGGCACCTCCCAGCCGACCTCGGCGAGCGCGTCGCGAGCCGCGCCGAGCTGCCCCTCGCCGCCGTCGATCAGCAGCAGGTCCGGGTCCGGGCGGTCGTCGCGGTCCTCGACCGCGCGGGTCGCACGCCAGCGGACCAGCTCCCGCATGTTGGCGTAGTCGTCGTTGCGGTCGGTGAGCTTCTTCCGACGGTACTCGCTCGTCCGCGCGCTCCCGTCGACGAAGGAGACGTTCGAGCCGACGACGGCGGTCCCGGACGCGTGGCTCACGTCGAATCCCTCGATCCGCGCCGGGCGATCGATCCCGAGGCGGTCGGCGAGCGCGCCGACCGGATCGTCGCGGCTGCCGCGCTTTCGGGCGTTCTTCAGCGCGAGCTCGACGAGCTTCGCTTCCCGGCCGGCGCCGGGGACGCGGACCGCGACGCCCTCGCGTTCGAGCCACTCGGTCACGTCGGGGTCGGCGGGGCGCTCGGCGAGGAGGATCGCGTCGGGGAACTCGCGTTCGGCGTAGTACTGGGTGAGAAACGCCGAGAGCACCGCCGCCGGGGTGTGGGCGTCGTCGGTGGCGGTTCCGTCGTCGCTGTCGACGTCGCCGTCGATCCCTCCACCCTCCGCGTCGCCGCCGACCGCCGCCACCGTCGGCGTGTCGAGCCGGTGGCGGCTCCGGTCGACGAGCTGGCCGCGCTCGCTGTGGAGGCGCGCGACGCGGGCGGTGTCGCCCTCGACCGCGGCGGCGAGCACGTCGACGGTGCGGTCGTCGGAGCGGTCGCTCACCGCCTCGCCGCCCTCGCCGTGGAACGCCTCGACGGCCTCGAGCCGGTCGCGGAGGTTCGCCGCGCGCTCGAACTCGGCGTTCTCGGCGGCCGCCGCCATCCGGCGGCGGAGCGGGTCGGCGAGCGCGCCGGTCTCGCCCTCGAAGAAGCGCCGGGCGGCGGCGACGTCCTCCGCGTAGCTCTCAGGGTCGATCTCGCCGGTACAGGGGGCAGAGCAGATACCCATCTCGTAGTCGAGACAGGGCCGGTCGCGGTTCGCGTACTTGTGGTCCGAACAGCCGCGGAGCCGGTACTCGTCGCGGATCGCCTTCACGACCGTCTCGACGCGGCCCTTGTTCGTGAACGGGCCGTACGCGACCGCGCCCTCCTCGGGGTCGCGCGTCACCGCGATCCGCGGGACCGTGTGGTCGGAAAAGGCGACCAGGGGGTAGGACTTGTCGTCCTTCAGCCGGACGTTGTACCGCGGCCGGAGCCGCTTTATGAGGTTGGCCTCGAGCAGCAGGGCCTGAGTCTCCGTGTCGGTGACGGCGAACTCGACGCGGTCCGCCCGATCGACCATCCCGCGGATCCGGGCCGACCGGGGGTCGGCGTACGACCGCACCCGATCACGGAGGTCTACCGCCTTCCCGACGTACAGCGTCGTCTCCCCGGACCGGAACTGGTACACGCCGGGTTCCGTCGGGAGATCGGCCGCACGGGCCCTCACGGCGTCGGCGTCCATCGATCCCACGTAGCCGGCGGACGCGCTTGAACGCTGCGGGCGGGGTCCGCGACCGGCGAGTCCGGGTATCAGATTTGATTCTCCGGGGGTCGATCTTATATGCCACGTTCGGTGAGGGGGAACCGAACATGACGGGACTTCGAGGGCTCCTCAGGCGCGCGTTCGGGCGGGATCGAGGCTCGCGGTCGGTCCCGGACGGCGGCGTCGTCGTCGGGTCGGCAAGCGAGACGGGCTCGAGCGCCGACGACGCGGCCGGAACGGACGGACGGGACGACGAACGACACAGGGTCACCGACGAGGACGGGGTCGACCGCGCGGGAACGCTCGCGGGCGCCGGCTTCGAACAGGTGTTCGACGCGACGGGCGTCCCGACGTTCATCCTCGACCGTGGGGGCAACGTCGCCGAGTGGAACGACGCGATCGTCTCGCTCACCGGCGTCGAACGCGACGAGGCGGTCGGCCACGGCCACGTCTCCGAGCTGTTCTACCCGGACGGCCGCCGCGCCGACACCCTCGCCGACAAGGTGCTCGACGCCCCGGAGAGCGCGGACGAGGCGTACGACGTCGAGCGCTGTGAGTCGGCCCGGAACCGATACCGCGACACGAGCACGATGGTGGACCGTCACGGCGACGAACGTCACATCGAGTTCACGGCGACGCCGCTGTACGGCGACGACGGCGGGCTCGTGGGGGTCACGGAGGTCGTCATCGACCGGACGGAGAACGTCGAGGGGCGCGCGGCGACCGCGGCCCTGGTCTCCGAGATCAGGGAAACCGCCGAGGCGATCGGCGCGGGCGACCTGGACGCGCGCATCGCTCACGAGGCGTCCTTCGAGCGGCTCGACGACGACCTGCTCCGGGTCGTCGACGTCGTCAACGAGATGGCCGAGAACCTCGAGACGCTCTCGCGGAGCGTCCAGGAGCAGGCCCGCGAGATCGACGACACGGTCGAGGAGGCGAGCGAGGCGGCCGACGAGATCGCGGCGAACGTCGACGAACAGAACGAGCTGTTGGAGGAGGGCGTCGCGGAGATGCAGTCCTTCTCGGCGGGCATGGAGGAGGTCGCCGCGACCGCCGACCAGGTCGACGCGGCGGCCTCGAACGCCAGGGCGGCCGCGGAGGAGGGACTCGACGCCAGCAGTGACGCCCGCGAGGCGACGGAGGACGTGGTGGCGATCGGCGACGAGCTGGTCGACAGCGTCGGCGCGCTCTCGGACCGGATGGACGACATCGAGGAGGTGATCGCGGTGATCTCGGAGGTCGCGGAACAGACCAACCTGCTGGCGCTCAACGCCAACATCGAGGCCGCCCGTGCGGGCGAGGACGGCAACGGCTTCGCGGTCGTCGCCGAGGAGGTAAAGAAGCTGGCCGACGAGACCCGCGGACACACCGAGGCGATCACCGAGAGCCTCGCCGAGCTCCAGGCGCAGTCGGACGAGACGTCGGCGGCCGTCGAGCGCTCACACGAGCGCATCGAGGACGCGGGCGCGGAGATCGAGACCGTCCTCGACTCGCTCGCGGCGATCGCGGACGCGGTCGACGAGGCGGCCGACGGCGTCGCCGAGGTGGCCCGGACGACGGACGACCAGGCGGCGACCGTCGAGGAGCTCACCGCCACCCTCGAGAGCGTCCGCGACCGGTCGGACCGAACGGAGTCGGCGACGGACCGGATCGTCGACGCGACCGACGACCAGGAGGCCGCGGTGGCGGAGCTGATAGCGCGGGTCGAGCGGCTCGACGCCGCCCGCTGACCTCGGGGCACACGTCGCCGAACGGGCGGAGAAGCCCCGCTCTTCGAGTTCCCGGAACGCGGGCCGCCGAACGTTTAACCCCGCTCAGCCCCCAGATATCGTATGTCCGTCACGCCGCCCGGACCCATCGGGGATCCCCTCTTCGGCAACGGCCGCCAGTTCGCCGACGACCCCTTCTCGTTCATGCGCGCCTGCGCCGACAGCTACGGCGACGTCGTGCGGTTCGACCTCGGCCCGCGCGAGACGTACCTGCTCACGAACCCCGCCGACATCGAGCGCGTGCTCGTCGCGGAGGCGGAGCGGTATCGCAAGCCGAACTTCGGCGACGACGCGATGGACCGCCTGCTCGGCCAGGGGCTGCTCATGAGCGAGGGCGACACCTGGCGACGACAGCGAACCCTCGCGAACCCCTCGTTTCACAGCCGGCGGATCGGCGCGCTCGCGGGAACGATGGTCGACCACACCGAGGCACAGATCGCCGAGTGGGAGGACGGCGAGGTCGTCGACGTCCAACTCGAGATCGCGCGGCTCACCGTCCGTATCATCGTCTCGGCGATGTTCGGCGCGGACGTCACCGACGAGGAGGTTCGGACGGTCCAGGAGAAGCTGGAGCCGCTCGGCGCCCGGTTCGAGCCGGACCCCCGCCGATTCCTGATCCCCGACTGGGTGCCGACCCGCGAGAACCGCGAGTTCGACGACGCCGTCGCCACCCTGGAGTCGGTGATAGACGGGATCGTCGAGCGGCGGCGGGGCACCGAGCGCGACCCCGCCGTCGACCCGGCCGGCTCCGAGGGGGTCGCCGTGAGCGGCCCGCCGGGCGACCCGGACGGCGACCTGCCGATGGACCTCCTGTCGGTCCTCCTGCGCGCGCGCGACCGCGGCGAGCAGACCGACGAGAACCTCCGCGACGAGCTGGTGACGATGCTTCTGGCCGGCCACGACACGACCGCGCTCGCGTTGACGTACACCTTCTACCTCCTCTCGAAACACCCCGAGGCGCGAGCCCGCGTGGAACGGGAGGCGGCGGCCGCGACCGAGTCGGGGCCGCCGGACGCCGGAGACGCCAGAGAGATGACGTTCACGGACCGGGTGCTCTCGGAGTCGATGCGGCTGTACCCGCCGGTCTACACGCTGTTTCGCGAGCCGAAGCTCGACGTGAGGATCGACGGCTACCGGATCCCCGAGGGCTCCGCGCTGATGTGTTCACAGTGGGTGGTCCACCGCTCGCCGCGGTGGTACGACGATCCGGACGCGTTCGACCCGAGCCGATGGACGCCCGAGCGCCGGAGCGCGCGCCCGCGGTTCGCGTACTTCCCGTTCGGCGGCGGGCCGCGCCACTGTATCGGGAAGGCGTTCTCGCTGCTCGAGGCGAAGCTCATCCTCGCGTGCGTCTGTTCGCGCTACGAGCTCGCGTACGAGGGGCCCGACCTCTCGCTTCGGGGGTCGCTGACGATGCATCCGGACCACCCGGTGCCGATGCGGATCCGCGAGCGGTGAGCGAGGCCGTGTGATAGGGACACGACGCAGTGGCGCGCCTCCGAGTGCCCCGCAGGGGCACGAGGAGCCCGCGAGGTCGCCGGCGGCGGAGCCGCCGGCTGCCAGAGAATCTTTGATTCTCGCTGGACGCGGCGAACGAAGTGAGCAGCGAGGCTGGGGAGGCGTGAGGTGCGGGGCGGTGCGGGATGGGATTCAAAGGGGCAGTCGGGAGGACGAAGACGCGCGACGTAAGGACCGCAGGGAGTGAGCGGAGCGAACGACTGAGGACCGCAGCGAGCGCATCGAGTCCTCCCGACTGGGGCTTTGGCGGTGTTCATCGCACCGGAGACGATACCGTGCCGAGTAGATGATCGCTCTCAACGACCGCTCCTCCCGCTCCCACCTCAGACCCCCTACAACTCGATCGTCGCGGCGACCTCGCGGAACTCGGGGTCGTAGAGGTCGAGCGCGTGGACCCGCCACCGGATCGGGTCGAACTCGCCGACGGCGTCGACCATTCGTTTCACGTCGGCCACCCCTCCGCCCCGCGCGAGCGTGACGTGCGGGACGTACGCGTCGCCCTCGATCCCGTCGACCGCGCCGAAGACCGCACACAGCCGTCGGTGGAGTCGGACGAGCGCTTCGCTCTCGACGCCGAGGTAGACGACCGGGCCGGAGCCCGCTGCGGGCGAATCGAACGCGTCGATCCCGGCCACCTCGACTGCGAACGGGGACGTGCCGGCGAGGGGTCGTCGGAGGCGGTCGCGGAGGGTCTCGAGCGCCGCCGGCCGCGGCGGGGGGTCGTCACCGTCGATCCCCACCGACACGTCGTCGACGCCGAACCGCTTACACACCAGGGTGTGCCGGTCGCGGACCCGATCGAACCCCGACAGTTTCGGCTGGAGATCGTCGGCGAGACGCCCCACGGCGGGCGGGAGCGGGACGTTGAGGCTGAACACTGGATCGGACCGCTCAGATCCGGTCGGCGAGCCGTAGGGCGATCAGGACGACGATGACGACGACGATCAGCGTCGGGAGCGCGTCGATCAGCGCGAACGTCAGGTCCAGCACCGTTCCGAGGATCTCCAGGAGAAGCCACACGATCGCGAGCCCGAGAACGATCTTCAGGAGGTCGTCGACGTCGATCTCGGCGCGAGTCATGGATGCGGGAACGCCCGGCCTGGGCAAAAGGTCTCCGGAGGCGAGCCGGCGGCGGTCGGAGGGCGATCCGACCGCCGATCAGGCGCTTAAAGACCCCTGCCGGACCAACGGTGGACATGAGCCTGGTCGCGTTCGACTTCGACGGCACGCTCTCCGACTCCGAGATGACGGTGCTGCTCGCCGAGCGGGCGGGCGTCGCCGACGAGGTCGCCGAGATCACGGAGCGGGCGATGAACGACGAGATCAGCTACGCGGAGAGCCTCTACAGCCGGGCGGAGCTGCTCGGCGGGCTCGACGAGGCCGCCGCGAGCGAGGCGTTCGACGCGGTCCGGATCCGGCCGGGCGCGGCGCGGCTGATAACCCGCCTGCGGGCCGACGGCCATCACGTCGCGGTGCTCACCGGCGGCTTCGAGCGCGGCGTCGAGCGCGCGCTCGAACGCGAGGGCGTCGAGGTGGACACGATACTCGCCAACCGGCTCCCGATGGCGGACGGGAAGCTCACCGGCGAGGCGGAGGGTCCCCTCATCGAGGGAACGAAGGACGACGCGCTGGAGGACCTGGCCGCGGAGCTCGGCGTTTCGATGGCGTCCACGGTCGCGGTCGGCGACGGCGCGAACGACCTCCCGATGCTCGAGGTAGCGGGACTCTCGGTCGGGTTCGTCCCGAAGCCGGCGGTCAGGCCGGCGTGTGACGCGGTGGTCGCCTCGATGTACCGGCTCGGGAAGGTACTCGAGGGACACGGCGTGCTCTCGGATCCGGAGTGAACGCCGCCGGCCCGCCCACGCCGACGGATCCGATCGGGATAATCGGAGCCGATCATTAATGAGAACCGAGCCGAACGTCACGGCATGGCCGTCCCCGTTCGGGTGGTTCCGTGATCCCCACGCCGACGTACCTCCAGTTCCACCTCGTCTTCAGCCTCCCCGCGCTCGCGGCGCTGTGGGCGCTCGCGCCGCGGTATTCGGGGAGCCGCCGTCGTCGATCGGCCGC
>NZ_NHPJ01000135.1 GCF_002252985.1 Halorubrum halodurans | reverse complement strand
CAGATGGGTATAAGAGACAGAGTCCTCACAGAGCACGTTGACGAACGCCGGAAGGCGGGCGAACTCCGCGACGGCCGGGATCGGTACGAGGATCCGGTCTATCCCCTCCGTCGGGGCCGGGTTGAGCTCCGCCGCGCAGTCCTCCTCGACCATCACTCGGTCTATCGCGGTCCCCCGGTCCTTCCCGAAGACGAGCCGGGTCCGAACCGAGGCGCTCGACTCGCGGAACGGCTCCGCGACCGCGTCGAGGGTCGCCCGCGCCTCCGACTCGAACTGCTCGCGGGCCGCCTCCGTCGGGGTCTGCTCCGGAACCGCGAAGTGGCCCATGACCACGATGTCGAGCGGCGCGAGGTCCCGAACGAGCACCGGAGCGATCGGCTCGGGGTCCGGCAGTTCGACGGGAACGAGGATCGTGTCGGTCATACCGCTCCTCCGTGACCGACGAGAAAGTATCTACCGCCGATTCCCGGTCACCCGGCATCGACCCGCACGGTCGGTCTCGCACGACCGCCTACCGACGGTCCGGAGCCGCTACGAGGACTCCTCCGGTCGGCCCTCGCCGTCGATCCCGTC
>NZ_NHPJ01000009.1 GCF_002252985.1 Halorubrum halodurans | reverse complement strand
TCCTCCGTTTCCCCCGTCCTCCGTTTCCCCCATCCTCCGCTCCCTCCGCCCGGCGACCGCCGATCGCCTCCGATAGCTAGAACTCGGTCGCGTCCCTCGACGGTGACGCATGGACCTCCCGCGCGTCCGGCGCGTCTGGAAGCGCGTGTTCGCGCTCGCGTGGCCGGTGATGGGCGAGCAGACGTTCCGGACCGCGATGCGGACGACGGACGTCGTCGTCACCGCGCTCTTCTCGCCGGCCGCGNNCCGGCGCGGCGGAGACGGCGACCCGCGACGAGGCGATCACGCAGGCGATCCTGCTCGGCGCGCTCGCCGGGGTCCCGTTCGTCCTCTTCGGGCTGTTCCTCGGCGAGGCCGCGATCGACGTCTTCGGCCGGCTCGTCGGCCGGGAGACCCCGCCGGCGGTCGTCTCGCTCGGCGCGGCGTACCTCGCGATCGTCTTCGCGACGGCCCCGGCGAGACACGTCGCGCTCGTGGCCGCGCGGGCGCTCCAGGGAACCGGCGACACCAGAACGCCGATGTACGTGAACGTGGTCGCGAACTCGCTCAACATCGTCGGGTCGGTCGTCCTCGGGCTCGGGCTGTTCGGGCTCCCCCGCCTGGAGGTCGTCGGCGTCGGCCTCGCGACTGCGACCGCGAACGTCCTCACGGCGGGGCTGCTCTGTGCGGCGATACGGGGACCGTGGACCGACGCCGCTTTCGTCCGACCGCGAGACCTCACGATCGCGGGACAGCTGCTCCGCGTGAGCGCGCCGCGGGTCGCGGAGGGGTTCAGCGCCGAGGCCGCGGAGTTCCCCTTCAACGCCCTGCTCCTCGGCTTCGGCGAGGCGGTCAACGCCGGCTTCCAGATCGGCCGCCGCGTCTACCAGCAGGTGACCGGCCCGCTCTCGCGCGGGTACAACGTCGCGGCCTCGGTGCTGAACC
>NZ_NHPJ01000062.1:6651-6910 GCF_002252985.1 Halorubrum halodurans | reverse complement strand
TCTCGCGGGCGCGCGAGACCGACGCGGATTCGGCCTCGAGCCGCTCGAGGAACTCCTCCCGCCGACGTATCGCCTCCGTCGTCTTCGTCAGCAGCGACGAGCGGGACCGCTCGCGGAGCGTCGGCTCGCGGGTGAGCGCGACCGCGAGCTCGGGGGTGAACTCCTCCGCGAGGCTACGCTCGTAGGTGTCGTTGTACTCGTCCTCGTAGTGGGGCACCGACATGACCGTCTCCGCGTAGGCGTTCCGGATCGCGACGAG
>NZ_NHPJ01000062.1:0-6562 GCF_002252985.1 Halorubrum halodurans | reverse complement strand
CCGACGCCGGCGTCGGACCCGTTCGCGGGATCGGTCGTCGCCATGTTTCCCGGAATACGTCGATCCGTCATAACGGATTATATGTGCCGTATATCTCCGGGTAGAGTGCTGCGTATCGCTATATAGATGTCTCGGACGACCGGCGAGACGCGTTCGACCGTCGGCCGCTACGTTCGATATCCAGAAAATCTATATAGTAGGTATAGTACTAAATAGCACTATCGTCCACTACACCCCGTCGTATATTCCTCATAGCATGCTATTTACGTGGTCTTCGTCCACGATCCGGTGATGGAACCCACCCAGAACCTGGACGCGGAGGGAATCACCCGTCGGCAATCGCTCGCGGCGCTCGCCGGTGCCGGCGCGCTCGGACTCGCGGGCTGTACGCAGAGCACCGGCGGCTCCGGCGACGACGGTTCAGGCGACGGCTCCGGCGACGACTCGCTTTCCGGTTCGATCAACATCGCCGGCTCGAGCACCGTGTTCCCGCTGATGAGCGCGATCGCGGAGGACTTCGCTGAGGACTATCCGGACGTCTCCATCGACATCAGTTCGACCGGGTCCGGCGGCGGCTTCTCGAACTTCTTCTGTGTCGGCGAGACCGACTTCAACAACGCGAGCCGGCCGATCCAGCCGGCGGAGGAGGAGCTGTGTGCGGACAACGGCGTCGAGTACGTCGAGCTGATCGCGGCGACCGACGCGGTCACGGTCGTCGTCAATCCGGAGGCCGACTGGGTCGACTCGCTCACCGTCGAGGAGCTCGCGACGATCTGGGAGTCCGACCCGGCCCAGACGTGGGACGAGGTCCGCGACGAGTTCCCGAACGAGGAGATAGAGCGGTACGGCGCCGCCGACACCTCCGGCACCTACGACTACTTCATCGAGGCCGTCCTCGGCGAGCGGGGCCACACGAGCGACTACCAGGCGACGGAGAAGGACAACAACATCGCGAACGGGGTCTCGGGCAGCGAGTACGGGATCGGGTACTTCGGCTTCTCGTACTACTATCTGAACCCCGACCAGCTCAAGGCGCTCGCCATCGACGACGGCGACGGCCCCGTCGAGCCGAGCCTCGATACCGCCTCCAGCGGCGAGTACACCCCCCTCTCTCGCCCGCTGTTCACCTACCCCTCCATCGAGTCGCTCGGCAAGGAACACGTCGCCGAGTTCGCCCGCTACTTCGTCGAGCAGACGACGAACGAGGACCTCGTCGCCGGCGACGTCGGGTACGTGCCGGCGACGGAGGAGACCCAGGAGGAGCAGATGGGGAAGCTCGAGGACGCCATCGAGCGAGCGCAGGGCTGACCGGGCAGGATGAACCGGTGTATTGATTTACGACAGCGTGCGATACCCGACCGGTTGTGACAGATAGTACCGAGAGTCCCGATCTCCAGCGACGGAGCGGGCTCAGACGACTGAAGGAGGGAACTTACGGCGGGTTCTTCGCCGCCTGCGCGGCGATCACCCTGCTCACGACGGTCGCGATCTTCGCCACGCTGCTGTCCGACGCGGTGGTGTTCTTCGCGGAGATCCCGATCGTCGAGTTCCTGACCGGCACCAACTGGAGCCCGAACCCGGCCGGCGGCGGGCAGTCGTTCGGCATCATCCCGCTCCTGATCGGGACGCTCGTCGTGACGATCACGGCGGCGTTCATCGCGCTTCCGACCGGGACGCTGACGGCGATCTACCTCAGCGAGTACGCGACCCCGAACGCGCGATCGATCCTCAAACCTCTCCTCGAGATCCTCGCCGGGATCCCGACGGTCGTGTACGGCTACTTCGCGCTGGTGTACATCACCCCGGCGCTGAAGGCGACGCTGTTCCCGGAGATGAGCACCTTCAACGCGCTGTCGGCGTCGATCATGGTCGGCATCATGACGATCCCGATGGTGTCGTCGATCTCCGAGGACGCGATGAGCGCCGTGCCCGACGAGCTCCGCCAGGCCGGCTACGGCCTCGGCGCGACGAAGTTCGAGGTCTCGACCGGGATCGTCGTCCCCGCGTCGATCTCCGGGATCGCCTCCTCGTACATCCTCGCGGTCTCCCGCGCCGTCGGCGAGACGATGATCGTCGTCGTCGCGATGGGCGCGCAGGCCCGGATGCCGGCGGTGCGGGAGGCGCCGCTCGGGATCCCGTACATCAATCCCGCCGACGTGCTGTTGGAGTCCGGGATGACCATCACCGTCGCGATGGTCCAGATCGCGGGCGGCGACCTCACGGGCGGGACGATCCCGTACGACTCGATGTTCGCGCTCGGCCTCGCGCTGTTCGTGGTGACGCTCGCAATGAACGTACTCAGTGACATCATCGCGGAACGCTACCGGGAGGAGTACTGATGGCGACCGACAACCAGAACGCGACCGGATTCGGCGAGGTGAGCCGGGTTCGCGGGATCGTCTTCGAGTACCTCTCGCTCGGCGCGAGCGTGGCGGGTCTCGTCGCGCTCGGCGTCCTCCTCGTGTACGTCGCGATCGACGCCTTCGACCTGGCGAACGCGAGCCCCGAGTGGCTGTTGACCTACTTCCTGACGCTCGTCGTCCCGTTCCTCGCCTTCTGTCTGTACAGCGCGGACGACGCCGCGGTGACCCGCCGCGTTGTCGGCGTCCTCGCCGGCGGGCTCGTCGCCGTCGCCGGGGTCTTCACCGCGATCGAGACGTTCGTCGTGACGATCCCTCGACTCAGCTGGCAGCTCGCGTACCTCTTCGTCGTCGCCGCGCCCGTCACGGCGTACCTCGCGTACGTCGGCAGCCACGGTCGCGTCGGGGCGGTCGGGTTCGGCCTCCTCGGTCGGCTCGTCGGCGGGATCGCCGTCGGCCTCGCCGTCGGGACTCTCTTTCTGGTGTTCGACGAGCTGGTGTGGTTCCTCGCGTACACGCTCGGCGTCCTCCCGGCCGCGGCGCTGTACGCGTACGGTCGGTGGCGTGCCGCGGCTCGGGCCGTGACGGCCGCGGCCCCGATCGGTCTCCTCGGGCTCGTCGCCGCGGCGGTCCTCCGCGGCGTCGTCCGGACGTATCCGTCGGACCTCGTCATCTACCTCTGGACGCTCGCGATCCCGGTCGCGGCCGTCGGGGCCCTCGTCGTCGCCGCCCGCGGGAGCCGGACCGCGGCGGTCGCGGCCGGCGGCGGTCCGCTCGCGCTCGCGACCGCCGGCGGGTTCCTCGCCGGGAGCGTCGGGCTCCCCGGCCCCACCACGCTGATCGTGCTCGCGGTGACGGGCGTGCCGACCGCGGTCTACGTCCATCGAGTCGTCGACGTCGGCGAGGGGACGGTCGGGCTCGGGCTGCCGCTCCTGCTCGCCGCCGGCGTGATCGTCGGGGCGCTCGTCGTCGAGGCGTGGGGCGTGCCGGCACCGGACCCGTGGCTCGACGCCTCGTACGTCACCGAGGCTCCCTCGCGGAACGCCGCCGAGGCGGGGCTGTACCCGGCAATCGTCGGATCCGTGATCATCATCGCGCTGGTGGCGGTGCTCTCGTTCGTGCTCGGCGTCGGCACCTCGGTCTTCCTCGAGGAGTACACCGCCGGAAGCGGGCTCGTCGGATCGCTGACCCGCCTGTTACAGATCAACATCGCGAACCTCGCCGCCATCCCGTCCGTCGTCTACGGCCTCCTCGGGCTGGGGCTGTTCGCGAACCTGCTCGGGCTCGGCTACGGAACGGCGGTGACGGCCGCGTTGACGCTGTCGCTTCTCATCCTCCCGATCACGATCATCTCGGCACAGGAGGCGATCCGGTCGGTGCCGGACGACCTGCGGCGCGGGTCCGACGCGATGGGCGCGACGCGCTGGCAGACGACGAAGAACGTCGTGCTGCCGGAGGCGCTGCCGGGCATCCTGACGGGAACGATCCTCGCGCTCGGGCGGGCGATCGGCGAGACCGCGCCGCTCATCATGATCGGGGCGGCGACGACCGTCTTCAGCGCGCCGGGCAGCCTCTTCAGCCGCTTCAGCGCGATGCCGATGCAGATCTACGCGTGGGCCGGCTTCCCGCAGGCGGAGTTCCGGTACGGCGTCGTCGCGGCCGGCGTGATCACGCTCCTGATCATTCTCATCGGCATGAACGGAACGGCGATACTGCTTCGGAACCGTGCGGAACGGGGGAGCTAACATGAGTAACACATCATCCGACACGACGGGAGACGAATCGCTCATCACGACCGACGTCGAGACCGGATCGACGGACCGATCGACGGCGGTCGGCGAGACGGCGGTCGCGGCGCGCGACCTGGACGTCTTCTACGGCGACGAACAGGCCATCGACGACGTGTCGATCGAGATCCCCGAGAAGCGCGTGACCGCGCTCATCGGCCCCTCGGGCTGTGGCAAGTCGACGTTCCTCCGGTGTATCAACCGGATGAACGACATGATCGACGTCTGTCGGGTCGAGGGCGACGTGGAGTTCGGCGGCAAGAACGTGTACGACGACGACGTCGACCCGGTCGCGCTCCGACGGAAGATCGGGATGGTGTTCCAGAAGCCGAACCCCTTCCCCAAGTCGATCCGCGACAACGTCGCGTACGGCCTGAAGATCCAGGGGTTCGACGGCGACGTCGACGCCCGCGTCGAGGAGTCGCTGAAGGGCGCCGCCCTCTGGGACGAGGTGAAAGACCAGCTCGACTCCTCCGGGCTCGACCTGTCGGGCGGACAACAACAGCGCCTCTGTATCGCCCGCGCCATCGCCCCCGACCCCGAGGTGATCCTCATGGACGAGCCGACCTCGGCGCTCGATCCGGTCGCGGCCTCGAAGATCGAGGACCTGATCGACGGCCTCGCCGAGGAGTACACCGTCATCATCGTCACGCACAACATGCAGCAGGCGGCCCGCATCTCCGACCGGACCGCCGTGTTCCTCACCGGCGGCCGGCTCGTCGAGTACGACGACACGGCGAAGATCTTCGAGGACCCCGAAGAACAGCGCGTCGAGGACTACATCACGGGCAAGTTCGGGTGACCCGTCTCGCGGTTCGGACCGTCACTCTCCGGACCGGCGAACCCGCGTCCCGGCGACGTGGTCGCCGACGCGCCGGTCGCCGTCCGTGAGGAGGACGACGACGGCGCCGACGAGGTAGACGACCGCGCCGTCGACGACGCGGAGGAGGTTCCGGACCAGCGCCGCCCGGAGCCCGCACGGCGACCCGTCGCGGTCGCGGACGACGAGTCCGAGGAGCCGCTTCCCCGGCGTCCGCCCGAACGCCCCCTCGAAGGCGACGTAGTAGCCGAGGTACGCGACCGGGAGGACGAGGCGGCCCGCGAGCACGGACGGGCCGGCGAGGAGGCGAACGGCGACCGTGGTGAGCCCGAACAGCGTCGCGACGAGCAGCGCGTCGGCGACCAGCGCGCCCCCGCGCCGGAGGAGCAGTCCCGCGTCCGTGCCCGTCCCGAGTCGGGGGCGTTCCATGACGGCCGGTCGGTCGGCTCGGAATAAAACGGATCGGAACGCGGGGAGCCGAGCCGGGACGGAACGGCCGAACCTCACTCGCCGCCCGAGCCGGGGGCGCTCGTCGTCCGCCGCCCGCGGAACCGGCCGTCCCCGGCCGGCTCGACCGCGAACCCGAGGTCGGCGTAGAAGTCCCGCAGATCCGCGTCGAAGGCCGCGGTGAGCGCGTCGACGTCGGGATCCGATCGCGCCTCCCGCACCGCGCGAGCGACGAGCGCGGACCCGATCCCTCGCCCGCGCCGCGCGCGCCTGACGGCGACCGCGTCGACGTGACGCACCGTCCGCTCCGGCCGGGTCGCGACGAGCGCGCCGACGACGGAGCCGGTCCGATCGAAGCGCGCGACGAGGACGTCGCCGGCGTCGATCCGGGCGACGAGGGCGTCGGCGTCGGTCTCCAGCATCGCGGCGTCGAGCACGCGGAGGGCGTCGAGCCGGTCGTCGGGCGTCGCCGACTCGATCGCGACCCCCGCAGGGGGCGGACCGGGACCGTCGGCGTCCGTCACGCTCTCACTCGCCCGCGGCGACGAGGCCGGTCGTCCCGCCTCGGATCAGCCGAAGCAGCCGCACCCGGTCGGCGTCGACGGGGCGGTCGCCGGGAACGGGCGAGCCGTCGACGAGGACCGACGCCTCCTGGGGGTGAAAGCCCGCGGCGCGGATCAGGTCGGCGTAGGTCGCGTCGGCGGCGACGGCGTACGTCTCCGTGTCGCCGCCGACGACGTCGACGGTCACCTCCATGCGTCGATCCCCGCGCCTTGCGTCCCCGTCACCCGTCCAGCCGCTCGCGCAGCAGCCCGTTCACCTGGCCGGGATCGGCGCTCCCGCCGGTCGCCTGCATCACCTGGCCGACGAGGAAGTTGATCGCGCCGTCGTCGCCGTCGTGGTAGTCGGCCACGGCGTCGGGGTTGTCGTCGATCGCGGCCTCGACGGCGGCCTCGACCTCGCCGGACTCGGCCTTGCCGAGCCCCTCGCGGTCGACGATCGCGTCGGGGTCGTCGCCCTCGTCGAGCATCTCGCGGAGGACGACCTCCTCGGCGTTCTTCACCGTCAGCTCCTCGGCGGCGACGAGCTCGATCAGGCGCTTGAACTCGTCGAGCCGGTCGGTCACGTCGGTGATCTCGAGCTCGCGG
>NZ_NHPJ01000051.1:668-796 GCF_002252985.1 Halorubrum halodurans | reverse complement strand
CTCCCGGCCCGCCGCCCGCTCGGACGACGCGGCGTGCCGGGAGCGTCCCCCCCGGCGGCCGGCGCGACCGGGGCCCGACGGGTCGGCGTCGATCCCGGCGAGCGCGGCCGCCGGGTCGAACGCGGGGA
>NZ_NHPJ01000051.1:200-626 GCF_002252985.1 Halorubrum halodurans | reverse complement strand
CGCCGCCGCGCGGTCGAACAGGTCGAGGAGCGAGTCGTCCGCGAGGTACGTCGCCCCGTGGTCATCGGGCGCGCGGACGACGCGCCCGCACGCCTGTATCACGGTACGCAGCGCGGTTCGATGGTACCACGCCCACTGGCCGTCGGCCAGCCGCCGGGCGACCCGCGAGTCGTTGGTGTTGCGGTACGGCGCCTTACACACCACCTGCCAGCGGCACAGATCCCCCTCCAGGTCGAGCGCCTCCTCCATCTTCACGGAGACGAACACCTCGGGGTCCGAACTCGCCTTCCACGCCTCCAGTTCGGCGTCGCGGTTCGCCCGCGCGTGTCGGCGGACGCGCGCGGCCACGCCGAACTCGCCCAGTTTCTCGACGAGCCGCCCGGCGATGTCGTAGGAGTGCGCGTGGATCAGCCCCTTCTCGTCCGG
>NZ_NHPJ01000051.1:0-158 GCF_002252985.1 Halorubrum halodurans | reverse complement strand
CGACGAGCGCCACGTTCGCGGGGTCGAGCCCGACCCCCCGACAGAACGCGTCCTTCGAGAGGATCGTCGCCGACAGCAGCGCGAACTTCTCGCCGCGGTCCCAGACGGTGTGTTTCAGGTAGCGTGCGGGATCGAGCGGCTTGATCGCTATCGCCGAC
>NZ_NHPJ01000018.1 GCF_002252985.1 Halorubrum halodurans | reverse complement strand
CCGAGTGACGGAGGAACGAGCGAAGCGAAGGAGTCGGTCTCGTAGCGAGCCGAACACGACCCCGTTTTTCGACGCCGACCGTCGCATACAACTACTCGGAGATGATAGCGAATCGCATGACCCCCGAGGAGTTCATCGAGGCCGTTCGCGACGACAACGAGACCGCCCTCTCGCGGCTCGGCTCGTCGAAGTCGCTGTTCGCGGACACGGCCGGCGAGATGGAGCCGGACGCCGTCCTTTCGGCCGCGGCGACCGCCGAACACCACGCGGCCGAGACGTACGAGGCGTGGGCGGCGAGCGAGGACGGCGACGTCGCCGCGGCGTTCGCGGAGACGGCCCGCGAGGAGCGATCCCACTACGACACGGTCGCCGGCGAGCTCGACGGCCACGAGCCGGGCGAGGCCCCGGCGATCCAGTCGTACCTCCGCGGGCTCGACGACACGGTCGAGCGGCTCGGCGGCTTCGTCGGCCGGACCCTCGCCGCGGAGCAGTCGAAGACGCAGGTGACCGGCTTCTTCGTCGGCGACGCGGACCCGCAGACGGCGGGGCTGTTCCGGTCGATGGGCGACGACCTCGACGCCCAACTGGAGCGGGCGGGCGACCTGCTCGCGGCCGAGTGCGGCGACGACGAGGGGGCGTGGGATCGCGCCCGCGAGGCCGGGGGCGGCGCGATCGAGGCGGCCTACGAGGAGTACGCCGACAGCCTCGAGTCGATGGGCGTCAACCCGAAGCCGGTCTGTTAGCCCCGAGCGGTGCCGAGCGACCGGGGCGACCGGGACGCCCGCGGATCAGCACGCCTTTTTCTGCCGGCCGCCGAGGGGAGCCATGGAGACCAGCAGTCCGGGCGACGCGGAACGTGGCGGTTCGGAGCGCGTCGGCGTCGCGCTGTTCGTCGACGGGCCGAACGTGTTACGCGAGGAGTTCGACGTCGACCTCGACGACGTCCGCGAGGCGGCCGAGGCCGAGGGACAGCTCGTGACGACCCGGCTCTACCTCGACGAGCACGCCACGCCCGGACTGATCCAGGCGGCCGAGGCGCGCGGGTTCGAGGTCGTCGTGACCAGCGGCGACGTCGACGTGAAGCTCGCGGTCGACGCCGCGCGCTTCGCCGCCGAGGGGCGGATGGCGACGCTCGCGGTCGCCTCGCGCGACACCGACTTCAAGCCGGTCCTCGAGACGGCTAACGGGTACGGCATCCGGACGCTGGCGATCGCGCCCGGCGAGTTCGGTCGCTCGGACGCCCTCCGCAACGCCGCCAGCGACTCGGTGACGCTCGACGGCGACCTGGTTGAGACGGGCGACGGGACCGGGGGGGCGCCCGGCTCGGACGGGGACGGGAGCCGCGAGGGAAACGGGGACAGCGGAGGACAGGAGGACACCGAGGGAAACGGGAGCGGCGGCGCTGGTGGCGGTGAGCGCGACGGGTCCGGCGCCGGCAGCGGCGAGTGAGGCGGTTCCGGGCCGGGAGAAACGGACGACCGGGGCGGACCGGTGACCGCGCCCGGCCCGAGCGGTGCCGTCGCTATCGGGGCGGCCGGCGGCCGTCGTCCGACTCGGTCCGGGTCCGCCGGCCGTCCCGAGCGCGACCGACGAGGAACGCGCCGGTCCCGCTGACGAGCGAGACGGCGGCGAGGATCCCGACGCCGGCGGGCACGACCCCGAACCGGGCGACCGCCGCGTCGACGGCGAGCTGGAAGTACCCGAGATAGGGGACCGAGAACAGCGCCTTCGCGTGGACGAGCCGCTCGTGGACGACCGGGGCGATCCCGGCGCTCTGGTCGTACTCGCCGTTCGCGTCGCCGTAGGTCACGTACCCGTCGTAGGGGGCCGGACACGTCGCGATCTCGGCACAGTCGGCCCCGTCGAGCAGGGCGGGGTCGGCCCGGTCGGTCCAGTCCTCGCCGGCAGTCACGCGGAACGCGACCCGATGGAGGATCGGCCGGCGCGGATCGGCCGGCGAGGTGAAGACGACGACGTCGCCAGGGCGGTCCAGTCGCGTCGGCGGGTTCGCCGCGTCGCTCCCGACGGGGTCGTCCCACGGGAAGCGGTCGACCGCCGTCACGACGACGAGGTCGCCCCGTTCGACCGCGGGCTCCATGCTCCCGCTCTGGACGGCGACGAGCGGGGGCCACGTCCCGACGACCGTCACGAGGAGGAGGGCGACGACGAGGACGGCGACAGCGGGCCCGAACCGCTCGCTCGGACGGCGAATCACGTGTCGTATGGGGGGTGGACCGGACTTGAGACTGTCGCCGGGGTGATCTCCCCGATGACAAGACATTAGGTCCGGCCCGGAGAGGAGCGGGTATGAGCGAACGGACTCCTCCGCTTCACGGCGTTCACGAGGCGCGCGGCGCGACGTTCACCGACTTCGGCGGGTGGGGGATGCCCGTCGAGTTCGACTCGATCCGCGAGGAGCACGCCGCCGTCCGCGAGGCCGTCGGCGCGTTCGACGTCTCGCACATGGGCGAACTCGAGGTGTCCGGACCGGACGCGACGACGCTGATGGACCGGCTGACCACGAACGACGTGACGGCGCTCGAGCCGGGCGACTCCCAGTACGCCGCGATCACGAACGAGGAGGGCGTCATGCTCGACGACACCGTCGTCTACCGGCTCCCGGACGGCGTCGAGGCCGGGTCCGGTGCCGCGTCGCTCTCGGACCTCGTCGACGGGACCGACGGCGACCTGGACGCGACGACCGGCGAGCCGGCGTACCTCCTCGTCCCCAACGCGGGCCACGACGGCGAGATGACGGATCGGTGGGTCGACCACCGCGACGACCACGGCCTCGACGCCGCCGTCGCGAACGCGACCGACGACTGGGCGATGTTC
The DNA here is from genome assembly GCF_002252985.1 of Halorubrum halodurans. Classification (GTDB taxonomy): domain Archaea; phylum Halobacteriota; class Halobacteria; order Halobacteriales; family Haloferacaceae; genus Halorubrum; species Halorubrum halodurans. Next base: position 4,017 of record NZ_NHPJ01000018.1, on the reverse strand, counting down.
GCGATCCAGGGGCCGGAGGCGGTCGACGCGATGGAGGAGGCGCTCGGCGACGACGCGTCCGTCCCTCCCGAGGCGGTCACGGGGCTGTCGAAGTTCCAGGCAACGCTTGCGACCGTCGGCGGCGTGGCGACCTGGACCGCGCGCACCGGCTACACCGGCGAGGACGGGTTCGAGGTGATGTGTCCCGCGACCGACGCCGAGGCCGTCTGGTCGGCGTTCGACGTCCAGCCGTGCGGGCTCGGCGCGCGCGACACCCTCCGGACGGAGATGGGGTACCTGCTGTCGGGCCAGGACTTCGACCCCGAATCGGAGCCGCGGACCCCCTACGAGGCGGGGATCGGGTTCGTCGTCGACCTCGACACGGAGTTCGTCGGCCGCGACGCGCTGGCCGCGGAGCGCGACGCCGGCGGTCCCGACGAGGAGTTCACCGGCGTCAGGCTCCTCGAGCGCGGCGTGCCCCGCAACGGCTACGCCGTCACCGACGGCGACCTGACCCGGATCGGCCACCTCACCTCGGGCACCATGAGCCCGACGCTCGACGAGCCGATCGGGCTCGGCTACCTTCACGCGGATCACGCCGAGCCCGGCACCGAGGTGAGCGTCGTCGTGCGCGGCGACGAGAAGCGTGCCGAGGTCGTCGCACCGCCCTTCCTCGACCGGTAGGCGGGAAGCCGGCGCTGCCGCGAGGCGACGCCACCGGCATCGGCGCCACCGCGGCCGCGAGGCGACGTCGCCGCGGCCCGACACGCTTAACCCTCGAACCCGCCGAACTGGGAGCAATGAGTACCGACGCGCCGAGCGACGCGGAGTCCGGGTCGGAGACGACCGGCTCCGACGCCGAGCCCGAGGCGTTCGTCGAGACCTGCGAGGCGCTCGTCGACCGGATCCTCGCCGGCGACGTCGACCGGGAGAACCTCGAGTCCGCGAAGCTCGACGCCTGCTCCGAGTTCTCCTCGCCGAAGGTGCCGAAGAACACGGAGATCCTCGATCACGCCCCCGCGGAGGCCCGCGACGACGTGATCGAGGTGGTCCGCCGCAAGCCGGTCCGGACCGCCTCCGGCGTCTCGCCCGTGGCGATCATGACCTCGCCGAAGCTCTGCCCGCACGGGAAGTGCCTCTACTGTCCCGGCGGGCCGGCCTCGGAGTTCTCCTCCGCGCAGTCGTACACGGGCCACGAGCCCGCCGCGGCCCGCGGCGAGCAGAACGACTACGACCCGTACGGCCAGGTCACGCTCCGGCTCGAACAGCTCCGGAAGATCGGCCACCCGGTCGACAAGGTGGAGCTGATCCTGATGGGCGGGACGATGACCGCGCGCTCACACGACTACCAGGAGTGGTTCGTCAAGCGCGCCTTACAGGCGATGAACGACTACGACCTCGAGAGGGAGCCGGCGCCCGCGGAGGGCGAGTCGTTCGCGCCCGATCCCGAGGAGACCGAGTTCGAGTACCTCGAGGACGTGATCGCGGAGAACGAGACGAACGCGATCCGCAACATCGGGACGACCTTCGAGACGAAGCCCGACTGGTGTGACCCCGAACAGATCGATCGGATGCTCGATCTCGGGGGAACGAAGGTGGAGGTGGGCGTCCAGACCACCTACGAGCGGATCAACCGCGAGATGCACCGCGGGCACGGCAACGAGGCCTCCCGCAACGCCAACCGTCGCCTCCGAGACGCCGCGTTCAAGGTCGGCTTCCACATGATGCCCGGACAGCCGGGGATGACGAGGGAGATGTGTCTCGAGGACTTCCGCCAGCTGTTCGAGAACCCGGCGTGGCGGCCCGACTACCTCAAGATCTATCCCACCCTCGTCGTCGGCGGGACCCGCGTGTACGACCGCTGGAAGCGGGACGAGTTCGAGCCGCTCTCGAACGAGGAGGCCGCGGACCTCGTCGCCGAGGTCATGGACGTCATCCCGAAGTACACCCGGCTCCAGCGCGTTCAACGGGACATTCCGGCCGACTTCATCGAGGGCGGCGTCTGGAAGTCGAACCTCCGACAGCTCGCGAGCCAGCGCGCGGCGGAGAAGGGGATCGTCCAGCGGGACATCCGCGCCCGCGAGGTCGGCCACAACGACGCCGACCCCGATCCCGACGACGTCGAGCTCGACGTGCTCACCTACGAGGCGGGCGGCGGGACGGAGCATTTCATCTCCTTCGAGGACCCCGTCCGCGACCTGCTCGTCGGCTTCTGTCGCCTGCGGTTCCCCTCCTTCTCGCCCGATCAGCCCGGCGCGCCCGGCACCGAGGAGGACGCGATCCGTCGCGAACTCGAGGACGCCGCGCTGATCCGCGAGCTTCACGTGTACGGCAGCGAGGTCGCGATCGGCGGCGACGGCGACTGGCAACATCGGGGGTACGGGCGGAGGCTCATCGAGCGCGCCGAGGCGATCGCCCGCGAGGCGGGGTACCGGAAGGCGGCCGTCATCTCCGGGATCGGCGCGCGCGAGTACTATCGGAGCAAGCTGGGGTACCATCAGGACGGGCCGTACGTGTCGAAGCGGCTGTGAGCCGCGCGTGAGCCACCGAAACGGCTAACTCGGCGCTCGGCGATCGGTCCGCCATGTCCCTCCACGCGGTCGACGAGATCGAACGCTCCCTGGAAGTCACCCGCGACTTCCTGACGCCGATCGAGGTCCGGCGCTGGCTGAAACTCGCCGTCGTCGCCTTCTTCGTCGGCGGCGGCGTGAGCCTCCCGTCGGCACAGTTCAACGCCTCCGCCCCGTCCGGGGAGGTCCCCGTGGGCGGAGGTCCCGGTTCGGCCCCGACCGGGCTCGCGGACGCGCTTCCGGCCGATCCGCTGCTGATCGTCGCGGCGATCGTCGGAGCGAGCGTCCTCCTCGGCGCGCTGTTCGCGTTCGTCGGCGCGGTCATGGAGTTCGTCCTGATCGAGTCGCTCCGGACCGGCGAGGTGGCGATCCGTCGCCACTGGCGCCGTCGCTGGCGGCAGGGCCTCCGGCTGTTCGGCTTCCGGGTCGCGATCGGGCTCCCGGTGCTCGCGCTCGTTCTCGGGTGGCTCGCGCTGCTCGTCGTCCCGCTTCTCACCGGCCACGGCCTCGCGGTCCCGTTCGCGGCGCTCCTCGCGGGCGTGCCGGTGCTGTTCGCCGCCGGCGTCGCCTACGGGCTGGTCTCGGGGTTCACGACCGCCTTCGTCGTCCCGATCATGATCCGGTTCGACTCGGGAGTCCTCGACGCGTGGCGGCGGCTCTGGCGGTCGATCAGGGCGGCGTGGAAGCAGTACCTGGCGTACGCGGTGATCGCCTTTCCGTTGACGGTCGCGGTGGGACTGATCGCGTCGATCGCGACGGGGATCGTCGCCCTGCTGCTCGCCGTCCCGTTCGTCGCCGTCGCCCTGGCCACCCACGTCGCCGTCTCGCTCTCGTCGACGGTCGGCCTCGCCGTCCTGGCCGTTCTCGTCGTCGGGTTCGTGCTGGCGACGATCGCCGTCTGGGCGGTCGCGCAGGTGCCGGTCGTGACCTACCTCCGGTACTACGCGCTGCTCGTCCTCGGGGACGTCGAGGCGTCCTTCGACCTCGTCCCGCACCGACGGGAGGCGGCCGACGGAACCGCCCGACCGCCCGAGCGCGACGACGGGGCGTCCGAGGATGGCTGAGCGCCCGCGAACGACGGCCGACCGTCCGCGCGGGTGGCGGGCGTCGGCGCGCGGCGCGGCGGCGCTGTTCGCGCTCGGCACCCTCGGGGTCGCCGCGGTCGCCGTCGACGCCGCGCCGAGCCTCCGGGGGATTCCGGAGCTGTCGTCGCTGCCGTTCCCCGCGCTCGTGCTCCTCGCGGCCGTGAACTCGACGCTGCTTTTGATCGTGTTCACGGCGCTCGGCTCGGCCGCCGCGCCGCGCGTCGGCCTCGTCTCACACGTCTTCACGTGGGCGGCCGGCGGCTCCCCGGAGTGGACGGCCTTCCGGCGGTCGGTCCCGCTCGCGGTCGTGACGGGTGCGTCGCTGTTCGGCGTCGTCGCCGTCCTCGACGTCGCGTCCGCCCCGCTCGTCCGGCTGCCGGCCG
>NZ_NHPJ01000119.1 GCF_002252985.1 Halorubrum halodurans | reverse complement strand
GCGCCACGGGCAGCCGGCGGCTCCGCCGCCGGCGACACCGCAGGGAGCGAGTGAAACGAGCGACCGAGGAGCACAGCGAGCGCATCGAGTCCTCGCGACTGGGGCTTTGGAGATGTTCACCGCACCAGCGGCGATCCCATTCTTATCACCTCGATCACACACGAAACACCCGTACTAGTAGCATGGACGATCCGACGCCCGTTTCACGAAACGTTCTCCGCCTAGCTACCAAGCACTCGACGAACCCGGCGATCGGCCCGAACCCTCCTCTCACTCCTCGTCGCTGTCACCGTCCGGATCCGAGTACCCGTCACCGGCCTCGGTGCGTCTCGCGTACGCCGCGACCGCGACCGCGGTGAGGAACCAGATCGGCGCGCCGACCCGGACCGCGAACGCGGCGCGGGCGCCCCACGACTCCAGCGTGACGAAGACGGAGAGGACGGCGACGACCGGGGCCCCGACGAGGATCGTGACCACGAACGTCGTCTGCATCACCCAGCCGTAGTCGACGCCCTCGACCTCGGCCTCCTCGACGGGTTGCACGGGTGACCTAGCGGGGCGGACGGACATATCGGTGGCGGTCGGCGCCGCGCTCGGTGGACGCCCCCGCAGGCGATCGACGCCTCGCTCGGGATCCCGGCGGTTTTAATCGGACGGGGAACGACCGCCGATCGATGACCACGACGCGGGGACTCCGGGACCGCGAGGAGCCGATCACGATGCTCACCGCCTACGACGCACAGACCGCGGCCGTCGTCGACGAGGCGGGGATCGACGTCGTCCTCGTCGGCGACAGCATGGGCAACACGGCCCTCGGCTACGACTCGACGCTCCCGGTGACGATGGCGGACGTGCGCTCCCGGACCGCCGCCGTCGCGCGCGCGGTCGAGGACGCGCTCGTCGTCGCCGACATGCCGTTCCTCTCGTTCGGACTCGAGGAGGCGGAGTCGGTCCGCAACGCCGGGGAACTCCTCAAGGAGGCCGACGCCGACGCGGTGAAGATCGAGAGCGGGCCGCACACCGTCGAGACCACGCGGCGGATGACGGAGGTCGGCATTCCGGTGATGGCCCACCTCGGGCTCACGCCCCAGCACGTCAACCGGCTCGGCGGGTACACTCGGCAGGGAACCGACGAGGAGGCCGCGGCGGAGATCCTCGATCTCGCCCGCGCCCACGAGGAGGCGGGCGCGTTCGCGCTGGTGTTGGAACACGTCCCGTCCAACCTCGCGGCCGCGGTGACGGAGGCCCTCGAGACGCCGACGATCGGGATCGGCGCGGGCGCCGACTGCGACGGCCAGGTGCTCGTGGTCGACGACGTGATCGGGCTCGGCGAGTGGTCGCCGCCGTTCTCCCGGCAGTTCGGCGACGTCCGCGGCGAGATGGAGCGGGCGATCGAGGACTACAGGGACGCCGTCGAGACCGGCGAGTTCCCCGGCGAGGAGCACGCACACGTCGAGGAGGACCTCGAGGACGTCTACCGCCCGGACGACGGGTGACCTCCGGCCGCCGACCGTCACGCCCGCCGCCGACCCCCCGCGACCCCCGTCGATCCCGCCGAAGCGTATTTCACCCGAACCGTCGTCCGGGAGGGCATGGACGTCCTCTGTGTCGACGGCGACCCGGACTCCCTCGAACGGACGGCGGCGTCCGTGGGACGGGAGCTTTCCGAGGCGACGCCGCACTCGGCACGGACGGCCGAGGAGGCGCTCGACCGGCTCTCGACGGCGCCGATCGACTGCGTCGTCAGCGTCCTGGAACTCCCCGACGGAACCGGGATCGACCTGTTGGACGCCGTCCGATCGGAGCACGGCGCCCTCCCGTTCGTCCTCGCCCCGAAGTCGGGTGCCGGGGGCGAGGCGGTCGCGGCCGAGGCGGTCGCGGCCGGCGTGTCGGCGTACGTGCCGTCGCGGATCGAGGGTGAGGACCGGGCCGCGCGGGTCGCCGCGTCCGTCCGCGGGGCGGTCGAGGAGAGCGGCGAGACGGTCGCCGCCGAACACGCCCGACAGCTCGAGGCGCTCCACGAGGCGAGCGTGGGACTCATCGCCGCGACGACCCGAGAGCGCGTCGCCGAGGTGGCCGTGGCGGCCGCGAGCGACATCCACGGGCTGGAGGCCAGCACCGTCTACCTCCACGATCCGGACGCGAACGTGGTCGAGCCGGTCGCGTCGACGCCGGCCGCGGTGAACCTCGCGGGCGGGCCGCCGACGTACGGCCCCGGCGAGAGCATCGTCTGGCGCGTCTTCGAGCAGGGGGAGGCCGAGGCGGTCGAGGACGTGCCGTCCGATCCCGACGCGTACAACCCGGAGACGCCGATCCGGAGCCAGCTCACCCTCCCGCTCGACGAGTACGGGGTGTTGGTGTCCGGGTCACACGATCCGGGGACGTTCCACGAGCGCGACGTGACGCTCGGCCGGATCCTGGCCGGGAACGTCGTCGCAGCGATCGAACAGGTCGACCGCGGGCGAGCGCTCGAGGAGCGCAACGAGCGGCTCGACGAGTTCGTCGGGGTCGTCAGCCACGACCTCCGGAACCCGCTCGCGGTCGCGACGGGACGACTGGACCTGGCCCGTGTTGACCTCGCCGACGCCGGGATCGAGAGCGAGCACCTGGCGAGCGTCGACTACGCGCTCGACCGGATCGAGGCGCTGATCGACGACCTGCTCCGGCTCGCCCGCGAGGACGACGCGGACGTCGACCTCGAGCCGCTCCGGCTGTCGGGGCTGGTCGAGCACTGTCGCGGGGCCGTCGAGACCGGGGGCGCGACCCTCCGAACCGCGACGGACGGGACCTTCCGCGGGGACCGCGGGCGCGTCCGCCAGTGCTTCGAGAACCTGGTTCGGAACGCGATCGACCACGGCGGCGAGCGGGTGACCGTCGTCGCGGGCGTCCTCGAGGACGGCACGGGCATCTACCTCGAGGACGACGGACCGGGGATCCCGCCGGAGAGGCGCGACCGGGTCTTCGACGCCGGCTACTCGACGCGGCGCGACGGAACCGGGTTCGGGCTGCGGATAGTCGAGCGGATCGCCGCGTCACACGGGTGGGAGATCGCGGCCACCGAAAGCGAGACCGGCGGCGCCCGCTTCGAGATCACGGGCGTCGAGTTCGTCGACGACGGGGCGTGAACCCCTCCTCGAGGTCGAACCGCGGCGTCGATCACCGACCGAGATGCGTGACGTCCCGGCGCAGCGAGTAGCCCCTGGGGACGCCGACGGCGCCGAGACACGCCGCGCACAACACCCGCTCGTAGTCCCGGTTCGTCTCCTTCTCGAGGAGCGACACGGCCTCGAGCGGGAACACCGACTCGCATCGAGCACACTCCGCCTTGTCGCCGTCGACGATCTTCATTCGACGGTCGGTTCGGCGGACCGGTATAAAAGATCGCGGCCGAGGTTATCACTCGGCGAAACGCGGCGGGTCGAAAAAACGCGGTACTGCGGGGCGGTTTCGCCCCGGAGATCGGCGCGGTGACGCGGTGCCTGGGGCGGACTCAGCCGAAGAGCTCGCCGAGACCCTCGCCGCCGTCGCCCTCGTCCTCGTCGTCGTCGTCGGCCTCCTCGGCCTCGGCCTCCTCCTCGTCGTCGCCGTCGTCGGCCTCCTCGGCCTCGTCGGCGGAGCCGCCGGAGGCGGCGCCCGCGGCGGGGGCCGCGGCGGCCGTCTCGATGGCCTCCTCGATGTCGACGTCCTCCAGCGCGGCGACGAGCGCCTTGACGCGGGATTCCTCGACGTCGACGCCGGCGGCCTCGAGCACGCCGGTGACGTTGTCCTCGTTGATCTCTTCGCCAGTCTCGTTCAGGATGAGCGCAGCGTAAACGTATTCCATTGGTGTAACCTCGTGTTATCCGAACATCGCGCCGAGTCCCTCGCCGCCGTCGTCGCCGTCATCGTCGGCGTCGTCGTCGGTGGTCTCCTCGGCGTCTTCCGTCTCTTCGTCCGCCTGTTCCTCCTCGTCGTCGCCGTCGTCCGTCTCGGGAGCCGGGGCGGCTTCGACGCCCTGAAGCTCCTCGGGGAGCGCCTCCTCGTCGTCGATCTGCGCCGCGAGCGCGCGGAGCTGGGCGTCGGCCTTCCCGATGAGGTCGGGAACGACGTCCGGGCTCTCGATCTCCGCGAACAGCCCGACGGACTTCGCCTCGCCGGACGCCTTCGCGAGAAGGGCGCCGGCGGTGGCGGCCGTCGGGTAGGCGGCGTTGACCGAGAGGTTGCGCGCGGCGGCCGCGGCGGACTGGACGTCCGCGCGGTACTCGTCGACGTCGATGGCGAGCTCGTCCGGCTCGAAGAGGACGCCCTCGGAGTAGACGCCCTTCAGGTCGAGTCCGACCTCCTTCGGCTCGATGCCGAGCTCGGTCAGGACGTTCGCGAGGTCGTCGTCGACGACCTCGCCCTCCTCGAGGACCTTCGAGTCCTCGGTGACCTTGATCGATCCGTCCATGATGCGCGCGGACGCGCCCACGGTCTGGAGCTCGCCGACGAACGGACCCGGATCGACGCCCGTGTCACCCTCGGGGATGACGACGTCGTTCGGGGCGACCTCGCCCGCGTTGATCGGCGCCGGCGTCTTCGAGGCCTCGAGCTGCTTGTAGAGCCCGAAGGGGTTGTCGTTGGTGCCGATGAGCGCCACCTGCCCGGCGACGTACTCGGTCAGCTCCTCGACGCCCCCGTCGACCTCCTCCAACGCGCGGACG
>NZ_NHPJ01000071.1 GCF_002252985.1 Halorubrum halodurans | reverse complement strand
CGCCGGACCCTTCGACCTCCAGGCGACCGTCGAGAGCGGACAGAGCTACCTGTGGAACCGCGCCGACGGTCGAACCTACGAGGACCTCCACGCCCACGGCGGCGACGAGTGGTACGAGACCGTCGGCGCGGTTCCACAGGTAGCTCTGTCCGCTCTCGACGGTCGAACCTACGAGGACCTCCACGCCCACGGCGGCGACGAGTGGTACGAGACCGTCGTCGCCCCGATCCCGGACGTCACGGACGAGCGGGTTCCCCTCCGAGTCCGCCAGGTCGGCGGCGTTCACGACGGGACGCTCGAGTGGGAGGCGTCGACGGACGCGGTGCCGCTTCTCACCCACCTGCTCCGACTCGACGACGACCTCGACGCGATCCGGGACGCGACGCCCGACCTCCCGCTGCTGGAGCGGGCCTACGACCGATACGAGGGGATGCGGCTGGTTCGGGACCCGGCGTTTCCGTGCCTCGTCTCGTTCATCTGCTCGGCACAGATGCGCGTCGCCCGAATACATGGCATGCAGCGCGGGCTTCGGGAGACGTACGGGGACGCCGTCGAACTCGACGGGAGAACCTACCACGCGTTCCCGGCCCCGGAGCGACTCGCCGAACGGAGCGAGTCGGACCTTCGGGACCTCTCGCTCGGGTATCGAGCGCCCTACGTCCGGCGGACCGCGGAGCTGGTCGCGTCCGGGGAGGCGGATCCCCGTGAGGCGGTCGACCTCCCGTACGAGGAGGCACGGGAGTCGCTGACTCGGTTCGTCGGCGTCGGCGACAAGGTGGCCGACTGCGTCGCGCTCTTCTCGCTCGGGTTCCTCGAGGCGGTCCCGCTCGACACGTGGATCAACACGACCATCGAGGAGTATTATCCCGACTGCGACCGCGGATCGTACGCGGAGACGTCCCGCGCGATCCGCGAGCGGTTCGGCGGCGAGTACGCCGGATACGCCCAGACGTACGTGTTCTACTACCTTCGTGCCGGCGGAGAGTGATTCCCCGAGGCGGCGGCGACCGCTCCGCGGCCGAACCTTCATACTCGTTCGCACGGTACGTCCTCACGTGATGGACTGTCGAGTCGTCGTGGAGGCGGCCGTTCCCGTGTACGACGTCGAGACCGCGGACGAGGCGGTCCGGATCGCGGTCTCGAAGACGGGCGAGATGCTGAATCCCGACCTCAACTACGTGGAGATCGACATGGGGAGTCGCACCTCCCCGTCGGGAGAGGAGCTGCCGCCCGCGTTCATCGCCGCCGACGAGGCGCTGGTCGCGCTCGAGCTCCGGATGGACGTGTTCAACGTCGATCGCGACGAACACGCCAGACGGATCGCCAGAAAGGAGATCGGCCAGCGGCTCCGCAACATCCCGCTCAAGGTGATCTCCGTCGAGGAGATAACCGCGGAGACGGACGAGTCGTCGACCGACGACTCCGAGTGATCGTTCCGTCCCGCCGACGTGGTCGCCACTCGGGGCGTAGCGAACGGCGGTAGGCTACTCGACGAGTCTCAGTCCGCGGTGGGGGCCAGCGGCTCCGACTCCGTCTCCTCCATCGGCTCCGTGATCCCCTCGGTCAGTTTGAAAACAGCCGCCTTGTGGTCCGTCTTCGATTTGTGTATCGATGTCGGCTTGACGCCGAGTTCCTCGTACGCGTCGAGGTCGAGGTCGTCGTTCCAGAACTCGCACTGTTTTCGTACCTCGGCCAGGAGGCCGTGAAGGTGGATGAGCTCCTGTTTCTTCATGAGTAACGGTCCTTTGCTACCGGAGGCTTATATTACTATCCTGAGTCTAGTTACCACACCACCCGTCTATATAGTCCCGAGACTCTCCGTCTCGCTGAATGACGCCGGATCCTCCGGGATCACTGGAACTGTCGAACCGTCTCGAGGTCCCGTTCGGTCCGCATGAACTCCGTGAGCCGTCGGGTCGCGTGACAGCTGGAACAGCTGAAGTTCGTGCGCAGTCCGGGCAGTTCCGCCGGGTTCTCCTGCCACTCCTTGGTACACTCCGGACACACCAGCCTGACGAACGCTTCGACCATGCGGGGTCGTACAGCCCGTCGCATTAAAAACGTACGTGACGCGGTCACGCTGAACACGGCTCCCTCGTCGACGGGGCCTCGCTGCCGGGTTTACGCGGTCAGGTGGTCGCTGGCCTCGAGTAGCTCCTTGTACCGGTTGCGGATGGTGACCTCCGAGATGTCGGCGACCTCGCTCACCTCGCTCTGGGTCACCTTCCGGTTCGACAGGAGGGCGGCGGCGTAGACGGCCGAGGCGGCGAGTCCGACCGGCGACTTCCCGCTCGTGATCCCGGCGTCCTTCGCGCTTCCCAGGAGCTCCCGCGCGAGGCGCTCGACCTCCTCGGGGAGGTCGAGCCGCGAGACGAACCGCGGGACGTAGCTCTCGGGGTCGGCCGGCTGTACCTCCAGGCCGAGCTCGCGGACGACGTAGCGGTACGTCCGCGTGAGCTCCATCTTGTCGACGCGCGAGACCGCGGTGAACTCGTCGAGGCTTCGCGGGTTGCCGACCTGGCGGGCGGCCGCGTACAGCGACGCCGTCGCGACGCCCTCGATGGAGCGGCCGGGAAGCAAGTTCTCGCCCAGGGCGCGGCGGTAGATGACCGAGGCGGTCTCGCGGACGGTGTCCGGCAGCCCCAGCGCCGAGGCCATCCGGTCGATCTCGCCGAGCGCCTGCTTCAGGTTCCGCTCCTTCGAGTTCCGGGTGCGGAACCGCTCGTTCCAGGTGCGGAGCCGCTGCATCTTCTCCCGCTGTCGGCTCGAGAGCGACTTCCCGTAGCCGTCCCGGTCCTGCCAGCCGATGTTGGTCGACAGCCCCTTGTCGTGCATCATGTTCGTCGTCGGGGCGCCCACGCGGGACTTGTTGTCCCGCTCGGCCGAGTCGAACGCGCGCCACTCCGGTCCACGGTCGACCGAGTCCTCCTCGACGACGAGGCCGCAGTCCGCACACACCGTCTCTCCGTGTTCGGTGTCCGTCACGAGACGGCCCGAACACTCCGGGCAGGTCGTCACCCGGCTGTTCTCCGATCGCTCCGTCTCGCCGTTCTCCTCGTCTGCTCGCTCCGAAGCGTCAGCTCGGTCGACCGCCTCGTCCCGCTCGTACCGTCGAATGCGTGTCTCAGTCATTGGGTGTTCTCCGATCGAACTCCCGACGAAAATGCGGAGCCGGGGGTGCCCGATTCGTTAACTAACAGTAAGTGCTAAAAGTATATAAATATGTCGGGATCAGAAAAATCGGGATCTCGGATGGATAGGGAACGCATGGCTACAGCTGGCCGTTTCTTCGCGATCGGTGTGGGTCCGCGGACGACCCGTGACACTCGGTACCGTCCGCTTCCAAGTATAAAAAGAAGGCAGTCAACCGCCGGCGCGGATCGAACGCTCCCGTGCGGATCTCACGGTCGGCGGCGCGCCACGAGAGCGCCCGCGACGAGTGCGACGAGCGCGGCGACGACGCCGAATCCGGGCGTGTCGTCGTCGGTCGTTCCGTTCGCGGCCATCTCGTCCTCGGTCGTCGCTCCGTCCTCCGTCCCGGCGCCGTCAGCCATCGTTCCGTCCTCCGCCCCGTCGCCGTCGGCCGAACCGCCCATCCCGTCGTCGCCCGCCATCCCGTCGTCGGCCGTCACCTCATCGTCGCTCATGTCCTCTTCGGCCGTCGCCTCGCCGCCGGTGATCGTCAACTCGGCGGACGACGTCACCGGCGATCCGGCGGCCACGTACGGCCCGTCCGCCGCCCCGTCGGTGGCGAGGAAGTCGTACGTCTCGTCGCCGTTCGTGTCCCGGTGCGCCATCGCGAGGACGGTACCGTCCTCCGTCAGCGGGTCCTCGAGCGTGACCTCGACCTCAGTGTGCGTGCCGGGCGCGAGGTACTCGCTCGTGCCGCGGACGCTCTCGAGGACCGCCCCGTCGGCCAGCGTGTCGTCGTGGACCGTCACGAACCCGCCGTCGTGAAGCGTCACGTCCTCGACGACGACCGTCCCGCCGTCGGTCTCCTGGTCGGACGTCTCGACGAACGCGGCGACCTGTACCGTTGCGTCGGTCATCACGATCTCCCCGTCGCCGTCGACGTAGGGGCCGTCGTTCTCCCCCTCGGTGGCGAGGAAGTCGTAGGCCCGGTCGCCGTCCGAGTCCGTGTGCGGCATCGCGACCAGCCGGTGAGTGTCGCGGGTCGGCTCGTCGAGTTCGATCACGACGTCCTCGTGAACGCCGGGTTCGAGGTACTCGCTCGTGCCCCGCACCGAATCGAAGACCGCACCGCCGGCGAGCGACGCGTCGTGGATCGTCACGAACCCGCCCTCGCTCACGTCGACGCGGTCGACGGTGACCGTCGTCCCGTCGGCGGTCCGCCCGTCGAAGGCGACGCTCGCGGAGACGGTCACCGCACCGTCGTCCATCACGACGTCGCCGGAGTCGGTGGTGTACGGCCCGTCCGCCGCCCCGTCGGTGGCGAGGAAGTCGTACGTCTCGTCGTCGTTCGTGTCACGGTGGGCCATCGCGAACAGCGTGCCGTCCTCGGTCAGGGGGTCGTCAAGCGGGACGACGACGTCTCGGTGGACGCCCGGTTCGAGGTAGCCGCTGGTGCCGCGGATGCTCTCGAGAACCGCGCCGTCGCCGAGCGAGGAGTCGTGCATCGTCACGAAGCCGCCGTCGGGCAGGTACACCTCGTCGACGACGACCGCGTTGCCGCCGCTCGTCCGTGCGTCGAACGTCGCGCGAGCCTCGTCGTCGAGCTCGGCGTCGAAGCCGGCCATCACGATCTCGTCGTCGCCGTCGAGGTACGGCCCGTCCGCCTCCCCCTCGGTGGCGAGGAAGTCGTACGTCTCGTCGTCGTTCGTGTCCCGGTGAGCCATCGCGAACAGCGAGTCGTTCTCGGTCAGGGGGTCGTCGAGCCGGACGCGAACGTCCTCGTGGACGCCGGCCTCCAGGTACTCGCTCGTGCCGCGGACGCTCTCGAGCACCGCGCCGTCGCCGAGCGAGGAGTCGTGGACAGTCACGAACCCGCCCTCGCTCAGTTCGACGCGGTCGACGACGACCGAGCTACCCTCGGTGGGCTGGTCGACCGCCGCGACGGTCGCCGACGCGGTCACCTCCGCGTTCTCCGTCACGATCTCGCCGTCGACCGTGTAGGGGCCGTCGGCCCCGCCGTTCGAGGAGACGAACGTGTACGCGCGGTCGCCGTCGGTGTCCCGGTGGGCCATCGCGTGGAACGTGCCCGTGTCGATCCCGTCGGTCAGTTCGACGGTCACGTTCTCGTGTGTCCCGGCCTCGAGGTACGCGCTCGTGCCGACGACGCTGCCGAGCACGTCCCCGTCGGCCAGCGTGTCGTCGTGGATCGTCACGAACCCGCCGTCGGGAACGCGGACGTCGTCGACGACGAGCGTGGACCCGCCGGACGTTCCGCCGGAGAAGCTCACGCTCGCCGCTTGCTCCGTACTCTGTGCCGTGACCGCGCCCGCCGCGCCGGCGACTGCCGACACGACGAGCACGACCACCATCGCCGATGTGAATGCGCTGTTGCGCATGGCAGAGCCGACCGGGAGGACGTAAAAATCGATTTGCCGAACTGCGGCCACCTTCCCACCCAAATTCGTTCCGAAACCGAACCGGATCGGTCGTAGAGGCGGCGATCGAGTCCGCGACGAGGAGGGGACGGAATTCGATGGACGTCCGGCGGCTGACGGCGACGGTCCGGCGGCGTCCGCGGGAACCGACTCGGCGGGGAAGGCTCTCGACCCGGTATCAGCGACGGGACGCACACGAGACGGAAGGGCGATGCGCCGTGGAAACCGTCCCCGTCAGTCCCACGTGACCCACACGAGAAACAGCAGTCCGGCCGTCTGGAGCACGTGGAGTCCCATCATGGCCCGCCAGGCGACCGGCGGGACCGCCTCGCTCGCGAACCACGCCGACAGCATCGGATCGACCAGATAGATGTAGAGCGCGAGCGCGTTCTCCCCGAGCAGAAACCCGCCGAACATCACCAGTCCGAGGGTGTGCTTCGACCGGAACTGGAGGTAGTTCCGTCCCCACACCCAGACGAGCGCGAGGAGCAGGGCCACGTTCAGCCCCGCGGAGAACCGTGCCACGTCGAACCAGAAACTCATCGTACACCTGCTATCGGGTGTGGGGGTATAACCGCTTTCCCAAATTCGTTCCGAATTTCGCGCCGATCCGGCGGGCGGACCCTCCGATCACGTGTCATCGGTCTGCTCCATGATCGTCTCGATCGTCTCCCAGTGCTGGCGCGCTCGCGGCGTCGGCAGGTAGACCGCGCCGTAGTCGTCGCCGCTGCTCTCGACGACCCCGTTCTCCATCAGGACGTCGAGGTGGTGTCGCACCGTCTTGTAGTCCAGGTCGAGGTCCTCGGCCAGCTGGTTCGCGTTTCGCGGGCGCTCGTCGAGCGCTCGCAGCAGCCGGACGCGGTTCGCCCCGCCCCGCGTTCCGGTCAACACGTACCAGAGTGCCGCTTCCATCGTGTTCAAATCGTGAGGACGGCACCTAACTCCACCGCTCCACGCCGATTCCGTCGAGCGCTCCCGTCCGGCGGCGCCTGCGACGGCCGCCCCCGGCTACCGGCTCCGGCTCACCGGGAACGCGACCCGGTCCGGGTGCTCGTTGAACCGACCGAGGATGCGCTCGTACAGGGCGTTCTTCGCCCGCTGACCGCGTCGCGGATGCGTGAGGTACCGGAGACGGAGCTCCACCCACGACTCCCCCTGCGTCACGTTGACCGTCGGCCCGTCGCTGACCTCGAGCTCGACGGGCGTCTCCGAGAGCGCGTCCCGGTAGGCGGCGATCCCCCGAGCCATCTCCTCGCCGAGCAGGTCCGTCGCCTCCTCGCGCATCAGCTCGCGGGCGAACTCGAGGTCGGTTTCGTAGGCGACCTGGACCGCGACCTCGTTCCAGACGTACGGCGACCCGCCGCCGCCGAAGTTGACCACGTTCGAGGAGAGCACGACGCTGTTGGGAACGGTCACGACCCGGCCGGACGGCTGGTTCGTGCTGACGAGCTCGCCGTCGATCTCCCACAGCGTCGTCACGAGGAACTCCACCTCGATCACGTCGCCCTTGGCGTCGCCGATGCGGACCCGGTCGCCGACCCCGTACGGCCGCTTGACCGTGATGTACACCCACGCGATGAGCGAGAGCAGCGGCTGCTGGAGCGCGAAGGTGACCGCGAACCCGACGACGCCGAGCGAGAAGAGGAGCCCGAGCCAGTTGTCGGTCACCACCGCGAGCGTCCCGACGGTCCCGACGAAGCCGAACGCGAGCCGCAGGAGGTTCCGCGTGTCGTACGCCCGGCGCTTGTTCGCGGAGCGCATCAGCACGTCCGCGAGCAGCCGATAGGTGCCGAAGAGCAGCGCGAACAGCGCGAGCACGAACGCCAGCCGCTCGGCGACGAGATTCGCCGGGTAGTCGCCGACCGCGGGCCACCCGGCGAGCGGCTCCGCGGTGGCCACGAACACGCCGGCCGCGGCGGCTCGTCCGATCACCCGGCCGCGGCGGCCCGGTCCGACTACTCGTCGGCGCCGGCGGTCTGCGCGATCGCGCCCGCGAGGACCTCGGTCGCCGCCGCGCATTCCGCCCAGTCGGTCCACTCGCGCGGGTTGTGCGAGATCCCGTCGCGGGAGGGCGCGAAGAGCAGCGAGGCGTCGGTGACCCGCGCGACCCGCATCGCGTCGTGTGCGGCCCCCGAGTGGAGGTCGATCGCCGACCGGCCCGCCGCGTCCGCGGCTCCGTGTGCGGCCTCGCGGAGCCGGTCGCTCATCGGCTCCGGCGCGACGTCGAACGGGCGCTCGAAGTCGGTCTCGACGCCCCGCTCGCGCTCCAGGCGGGCGAGCGACTCGCGGGCCGCCTCGGCGATCGCGTCCATCGACTCGGCCTCCACGTCGCGGACGTCCACGCCGGCCTCGACGCGGCCGGGGACGACGTTCGTCGCGTTCGGCGAGACCGACAGCGAGCCCACGGTGCCGACGGCGGTCTCCGAGGACTCCGCGACGATCTCGTTGGCGGCGGCCTCGACGTCGAGCACGAACTCGCTCGCGGCCGCGAGCGCGTCGGTCCGCTCGTCCATCGCGGTCGCGCCCGCGTGGTTCGCCTCACCGAGGATCGTCGCCTCGCAGTGGCTGATCCCCGTGATCGTCGTGACGATCCCGGCGTCGACGCCCGCCTCCTCGAGCGTGGTGTCCTGTTCGATGTGGAGCTCGTAGAAGGCGTCCCACCCGGCCGGGTCGAGCGTCTCCGTCCCCTCGCCGCGGTAGCCGATCGACGCGAGCGCCTCGCCGAGCGTCTCGCCGTCGTCGTTCTCGTAGCCGAGCGCCTCCTCGAGGTCGGTCACGCCGGTCGCGACGCTCGAGCCGAGCAGCCCGTTGCCGTAGGTCGCGCCCTCCTCCTCGGTGAAGCTGACGACGACCACCGGGCGCTGGGGCTCGACGCCGGCGTCGCGCATCGCGCGCACGGACTCGAGGGCGGCGTACACGCCGAGGGGGCCGTCGAAGATCCCGCCCTCGGGGACGCTGTCGAGGTGGCTCCCGCAGGCGACGGGCGCGGCGTCCGGGTCCGCGGAGTCCGGCACCCACTCCCCGGCGACGTTGCCGATCGCGTCGACGGTCACGTCCATCCCGGCGTCCTCGAGCCGCGCGACGAGCCGGTCTCGCGCCTCGCGGTTCGCCTCGCTGCCGGCGCGGTTCGTCCGGCCGTGCGAGTCGGGGTCCTCGAGGTCGAGCCGGCCGAACGCCGCGTTCCCCTCGATGTCCGCTCTGAGTCGGTCCGCGTCGACTGGGAGTTCCATACGCCTACGGCTCTCCGCCGGGATAAAAACGGTTCGTCGTCGCCGGATCGGCGGGTCGCGGTCGAGCCGGCGGCTCGTCGCCACGCTCGAGGGAAAAGCACTTGGCGTCGGGCGCCGACCGCGCTCGTATGGTTCCAGCCGTCCCGCTGCAGGGTGGCGCCGTCGCGGTGTTCTCCCTGCTCTTCGCCCTCCTGATGTTCGTCGCACACATCGCGATGATCGTCTGGACGTACAACGACGCACAGAAACGAAGCGATCATCCCCCGATCCTGTGGGCGATCGTGGTCTTCCTCGCGCCGCTCCTCGGGATCGTGTTGTACCTCATCATCGGCCGCGACGGCGGCTACTGACGCTGACGGCGCGGGTCGTTCCTCCACACCTCACCCCCCAAGTCTCGAACCGATCGAAGCCGGCAGCCCGGCCGACGCTCCCCCGCGCGACTTTTCTCGTTTCGCGCGCGCCGACGGGCGGGACGGGCTCGGGCTGTGTTCGATCCAGGGCGAGTCGGTTCGCCGTCACCGCACGTGGAACTCGCCGAGCTCGCGGAGCCGCCCGGCGAGGTCGTCGCTCAGCGCGTCGCGCTCGACGCGCCACTCCCAGTTGCCGTCGACGGTCCCCGGCTCGTTGAACCGCGCGTCGCTGCCGAGCCCGAGCAGGTCCTGGACGGTCGTCATCGCGAGGATCGCCTCCGAGCTCCACACCTCCTCGACGATCGCCCACTCGATCGGCCGGTCGCCGTCGTACCCGAGGTTGTAGTGGAGCGCGTCGCGCTCTCCGGGTGGGAGGTCCTCGTAGTAGCCGACCCAGGTGTCGGTGTCGTGCGTGGAGGTGTAGCCGACGACCCGCTCGGGGTAGTGCATCGGCTGGTACGGGTTGCCCGCCTCCCTCCAGTTCGCGTACTGGGGCACCCGCATCCCGGGGAAGCCGAAGTCGGCCATCAGGTCGTCCATCCGCGCGTCCTCGAATCCGAGGTCCTCCGCGATGAAGGGGGCCTCGCCGAACTCGCGCTCGACCGCCTCGAAGAGCGCCCGCCCCGGTCCGTCGCGCCACTCGCCCGCGGCCGGGTCGTCGGCGTCGGCGGGGATCGCCCAGTACCGCACGAACCCGAGGAAGTGGTCGAGCCGGGCGACGTCGGCGAGATCGAACAGCCGGCGGAACCGCTCCATCCACCAGCCGTAGTCGTTCTCGGCGAGCCGCTCCCAGTCGTAGACGGGGTTCCCCCAGCGCTGCCCGTCGTCGCCGGCGTTCGGCGGCACGCCCGCCACCGCGGCGGGGCGGTTCCCCGCGTCGAGCCGGAACGCCTCCGGGTTCGCCCACACGTCCGCGGAGTCGAGCGCGACGTAGATCGGCACGTCGCCGACGATCTCGACGCCCGCCTCCGCGGCGCGGTCCCGCAGGTCGGCCCACTGCCGGTCGAAGGTCCACTGGCAGAACTCGTGGTACCGGATCGTTTCGGCGTGCTCCTCCCGCGCCGCCGCGAGCGCGTCCGGCTCGCGCGTGCGGAGCGGCTCCGGCCACTCGACCCAGGTGTCCTCCGGTCTGGCGGCCGAGAGTGCCCGGAACAGCGCGTACTCGCTCGCCCACGGCTCCCGCTCGCGGAAGGCGTCGAACGCCGCCGCCGCGTCTCCCGTCGCCGCCGCGTCTTCCGCCCGCTCCGACTCGAACCGCTCGAACGCGGTCCGCAACAGCGGAAGCTTGTACTCCCGGACCGCCGCGTAGTCGACCCGCTCGGTCGGGAAGTCGGGGACCGGCTCCAGCTCGTCCGCCTCGAGCCAGCCGTCGTCGACGAGCCCCTCCAGGTCGATCAGAAGCGGATTGCCGGCGAACGCCGAGGGCGACTGGTACGGCGACTCCCCGGCGGCGCCGATGGTCGGCCCGAGCGGACACACCTGCCAGTAGTCGACGCCGGCCTCGCCGAGAAACGAGAGGAACGCCGCCGCGCCGTCGCCGAGGTCGCCGATGCCGTGCGGCCCCGGCAGCGACGTGACGTGACAGAACACTCCGTCGGAACGATCGAATCGCATGGCTACGCCTGCGACGGCCACCGACTCAAGCGTTGCGTCCGCGCGCGACGTCTCGCCGCGCCGCCGCGGCGATCACCGTCGCGTCGGTCGCGTCGGTCGTGTCGGTCGCGTCACTCGGCCGGCACCACCGCCACGTCGTCGACGCGGATCCGGTCTCCCCCCTCGGCGTCGGCCTCCACGCAGGGGTCGCCCGTGACGACGTCGAGCCGCCCGTGGTCGGCGTCGACGGCGACGAGCGCCTCGCCCGGCGCGAAGTTGAGGACGACCACGAGCGCCTCCGAGCCGTGTTCGCGACGGAACGCCACCACGTCGTCGGGGTGGACCGCGTCGCTCTCGGCGGCGATCTGCCGTTCTCCCGTCCCGCCGCCGGCGACCCGGTAGTCGACCCGGTCGAGGTCGCCCGCGGGACCGAGCGCCGGGTGCGCGTCGCGGGCGGCCGACAGCCGGGCGTAGCGCTCGCGGATCTCCTCGCGGGCGTGATCCCACGCGATCGCGTCGCGCCGGCCGCGCTGGCCGATCTCCTGGCCGGCGTACACCATCGGCACGCCCGGCAGCGTGAACGTCGCCGCGGCCGCGGCGGCCGCGGCGTCGTCGCCACACTCCACCCGATAGCGGGTCTCGTCGTGGTTCTCGACGTACTGGAGGAAGCCGGCGTGGTCGGGAAACCCGACCGCGGCGCGCCTCTCGACCGCGTCGATCACGGCGTCGGCCGGCTCGTGGCCGCGACCGATCTGGCGGAGCTGGAAGTACAGCGTCGCGTCGAAGTGGACGTCGAACATCCCCTCGTGGAACCGTGGGACGTACGGGATCGTCTCGTCCAGCAACAGGAACTCCGGGTCGGTCGCCTTCACGCGGTCGCGGATCTCCCGCCAGAGCGAGTCGGGGACCGCCCACGCCATGTCACAGCGGAAGCCGTCGACCAGGGGCGCCCACTCGTCGACCACGTCGAGGAGGTACCGCCTGACGTCCAGGTTCGCGTGGTTCAGGTTCGCGATCAGCTCCCAGTCGAAGTACGTCTCCGGCTCGCCGGACTCGCTCCACTCGTAGCGGTCGCGATACGGCGAGTCGGGGTTCCGGTTGGCGTCCCGGAACCACGGGTGGTCGCGGGCGGTGTGGTTCAACACGAGGTCGAAGAGCACCCGCATCCCGTGGTCGTGGGCCGTCTCGACCAGTCGCTCGTAGTCGTCGCGGTCGCCGAGGTCGTCGGCGATCGAGCGGAAGTCCGTGATGTTGTAGCCGTGGGGCTTCCCGTCGTTCTCGAGCACGGGCGTGAGCCACAGCGTGTCGACGCCCAACTCGGCGATCTCGGGGAGCCGCGCCTCGATCGCGGCGAGCGTCTCCCCCCGATCCGCGTCGGCGAAGGTCCGGACGTACACCTCGTAGACGCTCGCGTCCGCGGTCCAGGCGGGCGGGCGGTTCGGCCGGGTCACGGTGAAGGCGTCGTCGGGAGCGGAGGCGCCGAAGGGGTCGGTTCCCTCGGCGTCGGCGCGCTCGACCGAGACGGCGTCGGCGACGCTGACGCGGTCGTCCTCGCCGGGCTCGCGGGCGACGGCGACCGCGTGAACGCGCAGCCGGTCGGGGACCGATCCGGCCGGCAGGCGGAGCGTCGCGCCCGTCTCGGTCTCGGCCACGGCCATCGCGTCGCGCGGGTTCGTCCTGCCCGCCGCGACCGCCGCGGCGACGTCGCGGTCGTCGATCACGAACCGCACGGCGAGGTCGGCGGCCGCGAGCGACGAGGACGGGTTCGGCGTCGCGGCCGCGCGGACGACGACCGCGCCGTCCTCGACCTCGGCGGCGAGTTCGACCCGCGGCGGGCCGCCGTCGTCGGCGAGCCGGCCGGCCGCGTAGTCGATCCCCGCCCGGTCCGCGTCGCGGTCGCGGACCGCCTCCCCGCTGCCGCCGGCGACGTCGACCCCCTCGTAGGCCGCGTCGAACGCCAGTACGGTCAACAGGTGGTCCCCGTCGGGCGCCTCGAGCCCGAGCCGGTACTGGCCCGGAACGTCCGGGGTGAACTCGGTCACGGACTCGGGGCCGACCGTCGAGTCGCTCGTCGGCGGGGCGTCCGCGACCCGCCACGCGTAGCGTCCGGCCGGGTCCGGGTCCCGCGGCGCGAGCTGTACCGTCTCGCCGGTGGAGACGAACCGTGGGGGTCCGGGATGGTGCATGCTCGCCCATCGACGCGGAGGGCCTTCCGTGTTGCTCTCGCCGCCAAACTGGCGTCTCGAGCGCGGCGAGTAGCTTCGCCCGGTCCGTCAAGGCTTTTGCTCCCGCGGCCGGCAGGACTCGCATGCGACTGCGAACCGCGATCACGGAACACAAACGTCGCCGCGGCGAACGCTACTCGACGGAGCGGCCCACAACCGTCGGGGCGTTCACCGGCGACGGCGGTCGGCTGGTCCACGTCGGACCGGACGGCGACGCTCACGACTGCTCGTACGCGCTCTCCGGCGTGGGCGGGACCGACCGGATCCGGATCGGGATCGCCGGCAGCGGCGGGGTTCGGTGGCTCGCCGACCTCGAGACCACCCGACAGCACTACGACGGCGACACCCCGCTCGTCGAGACCGAGTACGACGCCGGTCGATACACGGTCCACCAGTTCGACCTCGTCGTCGGCGACGCCCACCTCACGCACGTCGTCCTCCGCGGGGCGCCGCCGGCGAACGCCGACCTCGTCGCCAGCTGCGCGTTCGCGCCCGACATGGTCGAGGGCCGCGTCGGCAACCTCGTCCACGAGGGTGACGGTCCCGCGGGCGGCGACGTGATCGAGGTGTTCCACCGCCGCGAGCACGACTTCCTCACCGCCTCCACCGGCCTCTCGGCGGCGCACGGCCAGCGACAGGAGACGATCCCCCAGCTGCTCGGCGAGGACGACGGCCGGACCCCCCACCGCGGGGAGATCGACGAACGGGAGGACACCAGCCTCACGCCGGACGTCGTCGTGCGGGCCCCCTTCGAGCGCGACGGGCGGACCGAGCGCGTCACCCTCGTGAGTCGCCCGGTCCTCGACGGGAACGGAGCGGGCTCGGACGGTGCGGACTCGGAGACGCCCCACGACGGGGCTCGCCTCGCGGAGGACGCCGACCGCGCCGACCGGCTCGAGGCGGTCTCGCGGATCGCGGCGGCCCACGCCGACACCGACAGCGTCCGCGAGGCGGCCGAGGCGCGCGCGCCGGCGGTCCCCGACGCGGTCCCGCGGGGGTCGACCGTCGCGAGCGACCTCCGCGCGCTCGACCTCCTCGAGTCGGCCTCCGGCGGGCGGATCGCCGGCCCCGAGTTCGACCACTTCTACGCCACTTCCGGCGGCTACGGCTACACCTGGTTCCGCGACGAGGCGGAGGCCTCGAGCGCCCTGCTCGACGCGAGCGAGGAGCTCGGATTGGACGCGCGCGAGGACCTGCTCGCGTCGGCGGCGTTCCTCTGTCGCACCCAGGACGCCGACGGCAGCTGGCCCCACCGCGTCTGGGCCGACTCCGGCAAGGTCGCGCCGGGCTGGGCGAACGCCCGGATCGAGTCCGGGAACGGGGAGACCGCGAACGACCAGCTCGACCAGCCGGCGTCGGTCGTCGCGTTCCTCGCCGAGCTCCGGCGCACCACCGAGGTTCCCGAGCCCCTCCGCGGCCGGATCGACGAGGCGATCGCCGACGCGGTCGCGTTCCTCCGGGAGACGACGCTCGACGACGGGCTCCCCCGCCGCTGTCAGAACTGCTGGGAGAACGCCATCGGGCGGTTCACGCACACGGGCGCGACGTACCTCCGGGCGTTCGCCGCGGTCGCGCGTGCGCCCCTCGGGGCGGACCTGCGGGCCGCGGCCGCGACCGCCGCCGACGACGCGGCCGCGGGCCTCCAGGACCGCTGGATCCCCGAACTCGAGCGGTTCCCGCAGCGCGCCAGCAACGGCGACGGCGACGAGCGCGCCGACGCCAGCACCTTCGCGCTCGCGGACGCGCTCGACGAGTACGACGCGCTCGCGGCGGAGCGCTCGAACCACGCCGGCGACGCGGCCGGGGCGGAGCCGCCGCTTCCGCCGGTCTCCGACGCGGTCGACCTCGAAGCGCTCGTCTCGCAGGTGTCGACGCACGTCCGGACGTCGATCGACGCGCTGGGACGCGAGACGGAGCACGTCGAGGGACTGGTCCGGTTCGTCGGCGACGACTGGCGGACGGCGGAACAGGGCGGCGCGAAGGTGTGGTCGATCGCGACGCTGTGGGGCGCGGTCGCGGCCGGCACCGTCGGCGGGATCCTCCAGTCCCGCGGCGAGGCGGCGGACCCGCTCTTCTCCGCGGCCCGGCGGCTGTACGCGCTGTGTGAGCCCGACGGTCCCTTCGCGAACGAGTCGGGCCTGCTCGCGGAGCAGGTCTTCGACGACGGCGACCTCGACAGCGCGACGCCGATCGCGTGGGCGCACGCCCTCCGGCTCGACGCCACCGCGACGCTCGCGCGGCACGGGGCGCTGCCGGTGCCGCACGACCGCCCGAGCGGTCCGGAGGCCCCGCGGTGGACGACCGGCCGGAAGTTCGGCGTCGGCACGCCCGCCGACCACGCCGCGGACGACCCGGTCCCCGTCTGGTTCACGCTGACCGAGGGGGCGCTGACGGAGGCGCGGTTCCCCCGGATCGACGTGATGAACCTCCGGACGTTCGACTTCCTGATCGCCGATCCGGAGACGGGGCACACCGTCCGGACCTTCGACGAGACGGGCCACGTGACGACGACGGAGACGATCACGCGGTCCACGGAGCCGAGCGCCGCGGACGCGCTCGCGTACAGACAGACGATCCGCGAGTCGGGCGACGGCCACGGCCACAGCTGGACGCTCACGGTCGAGTACGCGGTCGACACCGCGGGCGACGCGATCCTCGCGGACGTCGAGTTCGAGGGGGCTCGCGCGTACGACGTGTACGCCGTCGCCGACACCGCGCTCGCGAACGTCGGCACCGACGACCACGGCAACCGGGTCGGCGACGGTCCGTACCACCTGCTCGCCCACAGCGAGAGCGGGAGCCGCCCGCCGGGGAAGCTGGTCGACGACGACGGCGAGCCGTTCGAGGTCGCCGCCGCGGTCACGAGCGGCGACGGATTCTCCTGGGCGGGGGCGTTCGACGCGAACGACGACGGGCTCGAGTCGCTGTTCGGGCGCGGCGAGCGGGCGCCGGCCGGCGAGGTCGACCCGACGGCAAGCGGCAACGTCGTGCTCGCGGGCCTGCTCGGAAGCGGGACCACCCTCTCCGAGACGGTCGCGCTCGGCTTCGCCGAGCGGGGCGACACCGCCGCGGCGCTCGGCGAGGCGGAGGGCGCGCTCTCCCGTGGCTTCGAGGCGGTCGAGTCGGCGTACGTCGACACGTGGCGCGAGTGGCTCGCCGGTCGGGAGTACCCGGACGCCGTGACCGCCGACCCCGACCTCGAGGCGCAGTACCGGGTCGCGCTGATGACGCTCGCCGCCGTCGAGGACAAACGGCACGACGGGGCCGGGATCGCCAGCCCCTCGGTCCCGTGGGGCGAGACGGAGTACGCCGAGCAGGACCGCGGCTACGGCTACAACTTCGTCTGGTCGCGCGACCTCTACCAGGTGTTCACCGCGCTGATCGAGGTCGGCGAGGTGGACCGCGGTGCGGACGCGCTCGCGTACCTCTACAACACCCAACAGGACGAGTCGGGCTTCCTCCCGCAGAACACCTACATCGACGGGCGGACCCGCTGGGGCGGCGAGCAGATGGACAACATCGCGTTCCCCTCCGTGATGGCGTGGCAGCTGTACGAACACGGCGTGACGCTCGCCGAGGCCGACTACGACTACGATCAGGTCCGCCGGTCGGTCGGGTACGTGGCCCGGAACGGCCCGCAGACCGCCCAGGAGCGCTGGGAGGAGGAGGCGGGCTACTCGCCGTCGAGCATCGCCGCCGAGATCGCGGGGCTGACGTGTGCGGCCGCGCTCGCGCTCGCGGAGGCGGACCGGATCGAGGCCGGCGGCTCCGCCGCGGAGGCTGACGACGATTCCGGCACGGGCGACGCGCCGTCACCCGGATCCCTCCGTGCGGACGCGCTCGCGTGGCTCGCGCTCGCCGACGACTGGGCCGACCGCGTCGAGGAGTGGTGTGCGACGGACACGGGGACGGACCGCCACGACGAGACGCCCTACTACCTCCGGATCACCGCCGACGGCGACCCGAACGCCGGCCGGCCGCGGACGATCGCCAACGACGGGCCGACCTACGACGAGCGCGAGATCGTCGACGGCGGCTTCCTCGAGCTCGTCCGGCTCGGCGTGAAGCCCGCCGACGACCCGGTCGTCCGCAACTCCGTCGAGGTCGTCGACGACTCGATCCGGGTCGACACCCCGCACGGCCCCGCCTGGTACCGCTACGTCGGCGACGCCTACGGCGAGCTCGGCTACGGCGACCCCGGCGGCCCGTGGGCCGGCACCGGCGACGGGAGGGGGCGGCTCTGGCCGATCTTCACCGGCGAGCGCGGCGAGTACGAGCTCCGCGCCCGCGCCGACGGCCCGGACGCCTTCGGCGGCACCGACGAGGACGCGCTCGCGCCGGACTCGCTGCTCGAGACGATGGCCGGCTTCGGCAACGACGGTCGGATGCTCCCCGAGCAGGTGTGGGACCGCGAACACCCGACCGACTACGGCTGGGAGTTCGGCGAGGGGACCGGGGGGGCGACGCCGCTCGCCTGGTCGATGGCGGGGTTCATCCGCCTCGCTCACGGCGTCGACGCCGGCGAGCCCGTCGAGACGCCGGCGGTCGTCCGCGACCGCTTCGTCGAGCGTGACCGCCCCGCGGCCCCGGAGCTGACCGCCGACGCCGAACTCGAAGACGGCGCGGTCGTCGTCGCGGGCGAGACGACCGGCGAGCGGGTCGCGGCGTTCACCGCCGACGGGTCGGCGCTGTCGGTCCCGACGGACGGCACGTTCGAGGTCCGGCTCGCGGATGTCGGGGCCCGAACCGTCGTGGTCGCGGCCGCCACGGACGCGGAGTTCGAGAGCGCTGGCACCGCGGTCAAGCGGATCCGGCTGTAGGCGCTCGGCCACCGATCCGGCGGATACACCCGGTCCCGGCCGCGTTCGCCCACACCGAACGGTTATCACCGACTGCCCGTGTATACCGGCCACCCATGGAGATCCCCCCCTTCGAACTCGAACGCTGGCTCGACGAGTACGAACCGGACGCGGACCTGATGCTCGCCGAGAGCGGCGTGCGGAGCCTCCCCGTCGACCGGTTCGACCTCGACGTGGGCGAGCTCGGCTACGTCATCCCCACCGACGGAAAGCCGGACTTCCGCGCGGAGATCGCCGACCGCTACGGCCGGGACGCGGAGGAGGTCGTCCTCACCTGCGGGACGCAGGAGGCGGACTACCTCACGTTCATGTCGCTCTTAGACGAGGGCGACCACAGCGTCGTCGTCTCGCCGACCTACCAGTCGCTGGCGAGCGTGCCCGAGTCGATCGGCGAGGTGACCACGGTCCGAACGGAGCCGCCGGCGTGGGACCTCTCCGTCGACGCGGTCGCGGAGGCGATGCGACCCGACACCCGGCTCGTCGTCCTCACGAACCCGAGCAACCCGACGGGGAAGTACCTCGGCCCCGAGACGATGGAGGCGCTGTACGACCTCGTCGCGGACAACGACGCGTACCTCCTCGTCGACGAGGTGTACCGGATGCTGGCCGACGATCCCCACCCGCCGGCCGCCGCGCTCGGGCCGCGGGCGATCTCGGCCGCCGGCGTCTCGAAGTCGTACGGGCTGGCGGGGGCGCGCCTCGGGTGGGTCGTCGCCGACCCGGCGGTCGCGGAGGGGGTACGGAAGTGGAAGGACTACACGACGATATCGCCGCCGCTCGTCGGTCATCACGTCGCGAGACAGGCGCTCGGTGAGCAGGAGGCCGACATCCTCGAGGCGAACCGCGCGCACGCGACGGCGAACCGGGAGCGCGTTGCCGAGTTCGTCGACCGCTACGACCTCGAGTGGTTCGAGCCGACGGGCGTGAACGGCTTCCCGACCGTCCCCGACGGGTTCGAGAACGGCAAGGCGTTCTGCCGGTCGGTGTTCGACGCCGAGAGCGTCGTCCTCGCGCCCGGCGAGGTCTTCGGCCACCCGGACCGCTTCCGGATCGGCTTCGGCCTCCACACGGAGGAACTCGAGGAGGGACTCGACCGGATCGGCCGCCACGTCGAGGCCGAGCGCTGAGGACCGTCGCGTTCGCGCGACCGCGGTCGACGGACTATCCGCGCGCGAACGCCGTCTGACGGGACCGCCGTCGCGGCGACGAGTCACCCGAGCGCGACCACGTCGATCTCGTGAACTCCGCTCTCCTCCGTCCCTTCCTCCGGCTCCTTCGCCGTCCCGTCGACCGGGATCTCGACGGTCCCGCCGACCGCCTCGCGCACGGCCGCCCGCCAGTCCTCGATGGCCTCGGCGTGTCGCTCGCGTCGGGTCTCGACGTCGGCGTCGGGGAACTCGGCCGCGGTCTCGTCGACCTCCGGGTACGACGGCGGGTCCGCGACCAGGTCGGCCGGGTCGACGTGGATCGGGCCGCCCATCCCGTCGGCGTCGACCTCGGGAACCTCCTCCACGGCGTGGATCCGCGCGCGCATCCGGCCGGCGTAGGGCGGCGTCACCCGCAGAACGACCCGCCTGTCGGTCCGCAGCGTCGCCTCCAGGGCGTTCGCCACGTCCTCGCGGTGGACCGCTATCGACCGGATCCGCGTCGGATCCGTCCCTCCGTCGCCGCGTTCGGGATCACTCATCCGCCGATCGCTCGCCCTCCGGCGTCCAGCGCGCGTCCGAGAGGGTCCGCTGGACGGCCTCCTCGCCGACCGCGGCCGCCAGGTGCTCGAACCCGCCGCGGACCGCCCGGTCGCTCGCGTTCGCGACGAGCCGCGAGACGATGAACTCCGGGGTCGACTTCCCGACCGTGCCGAACCGCGGCTGGTAGTCGACGCGCAACGCGAGGTCGTTCGTGAGCCCCTCCGCGAAGATCCCGTCGATCCGCGCCGGCTCGGGCAGCGGGCTGAGGTCGTCGGCGAGGTGGGTGACGTAGACCCCGAGCGCGCCCCGCTCGACCGTGAGGTCGACGAGGCCGTTGAGGAGGTCGGCGGCCCGCCCCGGCTCCGTGATCGCCTCGAACTCGTCGACGAGCATCAGGGTCCGCCCCTCCTCGACGAGCGGCGGGACGACGGAGCGTAACGTCGACTCCAGCACGCCGGCGTTGAAGGAGGCGTGTCGGCGGTGGAAGACGACCCGGTCGAACGTCCCGACCTCGGCCTCCTCGGCGGGCACCGGGAGCCCCATCGACGCGAGCAGCGCGACCGCACACAGCGTCTCCAAGAGCGTCGTCTTCCCGCCGGAGTTCGCGCCAGTGAGGACGCTCACCCGGTCGCCCGCCGGCGGTGACTCGGCGGCCGAGACGCCCGCCCCGGCGGAAAGCGAGTGGTCCCCGACCGCGTACGACACCGGCTGGACGTCGCCGTCGACGAAGGGGCTCCGGGCGTTTCGGACCGCGAGGCCGTCCTCGACGAGCCGGGGACGGACCAGATCGTACTCGGCCGCGAACCGCCCGAGCGAGAGGTCGACGGCGACGTCGGCGACGACCTCCACGGCCCGCGAGACGTCGCCGCCGGCGTCGCCGACCCGGTCGCGGAGGTCGGCCGCGACGGCCGCCTCGCGCTCGTCGACCGCCGCGGACAGCTCCTCGACGAGCTCGCGGAGGGTGGCCGAGACGAAGTCGGCGGCGTCGAGCGCGTCGTCCGGCGCGGCCGCCCGGACCGTCGCGGGGTCGACGCCCGTCTCCGTCGCGACGTGGTCGACGGTCGCGGCCTCCAGCGCCTCGAAGTCGCGGAGGGAGCCGTCCCGAACCGTCTCGAGCACGTCGAACGCCGAGTCGGCGAGGTCCTCGGCCGCCGCGAGCCGATCGCGGAGCCGGTCGAGCTCGTCGTCCGCGCCCGGAGCCACCTCGAGGTCGTCGTCGTCGAGCGATCCGCGGACGCTCCCGAGCGCCTCCGCGGCCTCGCGCAACGCGGCGTCGTCGAGGTCGGCGAGCCGGTCGAAGGTCTCGCCCGTCAGCCCGACCTCGCGGAGGGCGAGCGCGGTCTCGACGGCCGCCCGGTCGGTGCCGCCCGCCTCGTCGTAGGTCGCGAACGCCTCGGTCACGCGGTCGCGCGCCGCGTCGTCGAGGGCGCGCCAGGCGTCGCGGGCGGCGACCACCTCCGCGAGCCTCGTCTCGATCGCCTCGCGATCGAACGAGGGCGTGAGGACGCGGATCCGGTCGGCGGCGTGTTCGGTGAGGGCGTACCCCGCCGCGAGCGTGAGCAGGTCGTCGTACACCTCGCGCGTGTCGCCCGTCGCGAGGACGCCCATGCCGGCCTCCCCGTTCGCCCGGCGGAGGATCCGCGTGGCGCGCCCGCGGTGGAGTCCGGCGTCGACGAGCGCGCGAACGTCGGCCGACTCGATCGCCTCGACGGCCCGCTCGACGCCGAGCTCGGCGGTCAGAAGCTCGCTCGTCTTCGGGCCGATCCCCCAGTAGTCCTCGAGTCGCATGGGTGGACGTCTCGGCGCGGCCGCTTGGTGTTTTCGTCCGTCCGGTCCGGATCGCCTCCGCCGATCGGCGCCTCCGCTCCCGTCCGGCCGGCTCGTCCCGCGCCCCCTTCCGGTCCGCGCTTCCGCCTCCTTCCGGTCGGCGTGGCCGCGACCGAACCGTTCAGGTGGATCCCCCGCCGATCCCATCGGCGTGTACGACCCGCTCTCCGCGCTCCGAGGGTTCTCCCGTCCGGTGTACGTGGTCGGGGCGGGCCAGTTCGTCAACCTGTTCGGGTCGGGACTGGTGTACCCGTTCGCCACGGTCCACTTCCACCTCTCCGTCGGCATCGCGCTCTCGCTCGTCGGGATCGGGCTGCTCGCGAACAACCTCGGCACCGCCGCCGGCACGACCCTCGGAGGCTACGCCGCCGACCGGTACGGACGGAAACCCGTCATGGTGACGAGCATGGCGCTGTCGTCGGTCACGCTCGCGGCGTACGCGGGCGTCGAGCCGCTCGCCGCGGCGACGCCGCTCTCCCCGGCGATCTCGTTCGTCGCCGTCGCGGCCGCCGCGGGGATCACCCTCGGGCTGTACGCGCCCGCCGCACAGGCGATGATCGCCGACCTCACCGACGGGGAGACGCGGGACCGCGGGTACGCCCTGTTGAAGGTCGGCAACAACGCCGGCTTCGGCCTCGGCTTCGTGGTCGGGGGGATCCTCTACGAGTTCGCGGAGCTCGCGGTGTTCCTCGGCAACGGGCTCACCTCCGGGGTCGTCGCGGTCGTGCTGTTCGCGTTGGTCCCCCGCGTCCACGCCGCGACCCGCGACGTCGCCCTCCGCGACTCCGTCGGCGACTGGGGGCGGGCGGTCGCCGACCGGCGGATCCTCGCGCTCGCGGGACTCAACGTCGGGTTCGCCGTGATGTACGCACAGATGCAGGCGACCGTCCCGGTCGTCGCGATCGAGACGCTCGGATTGAGCTCGGGACAGCTCGGCACCCTCTACACGCTCAACCCGCTCGTGATCGTCGTCCTCCAGTTGCCGATCGTGGCCGCGGTCACCGACTGGCGACGAACCCGCGGGCTCGTCGTCTCGGCGGGGCTGTGGGGCGTCTCGATGCTCGCCGTCTGGGCGGTCGCCGGCGTCCCCGCGCGGGTCGGCGTCGGACTCGTCGGCGCGTTCCTGGTGTTGCGGACCCTCGGCGAGATCCTCCACGCGCCGCTCGTCACGTCGCTCGCGTCGGACCTCGGCGAGGCGAGCGAGCGGGGGTCACAGCTCTCGCTCCTCGAGGTCGCGAAGCGGCTCGGGTTCGGCGTCGGATCGGCGGTCGGCGGGGCGTTCTTCGACTACGGCCTCGAGTGGCTGCTTTGGCCCGCCCTCGCCGTCGTCTGTGGCCTTCTCGCCGTCGGACTCCTCCGGTTCGAGCGCTCGATCTCGCCGGTCGAGAACGGTCGCTCCGCCCCCTCGCGCTCCGAGACCGCGACCGACCCGTGAGCCGTCGCGACCGACTCGCGCCGGAGGTATCAGGACTGATACTCCGACGCGCGGTTTTATCCGTGAAACGACCCTCCGTTTCCTCTATCGATGGGATTCGAACCGCTGTCTCGACTCCGAGCCAGTTACGGCGTGAAGCTCGCGTCGTCGCTGGTCGGGGTGATGGGTGTCTCGGTCGCGTACGGGGTCGTCGTCTATACCCGTACGGGTGATCTCGGTCCCGCGGGGGAGGAGGTCCGGTCCGGGTTGGTCGGCATGACGTTGCTCGCCGTGATAGGTATCGCGCTGATCGGGGTGACCGTGGGCTCGAACACGGTCGTCTCGCTGCGACAGCTCACTCGCAAGGCCGAACGGATGGCCGACGGCGACCTCGACGTCGCCCTCGAGAGCGGTCGAACCGACGAGATCGGTCGGTTGTTCTCGGCGTTCGACGGCATGCGCGGCTCGCTCAGACGCGAGATCCGCGAGGCCGAGGAGGCGCGCGCGGACGCCGAGGCGGCACGCCGCGAGGCCGACGAGCGGGCCGCGACTATCGAGCGCAAGGCGACCGCCTACGAGGAGGCGATGCGGGCGCTCGCCGACGGCGACCTCACCCGCCGCGTCGACCCGGACTGCGAGAGCGACCCGATCCGGCGGGTCGGCACCGCGTTCAACGAGATGGCGGCGGAGCTCGAGGGGACGGTCGCGTCGGTCGCGTCGGTCGCCGAGGACACCGCGACCGTCGCCGGGACGGTCGACGACCGGACCGAGAACCTGCGGTCGACGACGGGAACCGTCTCAGGGGCCGTCTCGGAGATCGCCGACGGCGCGCGCACCCAGCGCGACGACCTCCAGGCGACGACCGACGAGGCCGAGTCGCTCGCCTCCTCGGCCGAGGAGGTCGCGGCGACCGTCACCGAGGTCGCCGAGACGGCCGAACACGCCGCGGCGGTCGGCGAGGAGGGACAGGAGGCGGCCGAGGCCGCGCTCGCGCAGATGGACGCCGTCGAGGCGGTCACCTCCGAGACGACGGACGAGATCGAGGCGCTCGCGGAGGAGATCGAGGAGATCGGCGAGGTCGTCGACACGATCGCGGAGATCGCGGAACAGACCAACATGCTCGCGCTCAACGCCTCGATCGAGGCGGCGCGCTCGGACGCCGACGGCGCGGGGTTCGCCGTCGTCGCCGAGGAGGTCAAGAGCCTCGCCGAGCGGACCCAGGAGTCCGCCGCCGAGATCGAAGACCGGATCGCCGCGGTCCAGGCGCGCGCCGAGGCGGGCGTCGACTCCATCGCGGAGACCGAAGACCGGATCGAGACCGGCGTCGACACCGTCGAGACCTCGATCGACGCGCTCGAGCGGCTCGCGGAGGCCTCGGAACGAACCGACGAGAGCATGACGGAGATCACCCGTGCCACGGAGTCGCAGGCGGACACGGTCGACACTGTCGTCGGCCACGTCGAGGACGTCGCCGCCATCAGCGCCCAGACCGCGAGCGCCGCCGGCGACGTCACCGGCGCGGTCGACGAACAGGAGCGGACCCTCGCCGCCGTCGAGAACGCGGCCGAGGCGCTCTCGAGCCGCGCCGACCGTCTCCGACGCACCGTCGGGAGCTTCGCGTACGACGCAGACGAGGTCGACGGGGCCGGCGACCTCGACCTCGAGGACGGTCTCGACGCCCCGGCGTCCACGTCGCCCGCGAACGACGCGCCGGCGCGCGACGGCGTCCCGTCCGAGGGGGTGGCGAGCTCCGACGGCGGCCGCGACCTCGCCCCCGGCGAGGGCTCGGATCCGGACGACGGGCGCTCCGCCTTCCACTTCGACGGCGGTACCCCGGAGGGGGTGAACTGAGATGCTCACGAACGTGACCGTCTGGGCCTGGATCGGCGCGATCGGGATGCTCGCGGGGACGGTTCCCTCGCTGTGGCTGTGGTACCGGCGGCCCTCGGAGGCGAAGTACTACGCGACGCTGGCCGGCGTCACGGGGATCGCGGCGGTCGCGTACACCGTCATGGGGCTCGGCGTCGGCAACGTCCCCACTCCCGGCGGGGCGCTGCCGGCCGCGCGGTACGCCGACTGGCTGCTCACGACCCCGCTTCTGATCGCCTACCTCGCGCTGCTCGTCCGGGCCGACCGAGCGACGATCGCGACGCTGATCGCCGTCGACGTGGTCGTGATCGCCGGCGGCGTCGTCGCCGTCGCGACGGCGGGAACCGTCTCGTGGGCGGCGTTCGCCGTC
This sequence comes from Halorubrum halodurans, assembly GCF_002252985.1. Lineage (GTDB taxonomy): Archaea > Halobacteriota > Halobacteria > Halobacteriales > Haloferacaceae > Halorubrum > Halorubrum halodurans. The sequence continues at coordinate 5,422 of NZ_NHPJ01000071.1, read as the reverse complement.
GCCTCGCTCGCGTACCTCGGACTCGTGTACGGGCTGCTCGTGAAGCTCCCGCGGTCGGCCGCGGCGCGGGCGGACCGCGTGCGCGCCGTCTTCTACACGCTCCGGAACATCACCGTCGTCCTCTGGACGCTGTACCCCGTCGTCTGGCTGCTCGCGCCGACCGGGTTCGGCCTGCTCACGCCCGCGACGGAGATGCTCGTGTTCGTCTACCTGGACTTCGTCTCGAAGGTCGGGTTCGCGATCGTCGCCGTCGCCGGCGCGGACGCCGTCGCGTACGTCGAGAACGACGCGGCTCGCGGGACCGACGCCGAGACCGGACGGTCCCCTGCGGGCGTGGAGTCGGCGGACTGAGGCGTCGGCGGGCGTGGAGCCGGTGGAGAGACCGGTCGACGGCGTGGGTCGGTGCCGGCGACCGGGTCAGCGCGACTGCCGGTAGATGAGGTTGCGCTGGATGTCGTTCGCGCCCTCGTAGATCACCGGGATCCGGACGTCCCGGTAGACGCGAGCGATGCGCCGGTCGGTGAGGATCGACCGTCCGCCGTGGAGCTTCATCCCCTTCTCTGCGCAGTCGGCCGCGACCTCCGTGGACTTCGTCTTCGTGAGCGCGGCCCAGTACCCGGCGTCCTCGCCGTTCGCGACCTTCTCGCAGGCGCGCCAGTTGAGCGCCCGCGCGGACTCGAACCCGATCCGCATGTCCGAGAGGGTGTGTTGGACCGCCTGGAACTCGTTGACGGTGCGGCCGAACGCGTTGCGGTCGTGGACGAACGCCTCGGCCTCCTCGATGGCGGCGGCGGCGAGCCCCAGCCCGTGGCCGCCGACGATCACCCGGCCGTGGTTGAAGAAGTCCGCGAGGACGTAGAAGCCGCCCCCCTCGCTGCCGATGATGTTCTCCTCGGGGACGAAACAGTCGTCGAGGACGATGTGGCCCTGCTTCGACGCGCGCATCCCCATCTTCTCGGGGATGTGCTCGGCCTCGTACCCCTCCGAGTCCGTCTCGACGATGAACAGCGTGTAGTTGGAGTACCGGTCGTCGCCGTCGCCGGTCCTCGCGTAGACGGTGAGCCAGTCGGCCTCCACCGCGTTGCCGACCCAGTACTTCTCGCCGGTGATCTCGTAGCCTCCCTCGACCTTCTCCGCCGCCGTGGTCATGCCGGCGAGGTCGGAGCCCGTCTCCGGTTCCGACACCGCCAGCCCGGAGATCTGCTCGTTCTCCGCGACCGGCCGGAGGTACTCCTCCTTCTGCTCTTCGGTGCCGTACTGCTCGACCATCTCACAGCCGAAGCTGGCGAGCTGGAGGGTCAACGCGATGCCGGCGTCGGCGCGGTAGAACTCCTCCGCCATCGCGAGCACCTGCGCGAGGTCGAACCCCTTCCCGCCGTACTCCTCGCCGATGTCCTGTGCGACGAGCCCGGCGTCCATCCCGGCCTCGAGCACCTCCCAGGGGTACTCGCCGGACTCGTAGTACGCCTCGGCGTTCGGCGCGATGTGCTCGTCGGCGAACTCGCGGGCCTCGCGTTTGATCTCCCGTGCGCGCTCCGGCACGACGCTCTCGTCGAGTAGGTCCATGCCCGGCACTCCGACCCACCGCGACAAAACCTTCGTGGAACAACGAAAAACGTGAGGTTCGTTTACTCGTCCGCTCGCGGCCGGCTACGCCTCAGTCGTCGCGAACGGGTTCGCCAGCTCGATCGTCTCCTCGCGGTCCGGCCCGACGCCAACCGCGTACACCGCCGCGTCGGTCTCGTCGGCGACGAACTCGACGTAGGCCCGCGTCGCTTCGGGGAGCGCCTCGTACCCCTCCGCCGCGACCGCGGTCCAGTCGACCGCCGACCAGGTGTCGAACTCGCGGTAGACCGGCTCACACCGCTCCCACTGCCGGGTCGTCGTGGGGACGGTGTCGAGCCGCTCGCCGTCGAGGTCGTAGCCCACGCAGACCTGAAGCTCCTCGAGGTCCGCGAGCACGTCGACGTGGTTGATCGCGACGCCCGTGAACCCAGAGACGCGCGAGGCGTGCCGGAGCATCGGGAGGTCGAGCCAGCCGATCCGCCGCGGCCGGCCGGTGACCGTCCCGAACTCCCCGCCCTTCTCGCGGATGTCGTCGGCGAGCGACTCCTCGTGATCGTCGCCGTCGAGCTCCGTGGGCATCGGCCCCGAGCCGACCCGCGAGAGGTACGCCTTCACGATGCCGACGACCTCGCCCGACCCGACGGTCGTGACGCCGAGCCCGGAGCCGACGGCCGCGCCCCCGGCGGTCGGGTTCGAGGAGGTGACGAACGGGTAGTTGCCGTGGTCGACGTCGATGGAGGTCCCCTGTGCGCCCTCGAAGAGGATCCGGTCGCCCGCCTCCCGGCGGCGGTGGAGGAAGTCGCTGCAGTTGACGGTCATCCCGTCGTCGGCGAGCCGGTCGCCGAACTCGGCGAACTCCTCGAGGAGCGCGTCGACGTCGAAGGCCTCGGCGTGCTCTGAGTCCGCCACGTCGAGCCCGTAGACGTCCTCGGCGACGGCGCGGTTGTGCGAGACGGCGTACTCGAGCCGCTCGCGGAGCACGTCCCGGTCGAGCAGGTCGCCGATCCGGATCCCGCGACGGCCCGCCTTGTCCTCGTAGGTCGGACCGATCCCGCGGCCCGTGGTGCCCACCTCGTCGCCGGCGTCGTCGTCGGCCTTGACCGCCTCCTCGATGCCGTCGAGGACCCGGTGGTACGGGAGAATGACGTGTGCCCGGCGCGCGACCCGGACGTCGGGGTCGAGCCCGCGGTCGCGGAGCCCGTCGATCTCGGAGAAGAGCGTCCGCGGGTTGACCACGCAGCCGTTGCCCAACACGCCGATCGTGCCCCGAACCGCCCCGCTCGGCACCAGCGATAGCTTGTACTCCTCGCCGCCTTCGACGACGGTGTGGCCGGCGTTGTCGCCGCCCTGATAACGGACTACGACGTCCGCGTCCCCTCCCCACCGGTCGACGAGCGCGCCCTTGCCCTCGTCCCCCAGCTGGGAGCCGACGATGGTGACTGTCATACCGCTCCCCCCTTCCGAGCGGGAGGTAAAACCGATTACGGTCCGTCGCCGCGATTATTCCACGAACGTGGATCGATACTGGGACGAGTTCGGAGAGATGTCGTCGTTCGTGCGTTCACTCGTCCCGCGTGCTCCCCGTCCCGCCGGCCGTCCCTCCGATCCGAACCGTTAACTACTCGCATGTCAAACCGTGAGCCGGTATTCGTCCCCCGCGCCTCGACAGCAACTTTTAAACGGGGGCATGACGAGTTAACATATGGCATGATAGATCGACTCGAGAAAGAGGTAGATATGCTGGAGCGGCACCTCCAGGTGCTGCGGATGGTCATCGAGAACGAACCGATCGGGATCGTCAAGATGTCCAACGAGACGGGCTACCCCCATCACAAGGTCCGGTACTCGCTTCGGGTCCTCGAGGAGGAGAACCTCATCGAACCCTCCAGCCAGGGCGCGATCACCACCGAGCGTACCCACGAGTTCGTCGACGAACTCGACGAGAAGCTCGACGACACGGTCGAGAAGCTCGGTTCGATGCGGATCGACGACGCCGCCGAAGTCGAGAACTGATCGGCTGGCCCGTTTCGACGCGCCGCCCGAACGACCGCCGACCGAGTTTTGCGACGACGAGTCGCGTCTCCGTACGGCCCGCGCCCGCTACAGGTCCGGGACCGTCAGGTGGAACCCGCCCTCGCGCGACTCCACGAGACACAGGTGGTAGCCGCGTTTGCGGGAGAGCTTCACGAAGCTCTTCCGTTTCGAACGGCTGAACAGCCCGCCGCCGACCGCGTCGCTCGCGGCCTCCAACGCGTCGGGTTCGAAGAAGCTCGCCGTCACCGCGAACGCGCCGGCGAACGCCTCGTTCGACTCCGCTATCACGCCGCCGTTCGCGACGAGCGACTCCAGGGTCGCGCCCGCCGTCGGCGCGCGCGAGTCGTTGAGTTCGGCGACGAAGAGCGGGTTGCCCATGCGGTCGCGCAACACCAGGTCGAACGACCGCTGCTCGCGGACCTCCTCGCCGTTCTCACGGATGACGACGGAGACGGAGCCGCCGATCTCGGCGCGGTCGATCTCCGGAAGCGCGTCGTAGAGGTCGCGCAGCGCGCTGCCGTTGCCCGTCTCGCCGACCTCGAATGGAAGCTCCTCGACGAGCCACCGCGTGAAGCCGTACTCCATCGTCCCCCGCAGGAACGACTCGAACGGGTCGCCGTCGACGAGCAGCCCCTCCGTCTCGAAGCTCGTGTGGTGTTCGATCCGGAGGTTCTCGCGGAGCTCCTCCCGGCTCACGGTCCCGTCGTGGGCGTCCTCGAGCGTCGCGCCGCCCTTCGAGTCGTACCTGACGAACAGATTGGTCCCCTCGCGCGCCTCGGCGGCCGACAGGCTCCGTTCGCCCTCGGGCAGCCGCGACTCCGCCCGGTCGAGCTGATCGCGGAGGCGCTCCGCCTCCGCTCGGAGCCGCTCGAGTTCCTCCTCGAGGCGCTCGCGCTCCGTCCGGAGTTCGTCACGCTCCGCCCGCACGTCCTCCAGCTCCTCCCGGAGCTCGTCGCGCTCCGCCTCGAGCCGGTCGCGCTCGGACTCCACCTCCTCGCGGGCGGACTCGGCCGACGAGAGCGCCGATTCGAGCTCCTCGATCCGCTCGCGAACCTCGCTCGGGCTCCGTCCCGAGACGGCGGTCCCCCCCGATCGCTCCGTCGAGCGGGGGCTCGGCGACGACTCCCCGGCCGACCCGCGGCCGTCGGTCGGTCCCGGCGAGGCGGTCCCGTCGGTTCGCGACCGCTCCGCGGATCCCGTCGATCCGCCGGACCGGCTCGCTGATCCGGCGGAGCGGCGACCCGAACGCGGTGCCGACGCCGCCGACGGGTCCTCGCCGCGCTCGTTGGTCTCAGACGGATCCAGGGCCGGGATCGACTTCGTCTCGCGCCACTGTTCCTCCTCGGAGAAGACGTCGTCGTCCGCGGGACCCGCCGGCGCGCTCGGTCCCCCGGATCCCCGGTCGGACGACGACTCCGACCGTCGTTCGGTCCGCTCTCCCGTCCCGGTCGGACTCGTCGTGGCGTCCGGGGACTTCCCGGCGGGGTCACGCTCCGCCGCGGCGTCCCGTTCGGTCGAAGCGCCACGCTCCGCCGCGGCGTCGCGGTTCCCCGCGGAGGGCGACTCGGGTTCCGCGGTCGACGACGAGCGGGACGGGTCGGCGTCCCCGCCGTCCCCGCCGTCACGGTCCTGAGCCCGATCCGACCCCTGCTTTTCGTCCTCCTCCGTTCCGCGTGCCCGATCCGCCCCCGCCGACTCCGAGTCATCCGTCTCCGTCCCGCTCCCGACGCCCCGACCGACGCCGACGCTCCCGACGGCGACCGGCGAGGAGAACCCGAAACCGGCGCGAGCGGGACGGAGACGGATGACTCGGAGTCGGCGG
>NZ_NHPJ01000075.1 GCF_002252985.1 Halorubrum halodurans | reverse complement strand
TCGGCGTCGGCCGACGCCGACGCGCCGGGGATCGACCGCGAGACGGTCAGGATCACCCGCGACGTCGGCGAGATACTCGGCGTCGACGAGCGCGAGTACGACCTCGCGAGCGAGGACGTCGTCACGCTCCCGACGGCGAACGCGGAGCCGCTCGTCGAGCGGGACGCCGCCGAGCGGATCGAGTGAGTCTCCATCCGCTTTTCACGGCGGTCATTTAAGCCGCTACTCGACGGCGTTCGACCATGGACGACGAGGAAAGCGTGGGAGAACCGATCGAGGCGTCGTCTCCGATCCCCGCCCGCCTCCTCGGCGCGGTCGCGACGCTCGCCGCGCTGGGCGGGATCGCCCTCGCGATACGTCTCGATCCGACGTTCTCGTGGACGGCGGACGCGCTCTCCGACCTGGGCGTCCGCGACCGGAGCGCCCCGGCGTTCAACGGGGGGTTGGTCCTCGGCGGGATCGCGGGGCTCGGCTACGCGGCCGGGCTGTGGACGCGCGAGCGAGGGAGCGCGGCGAGCGCCGCGGGCCGACTCCGGGCGGTCGTCTTCGCGCTCGCGATGGTCGCGATGGCCGGCGTCGGCGCCTTCGACCTCACGAGAGCGCTTCACGCCCCCGCGGCGGTCGGGTTCTACCTGCTCGTCACGGTCGTCCTCGGGATCGACGGACTGGCGCGGCGGGACGCCCGAACCGGCCGGGTGGCGCTCGCGTTCGTCCCGGTCCACGTCGCCGTCTGGACGACGTTCCTCGCGGGGCTCTGGCCGGTGACGGGGCTGGCGCTGCCCGAGTTGCCGGGCGCGCTCATGCTCGCGGCGTGGGTGTGGCTCGTCGGCCCCCTGCCGGTGGTTCGCCGGCTCTCCGTCCGGAGTCACGGGGCCGGGACCGACGAACACTAACCCGGCCGCGCGGTACGGACCCCATGGACGTCGAGTTCCTCGGCGGGGCCCGCGAGGTCGGCCGGAGCGCGGTCCTCGTCGACGACTCGTTGCTTCTCGACTACGGCCTGCTGACGGCCGACCCGCCGCGGTACCCGATCCGCGACCCCGAGCCCGACGCGGTCGTGGTCTCGCACGGCCACCTCGATCACGCCGGCGCGGTGCCGGCGCTTCTGAAGGGCGACCGACGGCCGCCGATCCACTGGACGCCGCCGACCGCCGACCTCGCGCGGGTCCTCGCGCGCGACACGCTGAGGCTCCACGGGAACAGTCCCCTGTGTCCGTTCTCCGAGGAGCACGTCGCCCGCCTCGGCGAGGCGGAGGTGCGCCACGGCTACGGGGAGCCGTTCCCGGTCGCCGGCGGGGTCGACGGCGGCGGATACGCCGTGACGCTCCTCAACGCGGGCCATATTCCCGGCTCGGCGCACGTGCTCGTCGACGACGGCGACACCCGGCTCCTGTACACCGGCGACTTCCACACCGACGACCAGCGGCTGGTGTCGGGGACGACGGCGCGGCCCGACGCCGACGCCGTGATCTGCGAGTCGACCTACGCGGACGTGACCCACGAGGACCGCGCCGCGGTCGAGACGCGGTGGGCGGAGCGCGTGCGGACGACGATCTGGGAGGGCGGCACCGTCGTCGCGCCCGCGTTCGCGATCGGTCGGACCCAGGAGCTGCTGCTCGTCGCCGCCGCCAACGACCTGAGCCCCTACGTCGACGGGATGGGGACGGAGGTGACGCGGCTGCTCCGCCGGCACCCCGAATTCCTGCGCGACGCCGAGGCGCTCCGGCGGGCGACGGGGGCGGCGCGGTTCGTGACGGGCCGGGACGGCCGGCGCGAGCGGATCGCCGCCGACAACGCCCTCGTGATCACCACGAGCGGGATGCTCGCCGGCGGGCCGGTCCACTCGTACCTCCCGGAGATCCGGACGAACCCGACGAACGCGGTGACCCTGACGGGGTACCAGGTCGAGGGAACGCCCGGCCGGGAGCTACAGGAACACGGGCGGCTGGAGCTGAACGGGCGGGTTCGGCCCGTGAGCGCGCGGGTCGATACCTTCGACTTCTCCGCGCACGCGGACCGCGAGGGGCTGGAGTCGTTTCTGGACGACTATCGCGACGCGCGCGTGCTCGTGAACCACGGCGACCGGTGTGAGACCTTCGCGGAGGACCTCCGGACGGAGGGGGTCGCCGCGAGCGCGCCCGAGCTGGGCGACCGGGTGGAGCTGTAGGACGGTCGTCTCCCTCGCGGGTGTCGCCGGGTTCGCCGGATCGGCGGCGCTCGTCGCCGTCGCTCCGAGGGGAGTCGGGGGATCGGGGACGATCGAGGACGGGAGGGACGGGAGTCAGGAACCGACGCGTCGGGACGCGACCGCGGCGACTACTCGCCGCCGTCGGTGTACGCCCGGTCGGCGAGCACGCGCTCGGCCGCCTCGTTCGCCTCGGCGGGGGTCGGGCAGTCGCCGCAGTCGACCGCGTCCGCGAGCTCTCCGGCCAGCGTGTAGACGGCGGCGCCGTCGGCGCGGTCGGCGACGCGCTCGAACGTCGGCCGGTAGCCGGCCGCGGCGCGCTGGCCGATCTCGTCGAGCGAGGCGTCGATGGCGTACTCGAGCTGGCGGACCGCTTCCTCGGGTCTCATACACGTCCGTCCACCCTCGACGCACTTAAGTATACTCGGATTCGGAACTGAGTTAATACTGTCGCGGCCGCCGCCGTCGCCGGATCGACGTTTATACGCGTCCGGGAACCGGATCCGGGGCCATGACCGACGTAGACGAGCGCGCGGCCCTCGCCGAGCGGGCCGCGCGAGCGGGTGCCCGCGTCGCGAGCGACGCCTTCCGGACCGACATCGACGTGGAGGCGAAAGGCGAGGACGACGTGGTGACCGAGGCCGACCGGGCCGCCCAGCGCGCCGTCATCGAGACGGTCCGGGAGTCGTTCCCGGACGACGCCGTCGTCGGCGAGGAGGAGGACGCCCGCAAGCGCGTGCCCGACGAGGGGCCGGCGTGGGTGATCGACCCGATCGACGGCACGCACAACTTCGTTCGCGGGATCCGCGTGTGGGGAACCGCCGTGGCGGCCGTCGTCGACGGCGAGCCGGTCGCGGCCGCGACGGTCTGTCCCGCGCTCGAGGACGTCTACACCGCCGACGCCGACGGCGCGTACCGCAACGGCGAGCGGCTCTCCGTCAGCGACGCGGCCGATCCCCGACGGGGAACGGTCGACCCGACGCTGTGGTGGGGTCACGACGCCAGAGCGGAGTACGCGAACGCCTGCGAGGCGATCGTGACCCGCTTCGGCGACATGCGCCGGCTCGGCGCGGCACAGGTCGTGCTCCCGACGGTCGCCGCCGGCGGGCTGGAGGGGACGATCTCGAACCTCCGGGCGAACCCCTGGGACTCCGTCGCGGGCGCCTTCATGATCCGGCAGGCCGGCGGGCGGGTGACGGACCTCGAGGGGAACCGCTGGCGACACGACTCGGTGGGACTCGTCGCCTCCAACGGCCACCTCCACGGGGAGGTGCTGGCGGCGGCGCGGGCGATCGAGGACGAGGGCGGCCGGGACGGCGACGACCCGACCTGACCCGCCCCGCGGTCGTCGTCCCGTCGTCGACGACCCGACCTACCGTCCCAGATCCGCGTGCGCCGACGCCAGGTGTCGCGATCCCAGCGCGGCGAGAAGCGAGAGCTCGCCCGCCAGCGCGCCGACCGCGATCGCCTCCGCGAGCGCGTCGGCGTTGCTGCCGGCGGGGTCGCCGCCGCCGCGGACTCCCAGTACCTCGAGCCCGGCCGCCTGCGTCGGGAGCTTCGTCCCGCCGCCGACCGTGCCGACCTCGAGACTGGCGAGCGACACGGAGACGTAGAGGTCGCCGTCGGCGGTCGCCTCGGCGGTGGTGATCGCGTTCGACCCCTCGACGACCTGCGCCGCGTCCTGGCCAGTCGCGAGGAACATCGCCGCGACCGCGTTGGCGACGTGGGCGTTGAAGCCGAGCGAGCCCGCCTTCGCGGAGCCGACGTGGTTCTTGCGCGTGTTGATCTCGGCCATCGCCTCGGGCGTCGTGTGGAGCCGGTCCTCGACGACCTCGCGGGGGACCTCGACGTCGGCGGTCACCGAGCGCCCTCGTCCCTCGACCGCGTTGACCGCGGCGGGCTTCTTGTCCGAACAGAGGTTCCCCGAGAGCGCGACCAGATCGGCGTCGGTCTCCGCCTCGACGACGTCGCAGGCCTCGCCGGTCGCGATGGTGACCATGTTCATCCCCATCGCGTCCTTCGTGTCGAAGCGGAACCGGAGGTAGACGTTGTTGCCGACGACGTACGGGGTGACGCCGCGGAGTTCGCCGTGGCTCGTCGTCGACTCGGCGGCCTCCCGCAGGGCCGGCTCGTTGTCGCGGACCCACTCGACGAGCGCCTCCGCCTCGGCCACGTCGGCCACGCGGAAGACGGGCGCGCGCGTCATCGCGCTCTTGGTGACGCGGGCCGTCGCGCCGCCCGCCGCGTCGATGACGGAGCAGCCGCGGTTGACCGAGGCGACCAGCGCGCCCTCCGTGGTCGCCATCGGCAGGTAGCGGTCGCCGTCGAACGCGCCGCCGTCGACGGCCACCGGCCCCGCGACGCCGAGCGGGACTTCGACCCCGCCGATCATGTTGTCGATGTTGGGGTCGGCGGCGGCCGCGTCGAAGGCGTACTCGCCGACCGCGTCGAGGTCCGCGCCGGACTCGTCGGCGACCAGCCGGCGGCGAACGGTCGCGGCCGTCCCGGCGTCGACGTGGTCGTCCAGTTCGTGGAGCCGCACGTCGCCGTCGCGGACGCGCTCGAGGAGGTCCTCGACTGTGGGATCGGTCATGCCCGCGTCTCCTCGCGGCGGGCGCTAATGCGTGTCGGTTGCGGGGCTCGACGAGGAGCCGGCCCGAGGGCGGTCGGCGCGACGAACCCCTATCCGCGGACGAACTCCGAGAGGCGCTCGCGAAGGCTGTTCGGCCCCAGCGTGAGGTAGTAGGCGTCGCCGCCGTCCTCGTAGTAGCCGTCGATCCGGCGTTTCACCTCGAAGCCGATGTGCTCGTAGAAGCCGAGCGCCCGCTCGTTCGTGGTCCGCGCGTGACAGGAGACCGACTGGTACTCGTCGGCCACGTCGGCGACCAGCCGCTCGCCGAGGCCGCGTCCGCGGTGGTCCGGGTCGACGGCGAGAAAGAGCACGTAGCCGTCCCGTCGGACCGAGGCGAACGCGATCACCGCGTCGTCCTCGAGGATCAGATGCGTCGTGGACCGCCGGTAGGCGTCGGTGAAGAAGCCGCGTCGCTGGCGGAGCACCCCGTCGACGCGGTGGATCCGCTCCTTGAGGTCCCACGCCTCCCGGACGTGTTCGGCGTCGCCGGGCGGATCCGTCCGTCGCTCCACGTTGACGCTCACTGGGAGGACGTAACACGCCTGTAGAATATAACTCCACCGGCCGCACGCCGGTCCGGTCGGTTCGCTCGACCAACCGAAGCGTTTTGACGGGCTCCACCGTGTCTCCGCCATGGTCGGCGGATCGCTATCGGGTCGTGGGCGGCTCCGGAGGGCGTTCCTGACGGGCGTGGCGGTGATCGTTCCGCTCGTCATCACGCTCGTGGTGCTCACGATCGTCTTCAACGCGGTGTACGACTACCTCGACGCGTTCTCCTCGGCGCTCGTGGTCGTCTCCCCGGAGTTCGTCCTGCCGGGCGTCGGCCGGGTCGGGCGCGAGCTGTTGATCGAGGTCGTGACGCCGGTCGTGTTCGTCGCCCTGATCCTCCTCATCGGTCTGGCCGTCGAGTCCACGCGGTACGGGGAGCTCGCCGTCGACTACGTCGACCTCGCGATGGAGCAGGTCCCCGGAATCGGATCCGTCTACGAGGGGTTCAGACAGATGAGCGACGCCATGCTGGAGTCGGACGGCGGGAACTTCCGGGAGGTCGTGCTCGTCGAGTTCCCCACGGAGGGGACGTACACGCTGGCGTTCGTCACGAGCGAGACGCCGGAGGCGGTCGCCGCTCCGACCGGCTCCGCCGACGGGGAGGGGATGCGGACCCTCTTCATGCCGATGGCTCCCAACCCGGTGATGGGCGGACACGTCGTCTTCGTCCCCGAGAGCCGGATCGTGGAGATCGACCTGACGGTCCAGGAGGGGATCCGCGCGCTGGTGACGAGCGGCGTCGCCCTCGAGGGAGCGACGGACGGGATCGGGGGGTTCTCGGACGAGGAGCTCCGCCACCTCTCCGTCCCCGACCGGGTGGAGGGGTGGCTCGACCCCTCGAGCGACGACGACGATGACAACGCGGAAACCGACCCGACCCGAACCGACGGACCGTGACCTACGAACTCCGGGACCACACGGCGGACGTCGCCGTCGAGGCGACGGCTCCGACCCTCTCGGCGCTGTTCGCGGCGGTCGCGGACGGGCTGACCGCCGCCGGCTGCGAGTCGGTTCCGCCGGACGCCGGCGAGCGGTTCTCGCTCCGTGAGACGGCCGAGAGCCGCGAGGCGTTGCTCTTCGACTACCTCGACCGGCTGATATACGAGCGCGACGTGCGGCTCGTCCTCCCCGCGGACCACGAGTGCCGGGTGATCGAGCCCGAGCCGCCGACCCCGGCGGACGGGAGCGAACCGACGTACGCCGTCGAGGCCAGCGCCCGCGGCGTCCCCCTCGACGCGGTGGTCGCCAGGGAGGTCAAGGCGGTCACCTACTCGGAGATGGCGCTCGAACGGCGCGACGACGGCTGGTACGCCTACGTCGTCTTCGACGTCTAGATCCGGCGAAACTATTATGATTTTTCGTGATATTGTTACGGTATGTCACACGAACGCCTCGACGAGCGGGGCGCGTGGCGGGCGGGCGCGGCGGCCGGGGCCCTCGCGGGGGTCGGGATGGGACTCGTGTTACAC
>NZ_NHPJ01000066.1 GCF_002252985.1 Halorubrum halodurans | reverse complement strand
CGGCTTCGACGACCTCGACGGCATGGACGAGTGGGACGACGACTTCGGCGACGCCGGGGGCGGAGGCGGCGGCTCCGACACCGACGAGCTGGAGAAGCGGCTCGACGACCTCGAGGCCGAGGTCGCGACCCTCTCCTCGACGGTGTCAACGGTGCGGTCGGAGAACGAGGAGATCTCCGCCGCGGTCGACGACATCGAGGAGGACGTTCGGAACCTCCTCGACATCTACGAGATGGTCACCCGCGGGATCAACCCGTTCGTCGACGAGTCGAGCGGGTTCTCCGGCGGCGCCGGGGAGAACTCCTTCGGCCTCTTCGACGACGACGGCGACGACGAGCTGCTCGACGACGACCTCGGCGGCGACGACCTCGACGACTTCGATGAGCTCGAGGGGGCGGACGACGAGGGCGGATCGAACGGCGAACCGGACGACGGCGAACCCGCCGACGCCGCGTCCGAGACCGAACCGGCGGCGGACGACGACGACATGAACGACGACGGAAAGAGCTTCAGCGAACTCAAAGAGGAGTACGACGCCGGGGAGGCCGACTGGGCCGACGACGCCGGCGACGAGACGGCGTCCGATGGGGACGCCTTCGAGGACGGGACGGACCCGTTCGACGACGACCTCGACGACGGCATCGGGACCGAGGCCTTCGACGACGCCCCCGGCGACGTCGAGGCCGACGACGTCGGGGCCGACGTCGCCGAGGGACACGGGGACGGTTCCCCCGAAACGAACGCCGGGACGGAGTCGGACCCACACGGGGCGGCCGACCCGGACCCCGCCGCGGGATCCCACGGACCGGCGCCCGGCGGCGACCCCGCCGAGGCGACCGGGGACGGGTTCGAGTACGTCGGCCGCGACGACCTCTCTCGCGGCCGTGGCAAGCCGTACCTCACCGAGCTCCCCGGCGACTACGTCGGCGACCTGCTCGTGATGGAGTGGTTGGAGTTCCTCGTCTCCGAGAGCGACGTCACCGACGCGGTGCGGGCGGTGAACTACTACGAGCGCATCGAGTGGGTCGGCTCCGACGCCGCCGCGCGGCTCCGCGACTTCCTCTCCGGCTTCGGCACGATCGACCGCAACCTCGTCGACCGGCCGGGTACCGACCGGCTGGTCCGTGAACACCACACGCGGAGTCTGCGGTACATCACCCAGCTCAACGGGACGGGCGGCCACCTCGTCCTCCTCGACCGATGGGACGACCTCGCCGGCGGGTCGATGGTCGACGGCGGACCGCCGGCCGCGTCCCGTGGCCGGAGCCGACGCGGAGCGCCGTCCAACGGAAGCGAGACCGCTCGAGAGCGGTCGAACGGGACCGATACGCGGGACGGAACCGGTCGTCGCTCGCGGACCGGCGACGGTCGCGGCCGGAACGGCGGTTCTCCCCGACCGATGAACGACCCGGATCCGCATCCCGACCGAGCCGACCCGGCGGACGGAGGGTGGGGAGATGGGCGTTAGCGTCTCGGCGTCGACGGCCATCATCGTCGCGGGGATGTTCTTCGCCTTTACCGCCTTCTACCCCGTCGCGGCCAACGGCTTCGACCGTGTCACCGAGGGCGAACGCGACGTCCACGAGCGCGCGCTCGAACGACAGAACACGGCCTTCTCCGTCGACTCCGCGACGTTCAACGCGAGCGGGAACGACCGGCTCGTGGTGAACGCGACCAACGAGGGCTCGGTCGGGCTCGTCGCCGGCGACGCCACGCTGGTCGTCGACAACGAGTACGTCGACGTCGCCGAGGCGACCACGACCGTCGACGGCGACGGCGAGACGGACCTCTGGCTCGGCGGGGAGACGCTCTCGATCGAGGTCGACGCCGCGTCGCTCGAGACGACGGTCACGGGCGACTCCCGCGTCGTGCTCGTCGTCGAGTCCGGCGTCAGGTCCGCCACGGGGGTGAGCGCGTAGATGGCGTCCGTTCCGGTCTCCCACCTCATCCTGTTCGTCGCCAGCCTCGTGATCGCCGCCGGCGTCGTCGGCACGGTCACCACCGGCGTCGACCGGGTGAGCGCGGCCGTCGAGGACGGCAGCCTCGACGCGACCCAGCAGCTCCGCACCGACGTGACCGTGATCTCGGACCCCAACGGCGGGGTGTACGACGGCGCCGAGAACAACGTCACGCTCCTCGTGAAGAACACCGGCACCCAGCGGCTCGCCCCGGACGGCTCCGGCGTCGACGTCGTCTTCGACGGCCAGTACGTGCGGCCGGACGCGACGACCGGCCGGGTCGTCTCCGTCGACGGCGCGACCGCCTGGAGCCGCGGCGACGTGCTCCGGCTCACGATCGACCTCGACGTGGTCGGCGTCGATCCCTCCACGACGACCGGGAGCAGCGACCACCGGGTGTACCTCACGGTCAACGGGGACGAGGAGCTGTTCCAGTTCCGGGTGGAGGCGTAGATGCCCCGCGCCGACAACCTGCTGTCGCTGGGGCTCGGCGAGCGCGACCGGCTGAACAAGGAGCTCGGCGGCGGGATCCCTCGCGGCAGCATCGTGCTCGTCGAGGGCGACTACGGCGCGGGCAAGAGCGCCATGTCCCAGCGGTTCTCCTACGGGCTCGTCCGGGAGGGGGCGTCGGTGACGCTGATGTCGACGGAGCTCACCGTCCGCGGGTTCATCGACCAGATGCACTCGCTCGAGTACGACATGGTGAAGCCGCTGTTGAACGAGGAGCTGCTCTTTTTACACGCCGACTTCGACTCCGGCGGGGCCTTCTCGGACGACGACGGCGAGCGCAAGGAACTGCTCAAGCGGCTGATGAACGCGGAGGCGATGTGGCGCTCGGACGTGATCTTCCTCGACACGTTCGACGCGATCTTCCGGAACGACCCCACCTTCGAGGCGCTCGTCCGGAAGAACGAGGAGCGACAGGCCGCCCTGGAGATCATCTCCTTCTTCCGGGAGATAATCTCGCAGGGAAAGATCGTCGTCCTCACCGTCGACCCGTCCGCCGTCGACGACGACGCGATCGGCCCGTTCCGGTCGATCGCCGACGTCTTCCTCCAGCTCGAGATGATCGAGGTCGGCAACGACATCCGCCGGCAGATCAACGTGAAACGCTTCGCGGGCATGGGCGAACAGGTCGGCGACACCATCGGCTTCTCCGTCCGCTCCGGGACGGGGATCGTCATCGAGAGCCGCAGTGTCGCCTGAGGGGACCGCCGCGGGGACACCCCCGACGGGGAGCGACGAGACGAGACACGAACGATGACCGAACACGGCACAGCGAAACCGTCCGACGAGCTCCGGAAGGCCGCCATGCGCCGGCCGCACCTCCGGGAGCACCTCAAGGAGTTCAAACAGATCACCGGGGAGTTCCCGCTCTACATCGAGGAGCCGAAGGCCGAGTACGAGTCGAACCGCCCCAACGTGCTCTACCACGTGGGCGGGCCGATCTTCTGTCACGTGTACGGCGACCTCGGCCAGGAGACGAAGTACTACGCCATCGAGCCGGAGATGTCCGGGCCGCAGGCGACCGTCCTCGAGCAGGTGAAGAACAAGCTGCTCGCCGCCAGCGGCGGTCACACCGCCCCGGCCTCCGAGGCCGAGTACGACGACCTCATCGAGGAGCTGCTGGAGGACGTCACCTACGTCCAGAACGGCGGGACCGGCTGGCGATCGACCGCGTCGAAGGTTCTCAACGTCGGCAAGCTGTCGGTCACCGAGGAGACCTACGAGAGCATCCGGTACCGGCTCAACCGCGACATCGTGGGGCTCGGTCCCCTGGAGCCGGTGATGCGCGACCCGGCCAACGAGGACATCCACGTGATCGGCCCCCACGAGTGTCACGTCGATCACGGCACGTTCGGCATGCTCGAGACCACCGTCGACTTCGGGACGCCCCAGGAGTTCGACAACTGGCTGCGCAACATGGGCGAGCGGATCGGCGACCCGCTCTCCGACTCCGACCCCATCGTCGACTCGACGCTGCCGGACGGGTCGCGTATCAACATCATCTACTCCGACGACGTCTCGCTCAAGGGCTCCTCGCTCACGATCCGGCAGGGCGAGGACGTTCCGCTGTCGATCAACCAGATCACCAACTGGGGGACGCTCTCGCCGCAGCTCGCCGCGTACCTCTGGCTCTGTCTGGAGAACGAACAGACCGTCTTCGTCGTCGGGGAGACCGCGTCCGGGAAGACGACGACGCTGAACGCCATCCTCTCGTACATCCCGCAGGACTCGAAGATATACACCGCGGAGGACACCGCGGAGGTCGTTCCCCCGCACAACACGTGGCAGCAGCTGCTGACCCGCGAGGGCGGCGGCGAGGGGTCCTCCGACGTCGACATGTTCGATCTGGTCGCCGCCGCGCTGCGGTCGCGCCCCGACTACATCATCGTGGGGGAGGTGCGCGGGGCGGAGGGGCGCATGGCGTTCCAGGCGGCCCAGACGGGCCACCCGGTGATGTTGACGTTCCACGCCTCGGACATCGTCTCGATGATCCAGCGGTTCACCTCCGAGCCGATCAACGTCCCGGAGACGTTCATGGACAACGCCGACGTGGCGCTGTTCCAGAACCGGGTGAAACAGGGCGACGACGTGCTCCGTCGGGTGACGAGCGTCCAGGAGATCGAGGGGTACTCGAAGGAGATGGAGGGGGTCGTCACCCGCGAGGTGTTCAGCTGGGACCCCGTCGAGGACGAGATCGTCTTCCAGGGAATGAACAACTCCTACGTGTTGGAAGAGCAGATCGCGACGCTCCTGGGGTATGCGGACACCCGCGACATCTACGACGACCTCGACTTCCGCGCGGAGCTGATAGAGCGGATGATCCAGGAGGGGATCCTGGGCTACCACGAGGTGAACGAGGCGATCGACGCCTTCCAGCGCGACGGCGTCGAGGGGCTCCCCTTCGAGATGCACCGGAACGTCAGGTGAGTTCACGCGTATGAACCAGGTGAGTCGATGAACGTGAAGGCGGCGGGGGACGGGCTCGCGACCGCGATGCGGCTCACGGAGGAGGTCCTCGACTCCTACGAGAAGCTCGACATCTCCAAGCGGCAGTACGTCGGGTACGTGCTCGTCCCGGCGGTCGTCGTCTTCGCCGCCACCGTGGTCGGGGCGTTCGTCCTCCCGCTTCCCGTCGCCGCGCGGGTGCCGATCCCGATGTTCGGCGCGCTCACGCTCGTGTCGGCCGTCGTCTACCCCAAGATCTACCTCAGCGGCGTGGAGAACCGGATCGACAACCAGCTCCACCTCGTGATGACGCACATGACCGTGCTGTCGACGACGAACATCGACCGCATGGAGGTGTTCCGGACGCTGGCGCGCGAGGAGGAGTACGGGGCCGCGGCCGAGGAGATCGGCCGCGTCGTCCACCTCGTCGACACCTGGAACCAGAGCCTCGACGACGCGTGTCGCCGGCGCGCCAAGGAGGTCCCCTCCGACGCGATGGGCGACTTCTTCGACCGGCTCGGCTACACCCTCGGGGCCGGCCAGTCGCTCGAGGACTTCCTCGTCTCCGAACAGGACGTCATGCTCGCGAAGTACGAGACGCTCTACGAGTCGTCGCTGTCGAACCTGGAGGTGATGAAGGACCTGTACATGTCGATGATCCTCTCGATGACGTTCGCGTTGGTGTTCGCCATCGTGCTCCCGATCCTGACCGGCAACGACCCGACGGCGACGGTCGCGGCCGTGATCGTCCTCTTCGTCTTCGTCCAGCTCGGCTTCTACGCGATGATCCGGGCCACCTCGCCGTACGACCCGATCTGGTACCATCCCGAGGAGCGCTCGCCCGGCGACCTGAAGCTGTGGGCGTCGCTCGGGATCGGCGCCGGGCTCTCGTTTCTGCTCATCGGGTTCACCGCCGCCGGCATGTTCGGGTACGGGCCGGGGCTGCCCGGCCTCCTCTTCTTCCTCGACGACGTCAGGCTCCCGCTGTACATCGCGGTCCCGATCACCCCGCTGTTCCTGACGGGCGTGATCCTCAGGACCGAAGAGCAGGGCATCACCGCCCGCGACGGGGAGTTCCCCTCGTTCGTCCGGGCGCTGGGTGCGACCGAGAGCGCGAAGCAGTCGACGACCTCCGACGTGTTGACCACGCTTCGCGACAAGGACTTCGGCGCGCTCTCGCCGTCGATCACCAGGCTGTATCGCCGGCTCAACATGCGGATAAGCACCGAGGGGGCCTGGCGCGCCTTCTCGCGAGACACGCGGTCGTACCTCATCCAGAAGTTCTCCGAGATGTACCTCGTCGGCCGGCGGATGGGCGGGGACCCGAAGCTGCTCGGGGAGCTGATCTCGACGAACATGAACACGGTCAACCAGCTCCGCGAACAGCGCCGGCAGTCCGCGGTGACGTTCATCGGACTCCTGTACGGGATCACGGCGGCGGCGACGTTCGCCTTCTTCATCGGCCTCGAGATCGTCGCCATCCTCGCGGACCTGACGGCCGACTTCGGGATCGACCAGATGGACATCGGCCAGATCGTCTACCCCGGCGCGTACGACATCCCGCTCATCGAGTACCTGCTCCTCACGGTCGTGCTGTTCAACGCCGCCCTCTCCTCGCAGATGATCCGCAAGATCGACGGCGGCAACCCCGCGAACGGCTACATCCACTTCGTACTGTTGACGTGGCTCGGCGCGGCGACCGCGATCGCGACCCGGACGCTCGTGAACGCAATCCTCTCGATCTGACGCGTCGGCTCGAGGTCGCGCTCCCCGGCCTACGCGTCGAACAGCGTCGGCTCCGCCACGTCCGCCTCCGCCGCCTCCCGCCACGAGTGATCCGGCTCCCAGCCGAACAGCGCCTCGGCCTTCGCGACCGAATACGCGCTCCGGTCGTCGCCCTCGGCGACCGCGCACTCGTCCGGAACCCCGCCGTACGCCTCCCGCAGGAGGTCGAGCAGGGGCCGGCCGAGCGCGTTGTCGGCGGCGACGCAGTTGACCGCCTCGTGGCGTCCCGGCTCCACGGCGGGGTCGTCGCCGAGGAGGTCGTCGACCGCGACGGCGACGAGGTCGGCGACGTCGCGGGCGTCGACGTACGACCAGAAGTTGCCCGCGCCGGCCGCGAGGTCCTCGACGTACCCCGCCTCCCGACAGGCGTACGCGCCGGGGTACTGGATCCACGACGGGCGGATCGAGACCGCCGAGATCCCGTCCCGCCGGGCGATCGCGGCCGCCGTCTCCTCCGCGGCCACCTTCGAGAGCCCGTAGGGGTCCTCGGGCCGCAGCGGGTGCGCCTCGGTCACCGGGAGTTCGTCCGGCAGCGACGTGGGGTCGGCGAAGAAGAAGCCGTACGCGCCGTCGCTCGACGCCTGGACGACCGGGGCGTCGGCGCGTCCCGCCGCGGTCAGGACGTTGTGGGCGGCGAGCGCGTTCGTCCCGAAGACGCGCCCTTCGGGGTGCGTGCCGGCGACGGGGATCGCCGCCCAGTGGACGACCGCGTCGGGGTCGACCGCGCTCACGGCGTCGAGCGCCTCGCCGCGCTCGGCGAGGTCGGCCGCGCGGAACGAGACGCTCGGGGCCGGGTCGACGCCGAGCCCCGGATGCTCGCGGTCGACGACGACGACCGCGTGCTCGTCCGCGAGCCGGTCGACCACCCACCGCCCCGACGCCCCGCGCCCGCCCGTGACCAGGACCGTTGCCATGGCCGAGGCTCGGCCGAGGCCGACTAAAGGACGGCGGTGTCGCCGTCGGGCTCCGGAGACGCCCCCGCGTCGCCGTCCGGATCGCCCGCCTCCGGTAGGCTTTACCGCGCCGAGCGGTTATCCTGGGGCATGGAATGGGACACCGACTGGGGACTGCGTGGACGCATGGCGTTCACCATGTTCCTGCTCTTCGCCCTCTACGTCGTGTTCGTCGGCGTGCTGACCGTCTACTTCGGCGACTTCCTGTTCCCGATGGTCATGCTCGCCGGGTTCGGGATCGCCCAGTTCTTCTTCAGCGACACGCTCGCGCTGAAGAGCATGGGCGCTCGCGAGGTGAGCGCCGAGGAGTACCCGGAGCTTCACCGCCGGATCGAGCGCCTCTCCCAGCAGGCCGACCTCCCGAAGCCGACGGTCGCGGTCGCCGACACGCAGGTTCCGAACGCGTTCGCGACCGGCCGGAACAAGAAGAACGCGACCGTCGCCGTGACGACCGGGCTGCTCCGCACGCTCGACGACGACGAGCTGGACGGCGTGCTCGCCCACGAGCTGGCCCACGTCAAGAACCGCGACGTGATGGTGATGACCATCGCGTCGTTCCTCTCGACCATCGCCTTCTTCATCGTGCGGTGGGGATGGCTCTTCGGCGGCGACAACCGGCAGGGCGGCGCGCCCGTGATCGTCGCCATCGCGGTGTCGATCGTCGTCTGGATCGTCTCGTTCCTGCTCATCCGCGCGCTCTCGCGCTACCGCGAGTACACCGCCGACCGCGGCGCGGCGGTCATCACCGGCAAGCCCGGCGCGCTGGCGTCCGCGCTCGTGAGCATCGACGGCCGGATGGATCGGGTTCCGGACCAGGACCTGCGCGACGGCAGCGCCGAGATGAACGCCTTCTTCATCATCCCGATCAGCGCCGGCTTCCTCAGCCGGATCGCCTCCACGCACCCGCCGACCGAGAAGCGGATCGACCGGCTCCGCGAGCTCGAACGCGAGATGGAGACGGCCTGAACGCGTCGTAGTACGGTCGTTTCGACGGGAATCGGGCCGGTGAGGTCGAGGTCGTTGCCGGCGCGGTAACCGTCTCCAAAGCCCCAGTCGCTCGGTCATCCATCGTTGCCGGCGCGGTGACTACCTCCAAAGCCCCAGCCGCGAGAACTCGCGCGGCTTGCTGTGCTCCTCACTCGGTCGCTCCCTCGTTGCGGTGCTTGCTGCGCCGTGCTTCGTCCTCGCGACTGCCCCTTTGAGTCCCACCCGACCGCAACCGCACCGCACCTCACGCCTCCCCAGCCTCGCGGTTCGCGCTCTCCGAGCGTTCACCGCGTCCCTCGCGTTCCGGTCGCGGGCCTGCGGCCCGCTCCCGGGCGCGCCACCGTGATCGCTCGTTGCTTCGGCTGTACCGATCGATTCACCGCGGCTCCGGACGGCGTCCGAAACGGCCCCCCTGCGACCCCGGTACCTTCTCACACCGCCCGCCTTACCGCGTCTCGCCGCGCAGCCAGACGTACTCGTGTGGCCCCAACTCGACCGTGACGCCGCCGTCCGCGACCCGGTAGTCGCCCTCGCCGACGACGCGCTCGGCCGCGTCGGGGTCGACGTCGAACCCGAAGACGGCGTCGCGCGGCTCCGCGGCGAAGTTGTGCGCGCACAGCAGGACCGTCCCCTCGCGGTCGAAGCGGTGAGCCCACACCTCCTTCGGCTCCGCGTCGACGATCGCGAGGTCGCCGCGGGCGATCTCGGGGCAGCGGTCGCGGGCGCGAGAGAGCTCGCGGACCCGCGAGAGCAGCGAGTCGGGGTCGTCGCGCTGGGCGGCGACGTTCACCCGGTCGTACGCGTACTCGCCCTCGTCGACGACGGGGTTGTAACAGTCGTCCGGGTCGGCCGTGGAGAAGCCGCCGTTCGCCGAGTCGTCCCACTGCATCGGCGTGCGGACCGCCTCGCGCTCGGGCAGCGAGAGGTCCGCGCCCATGCCGATCTCGTCGCCCGACTGGAGCGCGACCGATCCCGGCAGCGCGAACAGCAGGGCGTGTGCCAGCGCGATCCGGTCGCGGTCGCCGTCGTACAGGTCCGCGAGCCGGAGCCTGTGGCCCCGCTCGAAGATCCACGAGTCGCCCGCGTCGTCGCCGAAGTACTCGCGGGCGTGTTCGAACGCCTCCTCGGGCAGCTTCAGCAGGTTCCACTCGTCGTGGTTCCGCAGGAAGTTCACCCACGTGCCGACCCCCTCGATCTCGGGCAGGATCTCGTGGGCCCGGTAGAGCGGCCACGCGTCGCGCACGCCGATCGCGTACGTGAGGTGCGCGTTCATCACGAAGTTGAACTGGAGGTGGAACGCCTCGCCGTCGCCGAAGTAGTAGTCGAGGTGTTCCGGCTCGTCGTCGGCCTCCGCCAGCAGGACGGCGTCGGACTGCTCGGCCTCGACGACCTCGCGCATGCGCTTGAAGAGGTCGATGGGCTCGTCGAGGTCGGTCTCCTCGAGCGTCGTCGCGTTATGGCCCTTCGGCATGAGCATCGGGTGGGCGGCGTCGATCCGGAACCCGTCCGCGCCCTGCTCGAGCCAGAAGCGGAGCACGTCGTACAGCTCCTCGCGGACCGCGGGGTTCGCCACGTTGAGGTCGGGCTGGTGGGAGTAGAACTGGTGGAAGTAGTGTTTCCCGGCGACCTCGTCGTACGACCAGACGCCGTCCTCGTACTCCGGGAAGATGTTGCCGCGGTGGTGGGCGTCCTCGAGGTGGCTGGTCCACAGGTAGTAGTCGTGGTACTCGGAGTCGGGGTCCGCGCGGGCCCGCCGGAACCACTCGTGGTCGGCCGAGGTGTGGTTGAAGACGAGGTCGGTGATCACGCGGATCCCGCGGTCGTGGGCGCGCTCGGCGAACTCGCGGAAGTCCGCGAGCGTCCCGAGCCGCTCGTCGACGCCGTAGTAGTCGGCCACGTCGTACCCGTTGTCCCGCAGCGGGCTCGGGTAGAACGGCCGGATCCAGACGGCGTCGACCCCGAGGTCCTCGAGGTGTCCCAGGCGGTCGATCGCCCCTCGGAAGTCCCCCCACCCGTCGCCGTCGCCGTCGTCGAACGTCTTCACGTCGAACGAGTAGACGGTCGCGTCCTCGTACCAGTCGGGATCGCTCATGCGGGCGGCTAGGGCGCCCGCGGGTGTGATTCCTTTCGATCGCCGGGCCCGCGGCCGCTCGATCCCCTTCCCGGCCGACCGCCGTCTGACGAGGTTTTTAATCGATGAGCCCCCAGTACCGGTCGTGAGCGTCGTCGTCGCGGTCAAACCCTCCGCCCGCAAGCGCAACGCGAAGGTCGGCCGGATCGTCTTCGAGGACGGTCCCCGGCACGCCTTCGAGAGCCGCGAGGCCGCGGAGCGGTGGGCGGACGACCTCTCGGCGGGCGACGGCCACGTCTGGGTCGCCGCCGCCCATCCCCGAGACGACGGGGCGGCCGACCTCTATCTCCTCTCGCGGGCGACGAACGCCAAGCTCGAGGCGGCCTACGACAAGCGCCGGCGGCGCCTCCGCGGCGACGCGGACCCCGAGCAGGCGTCGCTCGGGAGCTCGCTCTGAATCCGGGAAGCCGGGTCCGACCCGCGCCGGCCCGGACCGCTACGCCCCCTCGACGATCGCCTCGCGGTACGCCTCGACCGCCTCGAGCACCGCCCCGCGGTCGGCGTCGTCCACGTCGAACTCGCGAAGCGCGTCGTCGAGGTGTCCCGCGACCGCGTCGAACTCCGCGTCGGTGATCGCGAGCCCCTCGTGGGCGACGGCCATCTCGTCGCCCTCGTACCGCATCGGGCCGCCGGTGACCGCGGAGAGGAACTTCGTCTGGTGTGACCGCTGGTCGGCCATGTCGACGTCCTCGAAGTGGTGAGACACTCGCTCGTCCGCGAGCACGCGGTCGTAGAACTCGCTGACGACCGCGCCGACGGCCGGTTCGCCGCCGAGCCGGTCGTACAGCGTCCCGTCGGCCATACGGTCCGGTCACGGTCCCGCCGTATCGTTCTTTCGCCGGCGCGGGGTGGACCCGACCGTCGGTCCCGTTCCGTCTCGGTCGGGGCTCCTCATGCGGGGCTGTCGGGGCGGGAACGGCAGGAAAGCGCCGAGGCGGAGATTTGAACTCCGGTGTCCGAATGGACAGTAGATTTCGAATCTACCGCCTTGGCCAGGCTAGGCTACCTCGGCTCGTCTCCCGGTTCGGCGCTTCCGATGTTATGGGTTTCGATCGCGAGCGGGTCGTCCTCCCGTCCTCGAACCCGCCGCCCGCGACAACCCTTTTGCCGTCTCCGCCGTTCACGCTCGTATGGACGTCCCCGACGCGGCCGACGCCTGCTCGCGGGTGATAGACGAGATCGGAGCCGCGGTCGTCGCCGACCGCGAGTTCCTCGAGCGCGTCACGCTCGGGATCATCGCCCGCGGCCACGTCCTCCTGGAGGACGTGCCCGGCACCGGAAAGACCCTCTCGGCGCGGTCGTTCGCCACCGCGCTCGGCTTGGAGTTCTCGCGGATCCAGTTCACGCCGGATCTGCTCCCCGCCGACGTGACCGGCACGAACGTCTTCGACGAGCGGGACG
>NZ_NHPJ01000126.1 GCF_002252985.1 Halorubrum halodurans | reverse complement strand
CGCGCCGGACGACGACGCCGGGTTGGGTATCCCCGAGAACGCGAACCTCCAGGCAGTCGAGTCGAAGGTGTCGGCGCTCGAGCGACAGGCCGACGAGCTCCTTGAGGTGTACCGATGAGGTCACCGACACGCCCGTACCGCGCGCTCCGCGCCGGCGTCGGCACGGTCGTGATCGCGACCGTCCTCGCGCTGTGGGTTCGCGGGCAGATCGTCGGCGACCCCCTCGGGACGCTCTGGGACGTCGTCGTGCTCGCGCTGCTGCTCGCGAGCGGCTACGCGGTGTACGGCCGACGGACGATGACGACCGCCGTCGAGGACGCCCAGGAGCTCTCCGAGGGCGGTAGCAGCGACACGGACGAGGAGGAGAGCGGATGACCCTCGAGTCCGGCTGGGAAGATGCCGCCGCCGAGGCGGCCCTCGACGCGGCCGCCGCGCGGTACCTCGGCAACGACGGGTTCATCCCGAACGCCATCGAGGCAGCTCACGAGCGCCTTCGCGAATACGCCCGCGAGTTCGACTACCGCATCGAGTCGGTGATCGACTCGCTCCAGGGGCCGGAGATCGTCGAGCAGTCCGACCGGCACTTCCGCATCCGGTTCGGCTGGGACCACGAGGCCGCGCCGTACCTGGAGTGGGGGACGTCCGAGCACACGATCGAGGGCGACCCGATCCTCTCGTTCATCTGGGAAGACCGCCACGACCCGCCCGAGTGGGTCGCCGAGGAGTACGAACGTGAGGGCGGCGGCTACCGCGTGTTCCTTCCGGAGGTCGAGGTCGCCGGCGTTCGCGAGACGCGGTTCGCCCGGCACGCGCTCGACTGGCTCCGGCGCGAGGTGGCGTCGTGACGGCACCCGAGACGCAGTGGGTGTTCGACACGGTCGCCGGGATCGTCGACGACACGGCGCTCGCGTGGGGGGCGGAGACGGACGTCCCTGACGGCGCCGTCCCGGTCCGCCGGGTCGACCGCAACGAGTCGGAGATCTACGACGGCGACATCCGGACGCGGAAGTCGGACCTCCAGACGTCGAACTACATCAGCGCCGCGCTCGTCGACGACGACGAGTCGCACGGCGGGTTCGGCGACGACTACAACGCCGAGGCGATCGTCGCGCTCCGGATCGAAGGGCTCCACCATCGCGAGTGGGGGCACATCGACCCGGACGGCGCCGACGGGATCGACTTCACCACGTTCTACCGGCGCGTTCGCGAGGCGCTCCAAGCGGATGATGAGTGGCCTAGCGTCGCCGGTGCCGACTACCACACCGCGTTTCTGGAGAACGGGACGAACCGGAGCCAGGACTACCGCGACTTCTACGAGTACCGCGTCGACGTTCGCCTTAGCGGTTACGCGGACAGCTGATCACAGACCATGATTCCAACGACCAACACGACAGACGGAGGAGGTACAGATGCCCGGTGGCGGTAACGTCGACGTCGCGTTCGCCCGCGAGCCGGTCGGCGAGTACGCCAGCGACCCGTCGAACCCGACGTACATGACGCCCGGCCGCAACGGCACGATCGACAACCTGGAGTTCGACAACGACACGACTCGCCAGCGGAACTGGGGTCCGGAAACCGAGGAGACGGTCGAGGGGGTCATCGAGGGCACGTTCTCGCTCTCGTTCGAGCTCGTCGACCCGTGGTTCCTCAACCACGTGTTCGGACAGCCGCCGAACGCCGGCGGCGAGTCGGAGGCTCCGTACAGCTACACGTGGGAGTTCGTCTCGAACGAGGTTCAGTCCTCCCGCTGGTACATCGGAGCAGACCTCACGACCGGGTACGCCGAGCGCGCCCTCGAGGGCGTGGTCTTCGACCAGATGGACGTCGAGTGTTCCATCGGCTCTCCCGTCAGCGTCTCGCTGTCGGGATGGTTCGGCGACGAGACGCAGAACGCCTCGTTCACGCCTGGCTCGCAGCCGACGAGCGACGGGACGCCGCTCATCTTCCACGGCGGCTCCATCGAGATCCCGAACTCGACGGAGATCGTCCGTCCGCAGTCGGCGACGCTCTCCGTGCCGACCGGGACGAGCCCGGAGCGTGCCTGGGAGCGCTCGCCGGTGGCCGCGACGATCGGCGAGATCAACCCGGCGCTCACGCTCGAGTCGATCCTCACCGACACGGACCTGCTCGAGCTCGCACACGGCTCGAGTGACGGTCCGGCGACGACGGTCGACGGTGCCGCCGACGGGACGTTCAAGTTCCAGTCGCCCGGTGCGAACGCGCTCACATTCGACATGACCGGCATCACTCACTCCACCTACTCGTGGGACCAGATCGGCAACGCTGGCGAAAAGCTCACCGACGGGTCCGAACTCGACATCGACCGCCTGACGGCCGAGGCTGAGACGGCGGCCGCGGAGGCACTCTGATGCCCCGCGACGTCATCGAACTCGATCTCGAGGAGGAAGCCGACGCGCTCGGTGACCGGCTCGACGAGCTGGCCGAGGCCGAACTCGACGGCGAGCTCGAGTCGAGTCAGGCCCGCCGACTCGCCGGCGACGTCCAACAGCAGATGTGGGCGCTCGAGGAAGCCCTCGAGGAGCACCCCGACGCGACGTGGTCGATCCGCGAGTTCACACCCGGGGAGAAGGCAGAGCTCACGGGGCTGATCCGACGCACGAAAGAGCAGGCCGAACGCACCGGCCAGGACGACGTCGAGTCCGCGCTCGACAACTACTGGGCGGCCGCAGGGCTCGTCGACGCGCCGTTCCTGGAGGACGTCGACGCCAGCGACCTCCACGAGCGCATCATGGCCGTCCGGGACAAGCCGAACCCGTACCTCGTCCAGTGGCTCGCGGACCGCGTCACCGAGGAGAACACCCTGGGAAACGGGAAACGGAGCAGCTACGCCGAGCGGCTGGCGGCCAAGCAGCAGGACCGGTCGGACGAACCCTCCTCGGCCAAGCCGTCCTGATGTACTGCGGGTTCACGCCCGACCAGTTCGAGCAGTTCCGCTGGCGTGACGTCGAGCTGCTCCTGACCGCGTTCCCGTACCTCCAGTACCCACCACGAGGCGATCCTGATGACTGAGTTCGAGACCCAGAATACCGTCGACGTCGTCGTCGACGACCGGTCGCTCACCGAGGCCAAGGCCGACGTCGAAGAGGCGTTCTCCTCGGTGCCGATGGACATCCAGGCGGAGGTGTCCGCGACCGGCGGCGGTAGCGAGGTCGCCGCTCGCGACCGTGCGCGTCAGCGCCAGCTCCTCACCGACCAAACGGAGTCGCTCGAGGAGCTGGGTGAGACGCTCGAGGAGGCCGACATCGAGGGCGAGTGGCAGGCGGAACACGAACTCTCTCGCGAGCGGAACCGGTTACTCGAGCGGCTGGTCGACGTCCAGGAGGAAGGGAATTTCGACCGGGCAGCACGGTCGGGCGGCGGGCTCCTCGGCGGCGGGGCGGCCATCCTCGGCGGGGGTGCGCTCCTCGGGATCGGCGCGCTGTCGAGCGTGCTCTCGGGCTTCTCCTGGCCGTCGCTCCCGGAGTTCTCCTGGCCCGACCTGCCTGACCTCGACCCGCCCGCGGAGCCGGACTGGCACCCGCTCGACGTCGTCGAGCCGGAGCCTGCTCCGGTGGAGGAACCGAGCGAGGCTCCAGTGGCGGAGCCGGATCCAGTAGAAGTGACGGAGCCCGAGCCGGTGGAGGTAGCGGAGCCCGATCCGGTAGAGGTGGCGGAGACTGATCCGATGGAGGTCGCCGAGCCAGACCCGGCAGAGTATCCTCTAGAAGATCCGGAACCTGTCGAGGTTGCCGAGCCTGCGTGGACGCCACTCGAGATCGCTGACCCGACCACGGCCGAGACAGGGTCCGCGAGTGGGAGTGGATCAGGTATCGGTTTGCCAGAACTGCTCGCAGGGGGTATTGGTGGTGCGTTTGGGATCAAAGCGATCCAGCAGTTCGGATCCCAGGCAGCCATCCGAGGGTCATCCGCTGCGTCCGGCGGCGCGTTCATGACTCCCGAGGGGCTCGGGATGACCGACTTCGAGGATCAGAACCGGGCACGGAGTTGGGTCAACGAGAGAACGCCCGAGTCGTTCCAACTCAGAGAGCTCGACTCGGCAAACGAGCATCCGGGATCGGTGTTCTCCGCGGAAGGACGTCAGGCCCAGGCGGAAGGGCTCAAGAACATCGCCAACCGCATCGAGGACGCGATCGCGAACCTCTCGGGCGACGGGAGTACCGAGGTCCGGAACCAATTCGACTACAATATCGAAGTCTTGGCCAAGGGTGCCACGGAACGTGATGTCGAGAGAGCCATGGATCGCGCCAAAAATCAGGCCATCAGAGAGTTCGAGCGGACGGTCCGAACCAGTGCCAGCGGGCAGTACTAGGTGATGCTGTGATCATAAGCTCGTCTCAGTTGGAATATCGAGAATATGGAGATAGCCAGCGACGCAGACACGACGATCACTATGAAATCTCCTAGAACCCACCCGTGGTAGAGCCCACCGAGAGCTAACAACACCCCTAAGATCTCCACGATCCACTCTCGCGGGTCTGTCCCGATCGCCATAGTCGCGACGTCTCGCCGAGTCAGTAAAGAGGTTCGGGCACACCACGACGCGGATTCCATTCATACAACATGACAAACCTTCCACCCGAAGAGAGAGTCGCATCCCTCACCATAGAAGGCGACCCGGACGGGCAAGGCCGCCGGGAAGCCGTCTTCGAGATGTTCACCGGCGGGTCTGAGGGACTCTCACTCAACGAGGAGCAACGGACGCAGGTACGAGCGACGCCAGGATCCGGCTTCCTCGCACTCATCGACGGAACGGTCGGCGATTTTATCAACTCACCTATCAATAAGGATCTCTTTCTCAATCTCGGCAGCTCACAGTTCGCGGTCACGATCGACTTCAACTCCTGGGAGGGGGCGACCGGCCCCGACGGCCAGCCGCTCCAGTGGGGTGATACAGGAGACGCCTCCGAGATGACAAAAACGGATTGTACTTCTGAGCCCCCGACGCGGCAGATAAGTTGCCTGATGTATTGGCTCCGGAACACGCGCATCTCGAGCGTGAGCGGCGAGCTGTTCCCCGGCGCAGGGATCGCCGGCGACGGCCCGGCAACGCTCCGGTACGGGCAGTACCGTGAGGGCGGCGTGTACGACCCGCTCGATGTCATCCTGGAGAATCCGGGCGCGGACTTCCCCGGTGAGTCGATGTCGACGTACTCCGGGTCGATCACGTGTATCGAGGCGATCGACGCCGGCGAGGCGATCGACGCGGTCGCGAGGTCGACACGATGACCCGGCGCTACTACCGGTCGGAGATCCCGGAGAGCAGCCTCGCGAGCAACCGGCTCGACGCGTCACAAGCGCGGCTCGCTCGGCAGGGCGTGCTCGGCGGCGAGGGGCGCGTGACGCGACTCTCGGGCGGCGCTGACACCAACCGCCTCGACGTCGACTATCGTGGCCGCTACGCCGAGCGGCTCGCGCGCGAACTGCGAGAGATCCTCTCGTCGAACGACATCGAGTCGGCACCGTTCGCGACCGTGGAGGCGGCGCAAGATTCGGACGCCTACTACACGGCCGAGCTCGTCGACGGCCAGCCAGCCATGCCACAGGCGGCGGGTGCGGTCTCGGCCGGCGCCGACATCACGAAGCGTGGCACCCGCAACACGCACTGGATCGGCCTCGAGGTCGCGACGTCTGACGACCTCACCAACCCGTACGGGACGGACCAGACCGCACGCATCGGAGTTCCGAGCGCCGCCACGCGTGTCCGCGCCGTCGACTCGCAGTCCTCGCCGACGGAGCGCACCATGCCGACGGCGACACAGACGGTCACCGCCCAGCACGGCGACGTCGATCTCATCGACACCGCGACGCTTCCGGAGGGCACCCCGACCGTCCTCTATGACCTCCCGTACGACGCCCAGGGCGATGTCGACCCGGGCGTCTGGGACACCTACGGGCACGCGAGCATCCGCGATGCGGACGGCGTCGTCGCATGGCAACGCGTGTTCGATACGGGCCACGTGTTCGCCGCCGACGCCGAGTGCGTCCTCGAGAACGGCCTGCTCCGCGTCCGCCTCGACGAGCCCGACGCCGGCGA
>NZ_NHPJ01000032.1 GCF_002252985.1 Halorubrum halodurans | reverse complement strand
GTCACACGCTCCCTTCCCCCCCTAATGACCAACAGTCCCCCGCCCCTTGGTCAATGTCCAAACTGCGAGAGCGAGATATCGCAAGCGTGGAAACTCATTGAATACGAAGAAGCCGATGGAAGTACGGGTGTCTTTGCCGAGTGTCCGTCCTGTGATGAAGTGGTAAAACCGCTATAGGGGTGGGTAGGTGGATTACTTTGATAGCCAGTCAGATTAATCAATTTGTATGAATCTGTCAGTCGAAGCCCTGCTGTCTATTCTCATTTTGTTGATTGCTTGGATGCGTGTCTCAACAGCCAATCGTGAGACAGCATATGAATTCGAACAACGGCTAAAAGATCACTATGGGCGAGGTACAGATGTCAAAACCACAAATAACGACGAGATTGAGGAGATCGGAGTCACAGTTAACCAGGTGTTCTTCCAAGAAGCCTCAGACTTCACCTACTTACTGAAGCGATCTTTCTGGCCGTGGCAAGAGATTGACGGGAATACTATATTCGATATCAACACAGAAGGCTTTGTTATCGGAGATATAGATGAGTTCGAAGAAACGCTTGAAGACAATATCGTATTAGCTGAGTGTCGTCATGAAAACCACGATGATCACTATATATTAACCGTGAAAGGCGTTCCTGACCACCTATACTACCGAATACAAAGCTTTGATGTAATCTTCTACTATATCGCAAATGCCAGTTTGACCAGTAAATACTATTCAGAGCAAAAAAGGTGAGCGTTGGTCTATCTCTTCTGACCAAAGCGAATCAATGAACCACTACCAATGATTTCGATAGAGCTGAACCGCTTTTGATCACCGATTTTTTGAGATTTTATCGAGGCAGGTAAGGTCTCATATCGGCGACCCCCTCCCAAGTGGTGTACTAACCTCTCCCCCTTCCCTTCCCTCTTCATTCCTTTATATATCCTTCATATACCCACGAGGGATACCGTATAAAGAACCCCGACCGGATCGACCCCCGCGCGGATCCGAACCGAGGGAGGGTCTATATGCGGAGATAGTTGCCGGTGTATGAGTGTAGGTAATGGGTTATGGGTCCGGGTGTATGGACCTTGAGAACGGGCATTTCAAGGCCGGAGAGTACGATATTCGGACGATTAGGCCGAAAGGCCGCGCGCCAGCTATCGGCCGCCGTATGAGTATCCAGTAGAATCACCCTGTAATGGTACCGCCGTCTAGTGGTTTTGTCCTATGCGGCAGGAAGGTGCCGCCGGACGGGCAAATCGGCGATTATCTCTTAGTGGTATCTCTCTAGAATACCGTTAACAACCGTGATGAACTGGCCTCTGTCTTGCGGTTTTTCAATTCGATGAGTTTATATAACCCCCCAAACCTACTGTTGAATGTCAATGACCCCCTCGGGGTGAGATTTCTTGAAAGCAAGTCCGGCGCGGTCGGCCCTTGTGGGTTCGGCCGGGCCGGGCGGTATTCGTGTTAGGAACCGGGCGAAGTCTGGTAAGGCGAACCCGCGACCCCCCCTCTGGGGCCGTTTCAAGGCGGTCCTATGGGAGCTAAGGGCGACCGCATGTAACGGACCCTCGGGGAAGTTCAAACCACGAATATCGTACCACGGCCGGGGGTCACTATCGACCCCCAAAGGTTCGTAAGCCCCCTTCGGACCCCTTGAAACGGGCCTATGACATGGCTAAGAACCGTGTTAAGCCCCCTTCGGTACGATCCCCAGCGGTCGGCCGCTAAGGTAGGAACCCCCGAAGGTACGGAGATACCACGTAAATCCCCCGAGGGATCAGTAGTGACCCTGTTTGAAAACCAATCACGAACGGACCTTACGACGGGCGTTGTGGGAAGGTCGTACCGCGAGGACCGGAAAGGACCGAAGGACATTCACGCTGGGGCCTACCTGCGTATCTTTCCGACCGGAACCCCGACCGCAAAGGGACCGGAAGGATCGACACAACATACCCTTACAGTCACCGCCATATCGTCCGTAATCTGGGTAAGTCCGGTCGGGCCGACCCCTTCGGGGGTCGATCATATCCCATCCGTTCCGGCCCTTTCCGGGGCCGTGGGAAGCCTTCGGGATAAAGCCTAAGACCCAAAACCTGTATCCTCGGCCCCCCTTCGGGGGGAATTGGTATTCTATTGGGTATGTTGAGACAATAGACGTGAAACGGCCGGATCGGCCGGCGATAAGCGTCACCCACCGAAGGTGATACCAACTTCCTAAGCGGGCCGTAACGGTCCGAACAGCAAACGGTTAGTCGAAACGACCCCCTTCGGGGGGTCGTCTCCCCGGAGCCAAACCCAACACCGGGGGCTGACGAGACTTAGCCGGCCCTTGTGGGCCGAACCAAACCCAAACCCAACCCAACCAATGGCTTTCCCGACTCCGAAGACGACCGACGTTAGCAACACGAACACCGACTCCGAAGCGGCCGACCCCGAACCCGAATCTGTCTACGAGACGCTTAGCGACGAACACCTCGAACTCCTCAAGGAGTACGACATGGTGGTTGAAACGTACCGTGGCGTTCGTAAAATCGCCGCAACCCACCTCTTCACGAACCCCGAAGACGTCTCTAACTCCGATATAGCCTCTCACGTCGGCCGTTCTCCCCTCGCCGATCACTACGTGTTCTACAAGGACGCTAAGGACGACATCAAACAACAGCTCCGCGAGCTTCGATCCGACGAGGAGATTCCCGGCGAGGTGTCCCTTCCAGGATACCGCGACTGGAACGGCGAGCCGGATTTCGATCACGAAATCCTGTCGCGGGATAACGCCGCCGACGAATGGGGGGTTAACCCCAAGACCTTCTACGACGACGAAGACGAGATTTACTTCCCTGAAGCCTACGAGCCGCCGGTTGACGACGACGGGAACCTGATTGTCTGGGCCAAAGAGTCCGGCGACGAGGCGACCGACGACGAGATCCTGTCTCTCCTGATTGACGAGGCCGACGGTTGCGGCGAGAAAACGGCCGAGAATGTTCTGGAAACGCTCCGAACGAAGTTCGAGGTCGTCCACAAGTAACCAACCCCGAACCGGCTCCTGATTTAGCCTGAAAGGATACTGGCCTTCCCGCCGGGTTCGACCCCCGGATCGGGCTTCCCCATAAGGGGAACTACCATGCGACGAGATCCGATAGACGACGACTCCCGAGGAGATTCGCCCGCAAATGCTTGGCAGAACCAGCGTGATAACGCCGCGGCGATCGGTCGGGAGATTGACGAACGTCGAAACGGCGAAGTAATCAATCGCGACGAATAGATTTAATATCTCACTTGAGAATAAGTGGGGGGAAATCACCCCGAGAGTCACAACCAGATCCAAACCCAACCAAATATGAGCGCAACCGAATTTGACCCCAACGACACCGTTAGCATAGCCTACGACGACCGGAACGGCGACTTCGATCCGGACTTCGAGATGTACGACGAACTGGCCTTCAACATCGGCTGGGATACTCCCGAGGAAAACGACGACCCCGAAGCCGAAGCTCAAATGGAATTGGAGGCTCGGCTGGAAGACTCCATTACGGGAGATATGATCACCGTCGACCCGGATTGGTACTTCTAAAATGAGCGTCTATCACAACGACTGGAGAGACAAGCCTGCTGGATATTACGCCGACCCCGAAGTGAAAGCCCAACACGATCGCCGGGTTCGGGATGAACGAAAGTTCTCCCGACTCGTCGAGATCGAGCTTGGCAAGATGGGATACGAGCGAGATGAGATCCCGACCCGAGAAGACTGTGTGAGAGCTGAGGAAATCGCCCGGCAGAAATTCTAACCAAACCCAACCTACCCAACCATGATAGAATTTGAAGCCATCAACGTTGTTGTCGAATCAACCGGAGACGAATATGAAGTGACCGCTGTAAACGGATTGAATCAGATCGAGACATTCGTTGCTGGGGCCTTGAATCTGAACGGATTTGCCTTCGCTACTTCCAGCATGGAAATCGGAGAATACGGCGAGCGGATCATGGTCACCCAGGAAGAAAATTCCCGCTACCTGAATCTCGACGTGTACCCGGAGGAGAATTAAATGCCCGAAGAAGAGATCATCAAATTGTACGACGGGGTGACGTTTAGACCGGGCTGGGGAGATTCTGGGCGTCGGGTTTCAATCGTGGAAAACGAGTGCCGGATGTGCCATTACGACCGGCTGTTGAAACACGTTAGAGTCTCCGGTGACCGATCGGACGAAGTTGAATACTATTGTCGGAATCCGAATTGTCCGGATCATGAACGCGCTGGCAAATTCATTCCTCGGCTGGTATGAAATTCGACGACCCAACCTGCCTCGATTGTGGTAGCACGAATCTACGAACTGAACCACATCCCGACCCGGAACTTCCTCACGTTGCTCTTCAGTTTTGTCTAGACTGTGGAGAAGTTCAGTAAAGGGAAAGGAGAAGGGGGGAACCACAAGGGGGGTTGTAGGATAGGGTTTTCCGGTTTCGGAGGATCCGGTTTCAGCTAATCCCTATCCAGCAAGAACCCCGACTTCCTAATTGGATACTATCTGGGTTCGACTCCCAGTTTAGGACTTGCCCAACAGGGCTGTCGAATAGAGAGACGAGTGCCAACCGAACCCAACCAAACCCAACCATGAACGGACTACTTGACGACTTCGATGATCCGGAACTACCCGGCGAAGATTTAGAAGTGTACTTCGGAAAAGACGAGGTTGCCTTCCTCGGAGAACGAATAGGACAATCCATTACCACCGACCCAGAAAGTTCGGTCTACGTCGAGGACTGGATCTGAAATGAAATTCCCTACTCCCAAAGGATTCGACTCCAGCCAATTCCACACCGACTCCGAACCGGAACCAGACGAGCCGAACGGCGAGTCTTCGGAGCCGACGTTTCCTGACGACATGAGCCGGACCGAACTGGTGGAAGCGATCCGGACCTACCACAAGTGGGCCGCCGACCACTACCCGATCGACGTTGACGTTGAAGCCTTCCCGGTTGAAGTGTCTGATAAAATGAAAAAGACGGCCGGGAAAGTGCTTCACATGAAGGGTTCGGACACCGTGAAGTGCGTTCGATATGCCTTCAACGCCTACCAAAAATGGGGCTGGGAACAATTCGCGGAGACAATCCGACACGAGCTGATCCATGTCCACACAGTCCAGAACTACGGACGGGGCGGCCATGGTTCTCCCTTCAAACGGCTCGTCAAACCGTTAGACACCCACCGTCATTGTGAAACGTTCTCCGAAGACGAAGCGAAGTACATTCTCTATTGTAAGGAGTGCGGCGAGATCGTAGCACACCGCTTCCGGAAATCGAAGACAGTCAAACATCCCGAGAAATACCGCTCCAAGTGCTGTAATGCCCCGCTTCGGATGGAGGATAACCGATGAAGAACCCGAACACGATCAACATCATCTGGGAAGACGGCTCGGGAACCGACGAAGATGTGGAAACGTGGTGGTACGACGGAAACGACCTATTTGTGGAGTACCTCGACGGCTCGGTGACGAAGTACCCTTGTGGAAACGTGATTGATTGAAATGAACTTCGAGTACCGGACCCCTTCGGGAGTCATCCGAGACCGTGCGTACCGCCAATTTGGACACGTCGACGGGGCCGACACCGGAACCGGAGACGCCGCGACGATCGACATTCAGATTCGGCGAGCGACGAACGGCGTTATCATCAATACCCTGGTGAATGACGAGCCGCTGATCACGACCGGCGCTCCGTTCTACCACTACGAAAGAGTCCTGTAGCGGTCCTTCCCGAGTCTGAAAGATGTATGAAACCACTCCGAGAGCGGCGGGAACGCGACGAACCCAGACCCAACCAAACCCAACCATGAATCGACGAACGCCACGAACCTACACGTACCGAATCAGCGTTGACGACAACGAGGCCCTTCGGAAGCTCCACTACTTCGAGGCACTTCACGACGACTACTGGATCACGAAGCTCGACAAGAAGCGGAACGTTCCGAACGCCGGCTCCGTCCGGCATTGGGGACACGTCTTCTACCAATCACGAGAACACTACGATTACGACCAGGACGAGATGGTGGGCGGCGCGATTTCTGGTCTTCACGACTGCCGATATTCGCTTGAATGGCGGCCGTTTCCGAACGACTCCCTTCTGGAAATGAGGAACGCGAACGAGGGCGGCACCCGGATCCGGGGCGAGAGACACGTCGGGTTCAGCGACCCAAGACTGTCTGATTACGTCCCGATTGATACAGTCGTCCCGTGGACGCCAACCGAGATCGAGGCCATGTTCGACGGCGACTCGGTGCCGGACAAGGTGAACTACACCCACAACGCTCCCGAGATAGCCGCCGACACGGCCCGAGACATGCTTCGTGGGGAATTGGAGACTGCGAAGCGGGTCGGCATTGAACAAGCCTATCAGGCACTTCGGGACTTCGTAGACGATTGCGATCACAACCACGTTCTCGAAACCGATCGGAAATACGGGGACGTAGCGTACTGCGAAGACTGCGGCCGGGGGTGGGAACGTGACGAGTTTGAATGGGATTGCGAACACGACGAGCTGACGATTGTTGGAAGTGCGTAAATGAGTCAGACGATCCGGACCCACAAGGAGATCCAGAACTACGCGAACGACTACACACACGACTGGCCGACGACTTCGGTTCCCCGGAAGCCCGAGTTTTTCCAGCCGGTCCCCCCGGACCAACTGGGCGGCTGGAGCAAATTCGTTCAGATGGTGA
Source organism: Halorubrum halodurans (assembly GCF_002252985.1). Classification (GTDB taxonomy): domain Archaea; phylum Halobacteriota; class Halobacteria; order Halobacteriales; family Haloferacaceae; genus Halorubrum; species Halorubrum halodurans. The sequence goes on along the minus strand of NZ_NHPJ01000032.1, from coordinate 9,886 downwards.
AAGAGCGACGTATTCCGTGGGAAACGGTTGGAAACATCATCCGAAACGGAAACGTCTACCGAGCCGAAGGCAGGAACCGCTATAGGTTCCTGTGGACGGATCCCGAAACGCTGGCGACCTTCTCGCTGATTGTGGAATTACGAGCCGAGGCGTTCGCTTACGACGACGTGAGACACTACGCGGTAACGGTTTACAGAGTCCAGAGATAAGATGACCTATACAGTAACCGGGCGTGTCTACCGCGTCCTTGAGAACGAGAACGCCTACGAATACGAAGTGACGCTGTTGGACGACGACGAGATCGTGGACAGTTGGAACAGCCTGTTCGAGACGTACTCGATTCATCACAGACACCTAACCCACGAACGAGCGATTGCCGCGGTCCAGGAGATCACGAACGACGTTCACGAAGGCCACGTAACGGCGTGGTTCAACGTCGAATGATAGCTGAAGCCAATCGAGGCGAGGTGGGTGCGGCGGGATCGGAGTGAGCGCGAGTAACTACGGGTAACCGACTTATGCCGTAGTATGCCCGAATATTTCAATATAGATGCGATTCTTTATATGTAACAGATTTATTTCATCCGTAAACTCAGAATCTAGATACGGGGTCACGCTTATATGTATATCTCGGGACCCACTTTGTGTATGACCTCAATATCATACAAAACACCTGATGGAGAGATTGTTGAAGAAGATAATGTAGAGGTTGATTGGGAAGAAGACAATCACCTCTACAGGGTAGAGACAGGAGATGAAATTCTCAAACTACCACCTAACAGAGTTCACGTGGTCGAGATGGATGAAGATGAACGTCTTACAGGGGGAGGAACTGTAATAGATTGGTGAGTTAATCATCTGTCGATTTCTCCTGTCAGAGTAGGTAGTAGCGTCGTACATACCACCACGCCTTCTGCGAACTCAACCTCCCACCCGAGTCTGAAAGATGTATGAAACCGCTCCAAGAGCGGCGGGAACGCGACGAACCCAACCAACCAAATCCAACCATGACAGCAACAGTATTTCCAGCAGTTGACGAGCCTATCACAGTCGGATTCATCCGGAACATGAAGCGGATACGGGGCGGCGAGCAGGATAGTCTGGAGTTCCTTTACAACGGCGGGTGGCTGAACGTCAAGGCCACTCAAACGGACTTCTACGGACGGGCGACTCACATCAAGATCACCGGGAAAGACAACCGCTCGTACACGGTTCTTGCGAAGCGGTCGCTCGGCTCGGCAGTAGGAGCGAGCGTGTGGCACGACCTGAAGAAGCTGGCCGACCCGGACTACGATCACCCATTCTCCACCGGAATGGGAGCCGCCGACGTAGAACATCCCTTCCACCTCCCCGGCCCGAAGCCGATGAGGGTCGCATGAACGACGATATACGGGCCTTGTGGGAATGTCGGTGTGGGAAGGTCTCCGTCAAGCGTCCTCGATTCCATGAGGGCGTTCCAGAACACCTCGACTGTGGTGAAATGACCTACATCAAGGACGTTCCCGCCCGGTGATTCCCTGTTCTTACGCCCACGGTTGCGGTGAAGCGTGGGCCGACGCCGAGTACGTAATCAAACACCCGATATGGACCGAGCCACAGCTCACCGACCTCTGTGAAGACTGCTTCCAGAAGTGGTGTGAAGCGTTCCCGACCGAGTTCGACACCGACCAATGACCTACCCAACCATGAGCAAAACCCAACCAAACCCTCGATTCCAGTACGACGACATGACAGACTCCGTGGCGCTTCACCACTTGGCGAACGACTACGGCGCGAACGACGTGAAATATTGGATGGGGCGGAACCACATCATTTCTCCGCAGGACGTTCTCTATTACGCCGACGCCTACGGCGATCTTGAAGACGCTATCCTACTCCAGTCGTGGGACAAGAGACTGCCGAGCCGGGTTCACAAGGCCCTGCTCGACTCCGGACTGGATATTTACGAGGCCGTGAACAACCACGAGCTAAAAGCAGAGCGGTGTCCCTGCTGTAACGCCGATATGTGGCGGTTTGAGATTTGGCAGGGTGGCGACTACACCAGCACCGATTGGGTCGATGAGTGGGGGAACGTGACCGACGACTTCGTTGAGTTTGTCGAGTAGGTCGAAAACCACATCTGGAACGCCGACCCCGAAGACGACCACGCCCCGGTTCTGTGTGCGGCCTGCTCGATGGACGCTTACCGGGACTTCCCGATTCGGGCTGACGAATCCGGAAGCGTTCGGGTTCGCTACGGCGAGACGGACGAGATTTCGGGCTTCTCGATCTCGGGGAACCTCGTTCGATGGGACTTTGAAGCCTACTACGGCGACCACATGACCGACCTGTGGGATCTACCTGGCGGCCATGAAGATGGGCTGGCAAAGGCTCTTGCGAGCGGGACGTTGACCAACTGGTTAGACGAACACGGCTGGACCGAAATCGCGCTGGAAACGGCACAGTCGGCGGCATCCCCTGGTCTCTCTACCCGGACGTACCACCGAGAATACAATCGGCTGGCTTCGGAGTGGGCCGAGAGCGACGAGACCCACCCAGACCTTGAGTTCACCTACGTTATCGACTTCGCCACGTTCGGTACCCCGTCGTTCTTCGTGGCCGAGGAAAACAAGGCCGCCCTTCTCGCCGAAATCAACGACCTGATCGAGAGACGGCATGGGGACTGAATAGCACTTCCCGAGTCTGAAAGATGTATGAAACCGCTCCGAGAGCGGCGGGAACGCGCCGACCGAACCCAATACCCGACAAACCATGAGCGAAACACCAACCGGATTGACGACGACGCTGAACGGGCTAGAAACGATGGCCGAGAACCTAACCGGCTACCGGGAACTGCTGTGTGTTCTTGAAACGACCGTCGAACTCGGGGGCTGGTTCGATAACTACGGCCAACACATCTACAACCGCTGTGAGGAGATCGAGGAGATCATCATCCCGAAAATCACCCGCCCCCCGATAGACCTCGACCGGCCTCGACACAAGCTGGCCGATGAAATTCAGGAGCGACACGGCCACATGAGTATCTACGCGGCAGAGGCGGCGGCTGAATACTGGATGAACCAGTAATGCCGCTGACTCCCGGCGAGAAATGGTCGGGCCTCGACACGCTTCGGATTGTAGACGAGGCTCGCGGAAAAGTGGTCTTAGACGGCTTGATGATAACAGGAATGGACATAGATCCGAGTCACAACCGGGTCACCATGATGGTAAGTAGCGATATTGGACACGATGGAACACACGAAGTTACACACGAAAAACCGAACGACGACTGAAGTTGGAAAGACGGTTTCTATCCCCGGCCATGCGACGGCGATTACGGTGTCTGATCTGTCTCCGTTCGGAGACATGGTTCAGGTATCGTGGCTGGAGCCGGTCGGGAAGTCTGACCATGGAGTGACGAACGAGTTTACGGTGTATTCAGCCCGGACAGATTATGCCGACGACAACCCCGTAGGGATTCCACACTCAGCGGTCGGCTCAACGCTCTGGGAGCCACCGGATTCGCCCGAATCTGTCGTCTTCTGGTTACACTAACCGGAACGCCCCTTCCCAGCCTGAAACCGCTCCGAGAGCGGCAGGAAGGGAGACACGCCAAACTACCCAACCATGAATGAATACGAATCTGTTAGCGACGTTGTACTGACGAACGAACACATCCGATTTATGAGCAAGGCCGGAGCGTCCGACCTGTTCATTGACCTGCTAACCTTCCCGAAGGAGGCGGCCGGCGTTCCTCGACACTCGATCCGAGAGGAGGTCCGAAAGTACGTCTATTGGGGCGAACTGGACTCCGGCCCGGCGACCTTCTCGCACGTCGGGGGCCACTTCTTCGGGGCCATCTGGGACGGCGACCTGTTCCACGCGTGGACCCGCGCCGATCTGAACAACAAGGCACTCCTAATGGAGTGCTTCGGGGCCGACCGGATCATTCAGGACGCGATCGAGAACGGAAAACCGACCGATTACGCCGAGCGCATGGTAATGGAGCCGGCGCTATGAATGACGATGACCCGATTTGTGGCCGTTGTGGTCACCCGCGGTCGGCTCACGACGTGGACCAAATGACGCTGGAGCTGGTCAGGTGTCCGGTGTTACGACAGGAAGATCCGGAGCCGCCGCATGGTGGATACTGAACAAACGACGCTGTTCGTCCGTGATCCGGACGATGAGACGCCGGAAGGGGTCTGCCTCAACTGGCATGACTGCCGAGCCTACCCGGCAGGTCCGAACCCGATATGTGATGAGTGCCTTGACAGAATCAGAGACCGAGACAGCACCGCCGAGTACGAAAACTACGCCGACTACCTCAGAGACGTGGCGTGAGGTTGCGAACTACGACGGATTCGTGAAGTGGGCCTACAAGAACACCCCGTACCGGGTAGTCGCTCACCTCGGAAGCCGGGGCCATTGGACGACCATATTCACGTCCGTCTATCCCGGTGACTCCTACCTGATCCGGGGGAACTGCGGCGGCGGGAACGGCGGCCGTATGCTGGCCGTCGCCGCCGCTAAACAGTTCATGGACGAGAACAGGTACGGCTGTCCTCCGCCGAGGGAGTACGAGTAAAGCCCCTTCGCGCCCGGCATTTTCTGAAAAATTTTCTGACGACCAAACCCAACGATGCTAGATACAACCACAGAGATCGAAGACGAATACTTAGCACAGTACATCCTGAGTCTCGCTAAAGAATCGGACGAATGGGAGACATACATTCCTGAGAACATAGCCAACGAAGACGACCCGTGGGACGAAGTACGACTCGGCAACGTTGACTATGTTGACTACTACGGCGACGGACTGGTGGAGGTCGGCGGGACCTTCGATACCCGAGTCGTGACCGAACACATCCGGGCGACCTTCCACCACCCTGCCGAGGTGAGAACGGCCAAAGCGGAAGGGGCCTTTACCGTCATGTACCACTTCGAGGACACAGGCCACGCTACGGGCACCCTTGAGGTGTACTAATGCTGGAGTTTCCTGACCTCCCCCGTGGGTTTGAGTGGTGGTCCGGTGAGCGCGGAACGGCCTATTACACCCGCTGGTTCGGAACGTCGTTCCGGATGGGCGGCTCGCTCGCCGGGAAACACGGCCTCGGTGGATACGACGGCGAGATGTTTTGGGACGAAGGTGGCGACCACTACGTTGCTATCTACCCGATCCTCGGGGTGAGAGAAGGCGGCGATCCCGAAGTGAGTGAGTACGCCGTCTCCCGAGGGCGATATTCGACCGAGCAGGCCGCACTCGATGCCGTGCCTGAAATCATCAACCGACTCTGAATGATAGACGAAAACGAGCATAAAGAGGTACAGTTCGCCGAGGTTTCAATTCGTGTCGCGCTTCCCGTCGATAAGGTAGCCGACGACGAACAGCGGGCGAAGGCGATCCTCCGAAAGATCCGGCTTGCCGACTACCCGAACGGGCTGGAAGTGCGGCCGGGTCTGAACGTCCACGACGTGACGCTCGACCACACCGAGACAATGGAGGAAGCGGTACGCCGCGAAGAGGGCGAAGCCGAGGCCGCCGCCGAAGCGAAGTTGGACCGACAACGAGAGCGGTACTTCGACCGCCGAGGGCACTTCTAATGGGAGGAAGCTACGAGAGGCACGTTTCGGATTTTGGCTTCTGTTCCTGTAAGAACCGTTCCGGGATCGAACTCATGAGCCTTGAGTCTCAAGACGAGTGGGGCCGCTGGTCGTACAACGAGTATCCGGCTTGCGCCGACTGCTTCGGGATTCTGTAGGCCTCTGTCGCTACTCAGTTTGAAACATAAATGAAATGTAGTAGCAAGTACATTAGTACAATAATGAAGGACTCAAAACGGCTTAAAGAAGCCAAAAAGCAAGTAGCGCTTGTTTCTGAAAATAGAAACATGGACGTCTTAACTGCCGTTCAAGAGAAATTGGACACGGCGATAGAAGAGATCGAATCGGACGAATAATCCACAACCCTACCCAACCACAATGTCTATCGAAACTACCCAAACCCAGAGTGGCAACGCTGACAACCAGACTGACGACGAAGACGAGTTCCTGCCGAACCCGGAGCGCGGGTGCGGCTACCTCAACGATGGCAAAGCGTACCTCCGGGCCGACGTGGGTACCGACGGCGAACTTCCGGCGTTCGTCGAGTTCGACGAACCGATCCCGTTCAAAGAAGACCGGAAGCGGTCTTACAAGCAGTTCCCCGGTATCCAGTTCGAGCTGTCCGTGACCGGCAACGCAGGTCTTACGGCGACCACCCCACCGCACGAGATTCAGAACCACCTCGACCGGCTCATGGCCGACCGCCCGACCGGAACGACGGCGGGTGAAATGGCGTCCTTCCACAGCCACGATCTACTGATGAGCGTGGGGAAGACCCATTACGAGACCGCCGACCAGTTCGCCGCCGAGGCGAAAGTCCACGGGGTCAACAAGGCGATCTCCGTTACCAGCGGGAACGAGCCGCCGGTCGTGAACCCCGGACGCACCCGCCTGTTCCTGATCCACCCACACGCCGTTGAGGTGACGACAACCGAGATGGAAGAACAGGAAGTGGAGAAGACCGAGATCGTCGAACTACCGAATGGGGACACGAAGACGGTCTCTTACACGGAGACCGAGATGGTTGAGGTCGAAAAGACGGAGTACGTCCCCGGTGTCTTCGGGTACACGTATCTCACCCGTGTTGTCTATACGGAAGACGCAGACGGCAACGTTCCGAAGTATATTCAGGACTACGAGGCGACCGGGGCGCTCGACGTGGTGAATGTTGGCGAGCCGGTCTCCTACGCTGAACAGGAGGGATTCGACGCCGAGGGTAACCCGGTGGATACTGAGCAGGAGACGTTCGACGTAACCGCCGCCGAGCCGATCGATCTCGGAGAGATGTACCCGGCGTTGGAAGCGATGAATCCGGACGACATGGAGAGGGCCGATCTCGGCTCGCTGGCCGACGCCGAGGGAGTTCAGGGCTGGGCACCTTCCGAGGAACACGACGTGTTCTCCGGCGATGAGGGAGACGTTCTCGCCGTCTTGAGAGAAGACGGAGAGACGGTGAAGATCATGCCGTCGAACAACGTCTCGATCGACGGCGACGTGGCGACCTCGATCGTCGGCCCGTACCGGCTGACTGTTGAGGACCTTGGACACGGGAAACGCATGGTCGCGGTCGAAAACACGCGGTAGAGGAACTGTTAAGCCCTCTTAGTGTGAAATATAGTATGAAATCGAGGGTTATTCACATTGCCTGAACCCAACTATTCCTGCCGGCACGCAGGAGACGGATACCTCACAACCACAGAGAGCCACTATGGAGAGTATACGGCTTGGACATGTGGAGACTGTGGACTTGAAGTACCGATAGACGCCTTACCACCGAACCACGAAGCGTGGAGTTAGAATAGGATAGAAGAAGCAATATGACGGCATGGCTGTGTTGAAATCCAATCCTTCAGACGCAAGATAGCACGAAACAGCCGTTCGCTAAAGACTGCGGATTGACCCGAAGCAGATATATAAGCTAAAATATATTTTGGTATCTATACGAGATACAGGGCGCTTATTCAGCACGTTTCACCCCAGTTTGGTTGGTTTGCTTCGTTGTCTTCAAATCCTGAATTCCTGTCAAAACGATCAGGTTTACCACGAATTTGCTCAACACACCAGGTACTAATATCCTGATCGAACGACCTAGCATCCGAGAACATCATGCTCATCTCTCGGACATTGCTGGTATCCCAGTCACCAATATCCTGATTGAATGATCCAGCACCCGAGAACATTCCGCCCATATTTTCGACATTGCTGGTATCCCAGTCACCAATGTCCTGATTGAACAACCCAGCACGCCAGAACATCTCGCTCATATCTTGAACATTCACAGTATCCCAATCACCAATATCCTGATTGAACGACATTGATACACCAAGATCGCCCTGGAACATCCCACTCATATCTTGGACATTTCCGGTATCCCAATCACCAATATCCTGATTGAACGACTCAGCAAAAGCGAACATCCCATTCATATTCTGGACATTGCTGGTATCCCAGTCACCAATATCTTGATCGAACGACTCAGCACCCGAGAACATCCCACTCATATCTTGGACATTCCCAGTATCCCAGTCACCAATATCTTGATCGAACGACTCAGCACCCGAGAACATCCCGCTCATATCTTGGACATTCCCAGTATCCCAGTCACCAAGATCCTGATTGAACCACTCTGTATTCTGAAACATCCCGTTCATATTTTGGACAGTACTAACATCCGCACTCTCTAATTCAAACTCGCTCACAGCCGTTCCAACATCTGATTGCGTGAATGGACTGTCCTCAAAATCGTGTTCCTGAAGCTGTCCATCCCGAAACAGTTGGCTACTGTCGGTGGGAAACGTTTCCGTATCAGTTCCTTCGTCAGTACATCCAGCAATTGCTACTGTCGTTGTACTTGTACCAATGATCAAGAACTCCCGTCTATTCATAAAAGAAAGTATATACTTTTCTCTCAAAAAACCATCGTAGCCTGATTGTTGTTTCACCAGATTAGCCTAGAACCAACACCAATCAGCCTTTCGAGCAGTCGGTTCGTTGAGAACTGCCTGGTCGAATTTCAACCCTACGAGGGACCATCTGAAACCATACCCGATATATGGGAAATAGACAGGATCATAATGACAGTTGAAATCAAAGATGACCGAGTGCTGTATTGATCCTCTATATCGGTCACTTCGTTTCTGGCATGATTTGGACAGGTTGCCGGTCTATTTCGATACGTGAATGGTCTCTATTGACTAAGACTGGATTAGAATATATAATTCTCTGAGGACTTCAAAAGAGCCGATGGAATAGAAACTCTTGTTCTCCAACCAAGCTAGGCTTTCTTTTTCAACGCATCTATTTCGTTGAAATCCTCAGGAAAGCCAGTCACCAACGAATCCGGCTATAACGAATCCAGCCAACAGAATTCCGATGAAGGGGTAATCAATTATGAAGCTGAAAGCGCCGATCGCATCGCTGTGAGTCATCCATGGTAAGGCGAATGGAACCGCGATTAGTACGGTAATAAATATGATTCCAAAGACTGCGAGGTTTTGTTTGAAGCTCATATTCGTTTGACAGTACAGCGTTACCTCACTTAAAATAAATGGCTGATACAGGTGCTAAATGTCCTAAATTCTGTGATTTCCGGACAGTTCTTGTCTGAATGTGCCTAATAATCCAACAGAACCATCAGCGGATTTTCGCTGTACCAACCTGCTTAGAATAGATCGGAAGCCGCCTTGAGATACCACCGATCGAGTAGTCGGAGTGTTTCCTGAGCGCCGTAGTCCCGAGCGGCAGGAAGGTCGCGCACCCCTACGCCGTCTTCATTTTCGCCGGCCCAGACAAACTCCAGTCGGTCGAACTTCCACGGCCATTTTTCGGTCGTTCCGAGAACGGCATTGGGATGGATCTGCGAATAGTATCTACCTGCTTCAACATCTTCTCGGGAGGCTTCCACAACGACAGCGAACTCGTCAAAGTCTTGCGCTCGTTGAATCTCGGCCTCAAAACGGTCCCGGTCACTCCCTACCGAGGTAGCGAGGTCGTTCAGTGATTTGCGTTCGACGGCGAAGCGGTCTTCGAATCCCTTGATCGAGTAGTCGCCCGTCTCTAAGCGGGCCTCCTCGGTTTCCACGCCGGGGAACTTCCAAGGCCGCTTCTCGCGGTCGTCAATCAGAATAATCATGCTAGAAATTCACCCGTTCGAGAACCTTCGCATAGCAACTGTGAACGACGCGCTGGCGGTATTCGAGGTCGGCAAGAAGCGAGACGAACAGCGGGTCGTTTACTCCATCATCCCGGCTGGGGTGGTAGAACCGACCGTCTGCTCGGCAGGTGATCGCGGCGACCATGACGG
>NZ_NHPJ01000084.1 GCF_002252985.1 Halorubrum halodurans | reverse complement strand
CGAGGTCGGGATCGGGCAGGTCGCGCTCGGGCTCGGCCGGCTCCGTCGAGGGGAGGTCGTTCATGGGCGCGCCGTCCGCGAGGAACTCGGCGTCGACGTCGACGACGGTCTCGCCGTCGAACGTACAGACGTAGTCGCCGTCGGTCACCTCGCCGATGACCGAACAGCCGAGGTCGAACCGCTCGGCGAGCGCGCGCACGCGGTCGACGTCGTCGGGGGCGACCTCGTAACACATCCGCTCCTGGCTCTCCGCGAGCAGGATCTCCAGGGCGTTCATGTTCGGCTCGCGCTGGTGGACCGCCTCGAGGTCGATCGTCGCGCCGAGCCCGCCCTTCGCGACGAGTTCGGAGGAGGCCCCGCCGAGGCCGGCCGCGCCGAGGTCGCGGGCGGCGACGACGAGGCCCTCGTCGATCAGCGCCTCGTTACACTCGATCAGCCGCTTCTCGGCGTAGGGGTCGCCGACCTGGACCGCGGGGCGGTCCTCGGTCTCGGCGTCCTCGCCGAGGTCCTCGCTCGCGAAGGAGGCGCCGCCCAGCCCGTCGCGGCCGGTCGCGTTGCCGACGAGCACCAGCTTGTTGCCGGGCTCCTCGGCGGTCGCGGTGACGAGCCGGTCCGCGTCGGTGACGCCGACGCAGGCGACGTTGACGAGCGGGTTCCCCTCGTAGCCGTCGTGGAAGGCGACGCTGCCGCCGACCGTGGGGACGCCGATACAGTTGCCGTAGTGGGAGATCCCCTCGACGACGCCCTCGAAGAGGTACCGCGACTCCTCGCTGCCGAAGTCGCCGAAGTACAGCGAGTCGAGTAAGGCGATCGGGTACGCGCCCATGCTCATCGTGTCGCGGACGATGCCGCCGACGCCGGTGGCCGCGCCGTCGAACGGGTCGACGTAGGAGGGGTGGTTGTGGCTCTCGATCCCGAACGTGACGTAGGTATCGCCGTAATCGTCGGCGTCGCGCTCCCCGGCCGGCGCGTCGGCCGCCTCGGGGGTCGGCAGCGCGAGGACGGCGGCGTCGTCGCCGGGGCCGACGACGACCTGGTCGCCCTCGCTGTCGAACGCCGACAGCAGGGGCCGCGAGGAGCGGTAGGCGCAGTGCTCGCTCCAGAGGTTCTCGAACAGCGCGGCCTCGGCCGCCGTCGGCTCCCGGCCGAGCTCCGCGACGACGAGCTCGTGGTCCGGCTCGGACAGACTCATTCACTTACGTGGTTATCGAGCCCGTTCTAATGCTTTTCTATGTACACGTTCGTGGATATTGGTTTCGATGTCTTCGCGAGTGACTGCTTCGAAACTCCAGCCGCTCGGCTACACGTGGTTGCTGGCGCGATGAACGCCGCCAAAGCCCCAGCCGTGAGGCGGGCGTACGCTCGTTGCGCTCCTCACTCAGTCGCTTCGCTCCTTCGTTCCGGTGCTTACGTCGCCTGCGCCCGCCTCACGGCTGCCCCTTTGAGTCCCGCCCCGCGAGTCCGCCGCTCCGACGCGCCACCGACGGGATTTAACCGGCCGCCCGAAAACGAGGGGCCATGGAGCCGGTCGACGACTGGCGGACGGCGATCGAGGCGGCCGGCGAACTCACCGGTCCCATCGCCGCCGCGATCGTCGAGGCCCACGGCGACCGCGGGCAGCGGGCGATCGAGGCGGTCGCGGAGGGGCGGGTGAAACGCTACCGGGACTTCACCGTCGTCGTCGGCCACGAGGACGAGTACGTCGTCGAGGACGGCGGCTGCGACTGCGCGGACGCGACGTACAACCTCGACCCCGAGGACCCCGACGAGCGCTGCTGGCACGCCATCGCCGTCGACGTCGCGGACGCGGTCGGCGCGGTCGACCACCACGACATGTGGTACTCCGAGGTCCGCGAGTTCCTGTGAGGGCGGGTCGGGCGCGGGGACCCTCCGGAGCCGGCCGCGGCTCGGGAGCGCCGAGAACGCCGAGACCGCGCATCTCCGGATTTTCAGCCGATCGAGCCGGCCGTTTTCGGCGTTTCACACCCGGAGAGTCGAAAACGTTTACAACGGCCGCCGGTCTGACCTACTGTATGGCGGACTGTCCACTCGCCGACGACTGCCCCAGTTTCGACGAACGGATCCAGGGCATGGGGTGTCAACACTACGGCAACAAGGGGGGTGCCGAGTGGTGTAACCACTACGACATGCCGATCTACGAGCTCAAACAGCAGCCGGTCCAGCCCGGCGAGGAGGTCGTCGTCGAGGTCGACGACATCCACGAGAGCGGGGCCGGCGTCGGCCGCACCGACGACGGCTTCATCGTGCTCGTCGACGGCCTGCTCCCGCCCGCGCGCGCCGTGGTGTCGATCCACCGGGTGAAATCCAGCCACGCGACCGCCCAGAAGGTAGTCGAACGGCTCCCCGACGACCCCGACGAGGACGACGAGGGGGGAGACGAGGCCGACCGCGACGACGCGGACGAGGAGGCCGACGAGCGGGACCGCCCGAGCCGCACCGACCGCGAGCGGCTCGGGCG
>NZ_NHPJ01000089.1:16759-16961 GCF_002252985.1 Halorubrum halodurans | reverse complement strand
CGCGGACGCCGGGGGAGACGGGGCCGGCGACGCGGCGTGAGTCGGGGGATGCCGCGGCGCGGACCACGCGAAAGCCGCTTCCCGGTCGGTCCCGTATCCGCTCGCATGCCCGACCCTCTCGGCGACGCGGCACGGCGGCGGCTCACGGAGGCGGCGACGAGCCGGCTCGCGGCGCGCGGCTACGACGTCACCCGTCCGGGGA
>NZ_NHPJ01000089.1:0-16672 GCF_002252985.1 Halorubrum halodurans | reverse complement strand
GGCGGCGTCGACGCGGCGGCGGCCGGACCGGACGGCCGGCCGAGCGTCCCGCGGCTGGTCTGTGAGGTCGACGGTCGGGTCGCGGCCGTCCTCGGCGGCGTGGAGAGCCTCCGAACTCCGCCGGCCGCCGCGTTCCCGTACGTCTACCGCCGCGACCCGGCGGACAAGCGGTTCCGCGTCCGTCGCAGCGACGACGGGACGGTCGTCGAGACCGCGAGCGGCTTCGCGGCGATGCGCGCCGCCGGGTTCGTCCCCGTCCCGATGCCGCTCGTCCCCGAGCACGTCCTCGGGCCGTCGGTCGACGTCGACGGCGCGTGGGACCTCGTCGTCGGCGACGGGGCCGAGGACGGATAGCCACGCTCAAGGGGCGACCGACCGGATCACGTGACATGACCGTCAGGTACGACGACCTTGCCGTCGAGTGGCTCGGCTACGCGACCGCCCGCGTCTCCGCCGGCGGCCCGGTGGTGTACACGGACCCCGGTCGGTACGGCGTCCTCGACGACTACTGGGCCCGCGACGGCGACGTCGTCCTCGTGACCCACGACCACCACTACGACCCCGCGGGGATCCGCTCCGTCGCGGACGCGGACGCGACGCTCGTGATCTACGAGGGCGTCGAGCCCGACCGGATCGGCCGCGACGTGGAGCCGATCGCGGAGCTGGAGGCCGACTACGACGTGGTCCGCGTCGACGACGAGGCCCGCGTCGACGTCGAGGCCGACGACGGGACGGTCCCCGTCTGGACGGTGGCCGCGCACAACGAGCCGGACGGTCCCTGCGCGAACGACGACGGGACGGTCCCGCATCCCGAGGGCTTCGGCTGCGGCTTCCTGTTCTCCGTCGGTGACCGGACCGTGCTCTGGCCCGGCGACGGCGACGCGCTCGACGGGCTCGCCGAGCTCGACGTGGGCGTCCTCCTCGCGAACATCGGCGGCGGGGGGATCGTCTCCGACCGTCACGCCGCCGCCGATCTGGCCGAGCGCATGGCCCCGGACCTCGTCGTGCCGATCCACTACGACGCCTTCGACGACCTGGAGGCGGACGCCGAGGCGTTCGCCGCCGACGTCGCCGCCCGGTCGATCCCGGTCGCGCTCGACGAGCGGGCCGTACGGCAGTGAAGCCGGGGGCGGCAAACCGTTTTTATCCCCGGCCGCGTAGGACGGCGTATGTACGTCCGCGACGCCAAGAACCGTGACGAGGCGTGGTTACTGGACGCGATCGAGCGGCTCGGGCTCGACGACGTCGCCTTCCGGTCACGGGACTACGTGATCGCGGTCGACGAGGAGACCGGCGACCGGGCCGGCTTCGGTCGGCTCCGACTTCACCGGGGCGAGGACGCGGAACGGATCGAGCTCACCGGGATCGGCGTCCTCCCGGAGTGGCGGGGTCGCGGCGTCGGAGCCCACGTCGTCGAGCGGCTGGTCGACACCGCGGCCGCCGAGGGGTTCGAGACGGTGTACGTGCTCACCGACCAGCCCGATTACCTGACGCAGTTCGGCTTCGAAACGGTCGACACCGACGCCCTCCCGGCGGCGCTCTCGGACCGGCTGACGGAGAAACGCGAGTTCCTCGGCGGCGGCGTGGTCGGCCTCCGCGTCGGCATCGACGACTTCGAGATGCCCGAGAAGCTGCGGGAGGCGTTCAAGAACGCGGACGCCGGCGGCTCCGACGACGGGGACGAGGGAGGATCGGAGGAGACCACCGAGTCCGCCGAGGACTTCGGGATAGACCCGGAGACGGCGACCTACAAGTACGACACCGGCCGGTGAGGTCGCCGCGGGATCGCCGGTCGGCGGGATCGCCGGCCGGTGAGGTCGTCGCTCGCCCGTCGACCCGACCGCTTATCGGGTGGCCGGGCGAGGATCGATCCATGGACCTGATCGAGGCCGCGCGCGACGCCCTCGCCGACGCCCACGTCCCGTACTCCGGGTACCGCGTCGGGGCCGCGCTCCGCACCGCCGACGGCACCGTCTACACCGGCTGTAACATCGAGAACGCCAACTACTCCAACAGTCTCCACGCCGAGGAGGTGGCGCTCGCGGAGGCGGTGAAGAACGGCCACCGGGAGTTCGACCGGCTCGCCGTCGCCTCGGGCGTCCGCGACGGCGTCACGCCCTGCGGGATGTGCCGGCAGAGCCTCGCCGAGTTCGCGGCCGAGGACCTCCCAGTGGTCTGTGACGAGGGCGACGGCGAGACGAGCGAGTACACCCTCGGCGAGCTGCTCCCGAACACGATAAGCCAGGGGACGCTCGACGACGCGCGGAACCGCTGAGCTCGGCGCGCGACCGTCCGCGCAGGCTCGCTCGGGGAGACGTTCCCGAGCCGGAACGCCTTTTAAACGCCTCGACGAAGGTCGGGGACATGACCGACGAGGACGACGCGCCGGCCGCCGGCGGCAGCGAGGACCCGAACGACGAGGTCCAGTATCACCTCGAGGTCGGCGAGGGCGACGTCGCCGACGCCGTGCTCCTCCCCGGCAACCCGGAACGGGTCGACAAGATCACCGCGCTGTGGGACGACCACGAGGCGGTCGCCGCCCACCGCGAGTACCGCACCGCGACCGGCACCTACGACGGCGCGCCGATCTCGGTCACCTCCACCGGGATCGGCTCGCCGTCCGCCGCCATCGCGGTCGAGGAGCTGGCACGCGTCGGCGTCGACACGTTCATCCGGGTCGGCTCCTGCGGCGCGATCCAGCCGGACATGGCCGTCGGCGACCTGGTGATCACGACCGGCGCGGTCCGCCAGGAGGGGACGAGCGACGAGTACGTCCGGGAGGACTACCCGGCGGCCGCCGACGGCGAGGTCGTCTCCGCGCTCGTCGCCGCCGCCGAGCGGCTCGGCTACGACTACCACGCCGGGATCACGATGAGCGCGGACTCGTTTTACGCCGGACAGGGGCGGCCGGGGTTCGAGGGGTTCGAGGCCGCGGGCTCCGACGAGCTGGTCGCGGAACTCCGGGACGCGAACGTGAAGAACATCGAGATGGAGGCGTCGGCGATCCTCACGGTCGCGAACGTGTACGGGCTCCGGGCGGGCGCGGTGTGTTCGGTGTACGCGAACCGCGTCACCGGCGAGTTCCGGACGGAGGGCGAGTCGCGGGCGGCCGAGACCGCGAGCCTCGCCGTGACGCTGCTCGCGCGCATGGACGAGGTCAAACGCGAGGCCGGCGTCGACCGCTGGCACGCCGGGCTCTCGATCTGAGCGGGGGACGGCGCGGACCCCGATCCCGCGGACGCCACGTGCGAGAGCGGTTCCAAAGCGACTTTATCCGCGGGCCGCGGATCGACAGTCATGACAACTCAGGTCGTCGTCGTCGGGTCCGGCTACGCCGGTTCCGGGGCGGTGAAGGCGTTTGAGGACGAGGTCGGCGAGGGCGAGGCGGAGCTCACCTGGATCTCCGAGCACGACTACCACCTCGTCCTCCACGAGGTTCACCGCGCGATCCGAAACCCCGCCGTCGAGGACAGCATCACCGTCCCCGTCGGCGAGATCATGTCCGACGAGAGCGAGTTCGTCCAGGGCCGCGTCGTCGACGTCGACACCGACGAGCGGGTCGTCGAGACCGACGACGAGGAGACGGTCGAGTACGACTATCTGCTCCTGGCGATCGGATCCACCACCGCCTTCTTCGGCATCGACGGCCTGAGAGAACACGCCCACCAGCTCAAGAGCCTCGCCGACGCCCGCGCGATCCACGAGGACGTCCGGGAGGCGGCCGGGAACGCGACCCGCTCCGAGCCCGCCACCGTCGTCGTCGGCGGCGCGGGGCTGTCGGGGATCCAGACCGCCGGCGAGATCGCGGAGTACCGGGACAAACACCGCGCGCCGATCGACATCAAACTCGTCGAGGGACTCGACGAGGTGTTCCCCGGCAACGACCCGCAGATCCAGGGGGCGCTCCGTCAGCGGCTCGAGGACGCCGACGTCGAGATCCTCACCGGCGACTTCATCTCGAAGGCCGACGAGGACGCGGTGTACCTCGGCGGCGGCGAGGACGAGGAGCCGGAGGAGCTGACGTACGACGTGTTGATCTGGACCGGCGGCATCACCGGCCAGGAGGAGCTCGACGCGGTCGAGGTCGAGAAGGACGACCGCTCGAACCGGGTGTTCGCCGAGTCGGACTTCACCACGAGCGACGACCGCGTCTTCGCCATCGGCGACACCGCCCTGGTCGACCAGGGCGGCGACGACGTCGCGCCGCCGACCGCGCAGGCCGCCTGGCAGGCCGCGGAGGTCGCCGGCGAGAACCTCGCGCGGGCCGCCCGCGGCGCGCCGCTCCAGTCGTGGCAACACGAGGACAAGGGCACCGTGATCTCCGTCGGCGAGGAGGCGGTCGCTCACGACGTGGTCGGCATGCCGATCAAGACGTTCGGCGGCACCCCGGCGAAGCTCCTGAAGAAGGCGATCGCCTCGCGGTGGATCGCGAAGGTCTCCTCGACCGGACGCGGCGTGAGCGCGTTCGGCGACATGTAAGACCACCTTTTTCGAGGAGGGGTTCCCGAAGCGAACGTAGTGAGCGAGGGAACCCCTCCTCGAAAAACCTGGAGAGAAAAAGCCGACTCCGCCGTCTTCGACGGCTCCGTCGGTGAACCGCTCGCTTCGCTCGCGGATGCTCGATCCCCACCGTTCAATACAGGTGAGGGAGCGATCGATCCCGGTGGCGCGCCTCCGAGTGCCCCGAAGGGGCACGAGGAGCCCGCGAGGGACGTCGCGAACGCAGTGAGCGACGAGGTTGGGGAGGCGTGAGGTGCGGTTGCGGGTCGGTTGGGTGGGACTCAAAGGGGCAGTCGTGAGGACGACGCACGGCGACGTAAGCACTGGAAGGAACGAACGAAGTGAGTGACTGAAGCGCGCAACGAGTCGCGCGAGTCCTCACGACTGGGGCTTTGGAGGAGTTCACCGCGCCAGCAACGATCCCCTTCTACTCATCCCAACCTCTACTGAAACACCCGTACCACTGGCACTGTTTGGTGACCACCTGTTTCACGTCATATCGTGTCCGAAGAAGGGTATCTCAACGTAACTAACCCTTCTACCCCTTCTCTCATCGACACCCAGACGCGCCGCTTTCGGGTCGTGAGAGAAACAGGTCCACTGACTCCCCTCCGTATCGGTCGCGACCCTCGATGGTTTCGTACGGCTCGTCAGTGCGCGGATTCGCCGGCGGGCGCGTGCATGTCGTCGATCCGGAGGATGAGCACGTTCGCGGTGTCGTCCTTCCCGTCGACGGTGCCGTCGATGAGCAGCTTCGAGAGCGGGGTGGGGCCGACCGTCACGGAGTCGCCCTCGTGGAAGTCGCGTACCGACCCCTGGACGTGGATCTCCGCGCGACAGAGCTCGGGGTGGTGGACGCTCGAGAGGTCGATCCCGTCGACGTTGACGCCCTCAACGGTCTCGCCCTCGTGGGTGATCGGGACGTGGGCGGGCTCGTCCATCCGCTGGATGTCGAGCGCCTCGTAGGCGTTCGAGGTGGGTTTGTACCCGCCCTTCGGGCCGGGGACGCCCTCGACGAGCTGGAGCGCCTTCAGGCTCTGCATCTGGTTCCTGATGGTCCCCGGATTACGGTCGACCTCTTCGGCGATCGCTTCCCCCTTGACGGCGTCCTCCTCCTCCCCGTAGAGGTTGATGAGCGCCGAGAGGATGCTCTTCTGGCTCGACGTGAGTTCGATCGATGACATGGGTGCGAGTAGATGGCGACCCCGCATAAAGGCGATGGAAGTCACTTATAAATTGATCGGCCGGGGCGAGTCGTTCGGCCCCGCTCACCGGTAGAGCTGCCGATACCGGAGGTACGCCGCGGGGCTCGCCAGCACGACGAGGAGTCCGATCGCGACGAGGACGAGCCCGACGTCGCCGAGGAGCACCAGCAGCCCGAACCCGGCGAAGGCGATCACCGACCCCGTGAACGCGACGGCGATCATCGCCCCGGCCGGACCGATCTCCTCCGGGGCGACCGGCCCCGGCTCGCGGCCGCCCCCATCCGCCCCGTTCCCGTCCGCGCCGTTCCCGTCCACGCCGGTCCCGTCCGCGTCGGTCCCGTCCGCGTCGGCTCCGCCCATGCGCTGTTCGTTCGCGGGCGACGAGGAAACCGTGACGGATCCGGACCGCGGGCGGCGCGCCGTCGGTCCGGTCCTCCGCGGATCCACGCCTTTCAAGCGGCGGGAGGTTCCCCTACCGGTATGACGAGAGTCAGAATCATCGGCGCGCCGACGGACTACGGAGCCAACCGACGCGGCGTCGACATGGGCCCGTCGGCGATCCGCTACGCCGGCCTCGCCGACGAGTTGGCGGGCGCGGGCGTCGACGTCGTCGACGCGGGGGATCTCACCGTCCCCCGCGCCGAGGAGCGGGACCCGGACACCGACGCGCCGGCGGAGGGCGACGCGAAGTTCCTCCACGAGGTCGCCGACGTCTGTCGGCGGCTCGCCGACGAGACCGAGGAAACGCTCGCCGAGGGGTCGGTCCCGCTGGCGCTCGGCGGCGACCACTCGATCGCGATCGGCTCGCTCGTGGGGGCCGCCCGCGACGCCGACGTCGGCGCGGTGTGGTTCGACGCCCACGCCGACCTCAACACCCCGTCGACGACCCCCTCGGGGAACGTCCACGGGATGCCGCTCGCGGCGGCGCTCGGCGTCGACGAGTTCGCGGACACCGAGTGGGCGAACGCGCCCGGCCTCGAGCCGGAGAACGTCGCGCTCGTCGGCCTCCGGTCCGTCGACGGCGCGGAGGTCGAGCTGTTGCGCGAGCACGGCTTCACCGCCTACACGATGTCCGATATCGACGAGCGGGGGATCACGGACGTGACCGAGGACGCGCTCGCGGCGGCCTCGGCGGGCGTCGACGGCGTCCACGTCAGCCTCGATCTCGACTGGCTCGATCCCAACGAGGCGCCGGGCGTGGGGACGCCGGTCCGGGGCGGGGTCACCTACCGGGAGGCCCACAGCGCGATGGAGATCGTCGACGACGCCGACTGCCTCCGGTCGATGGAGCTCGTCGAGGTGAACCCGACGCTCGACCAGCACAACGAGACGGCCGAGCTCGCGACCGAACTGGCCGCCAGCGCGTTCGGCAAGCGCGTGATCTAGGGGGCGGGTCGGTCGAACCCCGCTCCGGTCACTCCGCCCGGTCGACCGTCGCGCCGAGGTCGGCCATCGTCTCGAAGAACGTCGGGAACGAGACGTCGACGTGTTCCCCGCCGCGGATCGTCGTAGTGCCCTCGGCCGCGAGCGCGGCGACCGCCAGCGCCATCACGATCCGGTGGTCGGCCCGGCCGTCGACGGTCGCGCCGCGGAGTTCGCTCTCGGAGCCGTGGACCGTGAGCGTATCCGGCTCCTCCGTGGTCGCCGCGCCGAGCCGCTCCAGCTCCTCGGCCATCGCGGCCACCCGGTCGGTCTCCTTGTAGCGGACGTGCTCGCAGTTGACGATCCGCGTCTCGCCGTCGGCGACCGCGCCGAGCGCCGCGATCGTCGGGAGCAGGTCCGGCGTGTCGCCGACGTCGACCTCGACGCCGGAGAGCGCGGACCGCTCGACCGTGATCGTGCCCGCCTCGCGGTCCCAGTCGATCGCCGCGCCCATCCGCTCCGCGATCCCGACGATCGCGGCGTCGCCCTGCGCGCTCGGGCGAGCGCCCTCGATACGGACCGCGCCGCCGGGGTCGGCCGCGACCGCGCCCGCGGCGACGAGGTACGAGATCGACGAGAAGTCGCCGGGGACCGCGTACCGGCCGTCCTCGGGGGTGTAGGTCTGGCCGCCGGGGACGACGAACCCCTCGGCGCCGTCGGCGGTGTCGCTGCCGATCGGGTCGGCGGTCACCCCGAAGTCGGCCAGCAGCTCGAGCGTGATGTCGACGTAGGGGGCCGACTTGAGCTCCGTCGTCAGCGACACCTCGATCCCGTCGTCGGTGACTGCGCCGGCCATGAGCAGGGCGGTGACGTACTGCGAGGAGACGTCGCCGGGGATCGCCACCTCGCCGCCCGACAGCGGCCCGAAGACGACGAGGGGAGCCTGCCCGTTCCCGCGGGTCGACTCGGCGCGGACGCCGAGGTCGGCGAGCGCGTCGAGTAGCGGTCCCTGCGGGCGAGACCTGAGCGACGAGTCGCCGGTGAGGACGGTGCCGCCGTCGCCGAGCGCGGCGGTTCCGGTCACGAGCCGGGTGGTCGTCCCCGAGTTCCCGCAGTCGATGACGTCGTCGGGGACCGCGGGTCGACCGTCGAACCCCTCGATTTCGACCGCGTCGGTGGCCGCGTCCCACTCCGCGGGGGTCGGGTCGACGGCGCCGCCGAAGGCGGTCACGGCGCGGGCCGTCGCGCGCGTGTCCGCGGAGACGAGCGGCGAGAGCACCGTCGCGCCGTCGCTGTACCCCGCCGCGAGCAGCGCGCGGTGCGTGTAGCTCTTCGAGGGCGGCGCGCGAGCCGTCCCGTCGACCGCGGATCGAGTGACGTGAACGTCCATGTCGTCCCCTGTCGCGCGCGTCGGTAAGTGAATACCGGATGCGCCGTGCTCACACTCGGACCGAGGCGCGGTCACGTGCGACCTGCGAGCCGCTTATCTCCCTCGCGGTCGTACCGCGAGAACGTGTTCGTCGGCCACGCCCTGTTCGCGTTCGCCCTCGCGGCCCTGCTCGCGGACCGGCTGGGCTGGTCCGCGGAGCGCGCGCTGACGCTCGGCGCGGTCGCCGGGGCGTTCGCCGCGCTCCCCGACGTCGACATGGCGTACGCGGCGGTCGCGATCGACTTCGGCCGTCTCACCGCCGAGTCGCTGACGCGACCGAGCACCCTCTGGGACGCCACCCGCGAGGTCCACCGCGCGCTGACCCACTCGCTCGTCGTGTCGATGATCGCCGGGGGCGCGTTCGGCCTCTGGGCGGTCGCGTGGGACCGGCGGCCCGCGGTTCGGACGGCCGGGTCCCTCCTCGCCGTCGCGGTCCTGGCCGCGCTGGTCGGGATCGGGTCGTCCCTGAACGGGACGCTCGGGCTGGTCGTCCTCGGGACGTTCGCGGTCGGCGGGCTCGCGATCGCGACGGTCGCCCGGCTCCGGACCGACCTCTCCGGGCGGGCGCTCGCGACCGCGGCCGTCCTCGGGCTGTGCTCGCACCCGTGGGGCGATCTGGTCACCGGCGAGCCGCCGAAGCTGTTCTACCCGTTCGACGTCCGCGTCCTCGACGGCCGCGTGCTGCTCCACGGCGACCCGACGGTCCACCTCCTCGGCGCGTTCGCGCTCGAGTTGGCCGTCGTCTGGCTCGCGGCGGTCGCGGTCGCGACCGTGACCGGTCGGTCGTGGCGGGACGCGGTCGACCCGCGCGCCGCGGCCGGGCTGACCTACGGCGTCGTCGCCGTCCTCATGACGCCGCCGACGCTCGAGGTGTCGTATCACTTCGTGTTCTCGATCCTCGCGGTCGGCGTCGTCTGCGGCGGGCTGCCCGTCGCCCCCGTCCCGGCGGGGTGGCGAACGAGGCTGCCGGGGGCGACGGGACCGCCGGCGCTCGGCTCCGGCCGCTCGGCGCCGAGCCTCCGGGAGCTGCGTCGACGGGTCGCCGTGCCGCCGTCGGCGCCCGCGGTCACGTTCACCGCGCTCGCGGGAGTCACGGCCGCGCTGGTCGGCTACGCGACGGTGTACGTCGCGACCGAACTCCTCGCCGCGGCGGCCGGCGGCGTGCTGCCGGCCTGAGATCCCGACCCCGTCGACCCGGCGGACTCGGGCCGGCCCCGTTCAGATCTCGGGCGGCGCGCCGCGACCGATGACGATCACCTGTCCCTCGACGTCCTCCAGCGCGGCGACGCGACCGCCGATCTCGACGGGGCCGTCGTCGGTCTCGACGACGAGCGAGGCGACCTCCTCCGTATCCTCGAACGCGACGTCGACGACCCGGCCCCGTACCGTGACGGACTCGCCCGTCTCGATGTCGCGACCCTCCACGGTCGCGTAGAAGTCGTCGCCGTCGAACTCGCGGACGTCCTTGACGGCCCGCCGGATCGAGGCGTACCGTCGGGGGAAGGGCCGGGCCTTCCCGTCGCCCGCGAGCGTCTCCGCGGTCGTCCACAGGACCGTCCCGAAGAAGCCGGAGACGAGGAAGCCGAGCGCGGAGCGGTTGAAGATGACGCCGTACCGCTCGCGGTCGTCGCGGAGGGCGTCCTGGGTCGCGTACACCGAGTACTCCCCGTCGCCGACCGCGAGGACCGGCGTGGTGATCCCCCGCCTCGCGCGTGCGATCGTCGCGACCTCGAGGTAGTCGAACTCCTCGGGGTTCGGCGCGCGGGAGGCCGGCGTCACGAGGAGTTCGACGCTTACGCCGTCGTCGACCTTCCGCGCGAGTTCCTCGCGGAACCGGCGGAGGAGGTCGGGCGTGAGCGAGACGGCGAGTTCGTACTCCGCGCCGGTGATCACCTCCTCGAGGTACCGCAGGATCGTCGAGCGGGACTTCACGAGGGACACCGCCTCCGTCTCGCGGGTCGGCGCGGTGTAGCGCGCCTCGAGCTCGTCGACCATCTCCGTGAACGACGAGCGCAGTTCGTCGAAGGCGTCCTCCGGATCGACCGCCACGATCTTCATCGGACGCGACTCGCGGAGCTCGACGAGCCCGCGGTCCGCCAGGCTCCGCACCGTGTCGTACACCCGCGGCTGCGGGATGTCCGTGCGGTCGGCGATGTCGCTCGCGGTCAGTTCGCCGTGTTCCAACACCGCGAGGTACGCGTCGATCTCGTACTCTCCCAGGTTGAATCGGTCTCCGACGTGATCGAGCGTCGCCCGGAGATCGTCGGTCATGTACGGCGTGACGGTCCCATCCGGTATAGCTTTTTACTATGAGCTGAGTTGTACGGGATTCTAGAGCCGGATACGTCGGCGGCCGCGCGGCCGCGCTCACATGTACATCCGGTCGTAGGTGCCCTCCGACTCGCGCTCCTCGATCCGCTCGGCGAGGTCCTCGTAGTGGCGGCGGATCTCGGCCGCGAACGCCTCGAGGGGTCCCGCGTCGACGTCGAGGCCGTAGAGGTCGGTCGCCGTCTCGACGAGCCGGACGGCCGCCTCCACGTCGGGCGCCTGCGCGTGGACGGGCGTGACGAACAGCCCGACGCCGAGCGGGGAGTCCATGCCGCGCTCGAGCAGCGCCGCGTTCACGCCGTCGAGGAACCCGGACGCCATCGGCGGCACCGTCGCCTCCGCGAGCCGGCTCTCGCGGTAGTCGTCCGTGGCGACGTAGAACGTGCGGTGGGCGTCCGGCCCGTGCGGGATCGGCACCCCGGAGAGGACGGCGACCTCGTCGACGTCGTTGGCGGCCGTCCACGCGAGGACCGACCGCGCGAGCGATTCCCCGAGGACCGAGGGAACGAACTGCTCCGCCACGAGGACGGTCACGTCCACGTCGTCCGCGGAGTACAGGCGGGTCGGGTGCCGCGGCCGACCGTTCTCGAAGGGGGTGATCGAGGGGATCCCCTCGGCGGTGACGTGGCCTTTAACCTCCAGATCGAGGCGTTCGATCAGGTAGTCGACGGCGGTGAGTCCGGCGAGGCCGTACGAGGAGAAGCCCGCGATGAGCGTCCCGCTCGGCGTCGACTCGTGGGTGACGCTGAACGTCGGCCTGGAGCCGAGGGGTCCGTGCGGTCCGCCGGTCGCGTTCGGGACTGCGCCGCCGCCCCGGCGGAACCGGCCCGAGTCGTCTCCCTCGTCGGGATCGTCGCTCCGTCGGTCGTCGGTGTCGGGCATGCGTGATCGCGATCTCTACCGGTCGGGTGTTAGTACTTCCCACGTCGACGACCTCGGGCCCGTCGTCGCCGGGTGGACGCCGCGTCCGCGCCCGGCACGACGGCGGCCGGCTCCCCGGAGGAAACGCTTTTTCCGATGGACGACGCGGTGGAGGTATGGCACAACCGGCGGGCGCCGCCCCGATCGTCGAGTGGTCCTCGTGGCTCGCCGCGATCCCCGGCGTGCGGCTGCTCGTCGTCGCCCTCTCGGTGGTCGCGGGCGCGCTGCTGGCACGGGTGGTCGTCCGGATCATCGGCCGGCCGGTGGCGCGGCGGTTCTCACGGCAGAGCGTCGCACAGACCGTCGTCCGGGGCGTTCGCGTCGGGACGATCACGGGCGCGTTCCTCACCGGCCTCTGGGTGGTCGGGTTCCAGTTCACCGACCTCCTCATCGGGACCGCCGTCCTCTCGGCGGTGGTGGGTATCATCCTCGCGCCGCTGGTGGGGAACTTCATCAACGGCGTGTTCGTGCTCGCGGACCAGCCCTTCGAGATCGGCGACATGGTCGAGCTCGACGACGGGACGCAGGGGTTCGTCGAGGACATCACCATCCGGTACACGAAGATATTCACCATCGACAACACGTTTCGGGTCGTCCCGAACGGCGCGATGCGCGAGCGTGACGTGACCAACTACTCCGCGGAGGACGAGCGCACCCGGCGCAGCATCGACGTCCTCGTCACCTACGAGTGCGACGTGACGGAGGCGCGCCGGCTCATCGAGCGCGCCGCCCGCGACTGCGACGCGGTCATCGACGGCGGCCCGGACATCCGGATCGGCGTGGCCCGCTACACCGCGAGCCCGGACTGTCGGATCCACGAGTTCGGCGACGACGGCGTGTTGTTGCGGCTCCGCTACTGGGTGAAGAAGCCGTACAAGCTCGGGAAGGTCCAGTCGGACGTGAACACCAGGATCCGCGAACGGCTCGCCGACGCCGACGTGGAGATGGCGTACCCGCACCGCCACCTCGTCTTCGACGACACCTCCGGGGTCGCCGAGGTCGGCGTCCGCGGACCCGACGACGCCGGTGACCGCGTCGACGCGGCCGGCGGCGAAGACGAGGCCGGCGGGACCGACGCGACGCCGGCGCCCGGATCCGACCCGGCCGACGAGAGCGAACGGCCCTGAGACCCCTCGTCAGGCTCCGATCTCCCCGATCGGAAGCCTGATACGTCGACTGACCGGTTATCCGACAGTGACCGACGAGCCCTCCACCCCGCCCGGAGACGTCCCCGACGGAGACGAGTCGTCGGCGGACTCGATCACCCAGGGGAGCCTCCTCCGGCCGCTGTTCCGGCTCGTGTGGCCCATCGTCGTCATCCAGCTGCTCCAGGTGACGTACAACGTCGTCGACACGCTGTACCTCGGCCGGCTCTCGGCGGAGGCCGTCGGCGCGATCAGCCTCGCGTTCCCGCTCATCTTCCTCCTCATCGCGGTCGCCGGCGGGTTCACCACCGCGGGCGCGATCCTCGTCGCGCAGTACACGGGCGCGAAGGGCGACGAGTCGGCGGGACTCGTCGCCGGCCAGACCATCGTCACGGTGGCGGTGCTCTCGGTGTTCATCGGGGTCGGCGGCTACTTCTACACCCGGCCGGCCCTGGAGCTGCTGCCGAGCGACGCCGAGACCGCGGCGACGGTGATCCCGCTCGCGGCCGACTACATGGAGGTGATCTTCCTCGGGATCCCCCTGATGTTCGGCTTCTTCGTCTTCTCGGCGCTGATGCGGGGGTACGGCGACACCCGAACCCCGATGGCGGTGATGTTCGTCTCGGTGCTCCTGAACGTCCTCCTCGACCCGTTCCTGATCTTCGGGTTCGCCGACAACCCGCTGTTCGGCTGGCTCGCGTCGCTGCCGGGGATCGCGGCGCTCGACCCGGTCGCGCTCGAGGCGTCGCTGTTCTCGGCGACCGGCTTCGCCGGGTACGGCGTCGAGGGGGCCGCGCTGGCGACGATCGCCGCCAGGGGCGTCGCGACCGGGATCGGGATCTGGGCGCTGTTCGCGACCGGCCTCGGGCCCGACCTGGGGCTCGCGGACCTGCGGCCGGACCTCGAGGTCGTCGCGGACCTCTTCCGGCTGGGGCTCCCCTCCAGCGTCGAGCAGACGACGAGCGCGCTGGCGATGATCACGCTCACCGCGATGGTCGTGACGTTCTCGCCGCCCGTCGTCGCCGC
The DNA here is from genome assembly GCF_002252985.1 of Halorubrum halodurans. Taxonomy (GTDB): domain Archaea; phylum Halobacteriota; class Halobacteria; order Halobacteriales; family Haloferacaceae; genus Halorubrum; species Halorubrum halodurans. Next base: position 2,756 of record NZ_NHPJ01000089.1, on the reverse strand, counting down.
CTACGGGCTCGGCAACCGGCTCATCTCGCTGGTGTTCCTCCCGGCGATGGGGCTCGGGCGCGCCATCGACACGATGGTCGGACAGAACCTCGGCGCGGACCGGGCGGACCGCGCGGGTCGGGCCGTCCGGGTCGCCGCGACGACCGGGGCCGGCGTGATGTTCCTCGTCGCCGTGGTCGCGGTGGCGTTCACGGAGCCGATCGTCTCCGTCTTCCTCGGCGACGTCCCCGACGCGCCGGAGACCGTCGCCTACGCCGCCGAATACGTCCGGATCCGGTCGGTGGAGTTCGCCTTCATCGGCGTCTCGCAGGTGGTCCTCGGCGCGTTCCGCGGGGCGGGGAACACCAAGACCGCGATGGTGATCTCGATCCTCACCCTCTGGGTCGGCCGCGTCGCCAGCGTGGGGTACCTCGTGTTCGTCGCGGACTGGGGCGCGACCGGCGTCTGGGTCGGGATGGCGCTCGGGAACGTCCTCGGCGCGGCCGTCGGGGTCGCGTGGTTCTCCCGCGGGACGTGGTCGAACCGATACATCGAGGCGCCCGCGTCCGAGGTCGACCGCGTCGGCGAGGACTGACCGGACCCGGTGCCGACACGGGGGGATCTCAGTGCCGGAACACGTGGATCGCGTCGCCGTCGCGCACGAGACAGAAGCGCGCCCCGTCGTTCTCGGGGAACCGAGTCGCGGACCGCCGGGTCGTGAAGAGCCGGTCGAACGGCTCCTCGCAGGCCGGGCACGCCACGGCCCGGCGGTTCTCCCAGAGGCTCGTGTCGCCGGTGTCACGCAGCTGTTTCAGCGCGTGTCGGTGCTCGTGGACGTCGAAGCCGGACATGCTCTGGAGTTCGAGGCCGGGCGTTTGAACGTGCGCACGCGAGTATCAAGCGTGAGAGGGCGACGGGACCGCACGCCGGGAGGCGGGCGCGCTACGCCTCGGTCTCGTCGATCCGATCGCGGGCGCGGTCGAGGGACGCGCCGTCGCCGGTCCGGACGTAGTCGCCGAGGGCGTCGGCCGCCGCGACGAGGGCGTCGGCGGTCTCGGGGTCGACGTCGCCGCCGAGCGCCTCGACCCGTTTCGTCCGGTCACGGAGGCGTTCGAGGACGTCGCGTGCGGTCGCGATCCGCTCCGCGGGATCCCCGCCCGCATCGGCGACCGTCACCGACCGCTCGTCGTCCCCCGATCCCGCACCCGCGAACTCGTCGAGGAACGTCGAGAGATCCTCGCGGTACCCGTCGACGGCGCGGGCCGCGGCCATCCCTCGAGCCGCGCGCATCGTCTCTGGAACGCCGGCCGTCGGCGGACGCTCGCCGTCGTCGGCGCCGGCGAGCAGCGCGAGGAGGTACTCGCGGTCCGCTTCCGTCGGGTCGCGGAGGCGGTCGTGGACGTCGACCGCCTCGAGCAGTTCGCGCGCCGCGAGGTACGTGTCGTCCAGCGGTCGGAGCTCGCCGCCTTCGATGAACCCGCGCCCGCGGACGTACGCGCGGAGGTCGCGTTTCAGGTCGTCGACGCCCTCGGCGGGAAGCGTCCCGCGCGCCTCGCCGAACCGGGCGCGGTGGGCGCTCAACTCGAGGGAGACGGCCGAGTCGGTGTGGACCGCGCGGTCCGCGGTCCCGACGCTCTTTACGCTCCCGCAGTCGGGACACTCGACGCTCCCGGTCTCGTAGTACGACCAGCGACACCCGCAGTCGCGACACTCCCGTTCCCCGCGGACCTTCATCGTCGGGCGTTGGTCGCCTCCGCGGTAAAGTACTGCGGCTGCGACCGCCGGCACGGGACGGGACTCGACGACCCGGACGGGTCGGTGTGAGGTGATATATATGGGAGGGCCGCGAAACGGCCGCGCATGAGTTGGAGCGCCGTCGACGCCGTGGACGACGCGGTCGAGGCCACCCGCCGGTTCCTGTTCCCGTTCAGCGCCGTACGCTGGGCGAAGCTCGCCCTCCTCGTCCTCCTGATGGGCGGTGGCGTACGGACGAACGTCTCCGTTCCCCTCGTCCCGGACCCGGAGTTCGTGACCGGGCCGGGGAGTCCGGGCGGATCGGGCACGTCCGGATCGACGACCGGCGAGCCGTTCTTCGGCCCGAACGGGGTCGGGAGCGAGCTGGGCGGGCTCGGGAGCGTCGACGCGACCCTCCTCGCCGGGGTCGTGGGCGTCGTGCTCGCGGTCGCGCTCGCGGTCTCGGTCGCGTCGCTCTCGTTGCGGCTGGCGTTCTACGACGCGCTCCGCACGAACGAGGTCCGGCTCTGGCGGCCGTTCGTCGCGAGGCTTCGGCAGGCGTTCGGCCTGTTCGTCTTCTCGACGCTGGTCACGCTGGTGATGGCCGTCCCCGTCGCGGTCGCCGTGGTGGCCGAGGCGGACGTCGGGTGGGGGCCCGCGGACGCGCTGGGGTCGGCCGTCGCCGGGCTGCCGACGTGGGCGATCGGGGTGCTCGCGGCGCTCGCGGTGCTGCTCGCGGCGGGCGTCCTGCTCGTGCTCCGGTTCACCTACGAGTTCGTCGTCCCGGTGATGGTTCTCCGCGACGAGGGCGTCCTCGCGGGCTGGGGTCGGTTCCTCCCGACGCTCCGCGGGTCGTGGGTCGAGTTCCTCCTGTATCTCGTCGTCCACTTCTTCCTCGGCGTCGGCGTCTCCGTGGCCGAGAGCTTCGTCTTCCTCTTCGTCGGCGGGCTCGTCGCGGTGTTCGCCGGCGTCGCCGTAGTGATCGCCGGCGGGCTGTTGGGCGGGTTACAGGCGGTGACCGGGACGACCGCGGGCCTCGCGGT
>NZ_NHPJ01000133.1 GCF_002252985.1 Halorubrum halodurans | reverse complement strand
CGGCGCTCCGTCCGCCGCCGAGGGTCGCGATCGCGACGAGCGCGACGACGACCTCTTCGGGGAGGGTCGGTGAGCGCGGCGGCGGACGGAGCGCCGGGAACAGTTCGACCCGGTCCGACTCCGATCCGCGGGGTCCGGACGCCGGGTGATGTCAGCCGAGTTAGACGCGTGTCGAAAACAACTCTCGACGGGTACGGATAGCTTTTTACTCCGTTCCCGAAAGGGGGTATTCATGGGACTGGACGACGACGCACGCGAGTACCACCGGGAGGAGCCGCCGGGGAAGATCGAGATCTCGACGACGAAGCCCACGAACACCCAGCGAGACCTCTCGCTGGCGTACTCTCCGGGGGTCGCCGCGCCGTGTCGCGACATCGCCGCCGACCCGGAGTCGGTCTTCGAGTACACGGCCAAAGGGAACATGGTGGCGGTCGTCTCGAACGGCTCGGCCGTGCTCGGTCTCGGCGACATCGGCGCGGCCGCGTCGAAGCCGGTCATGGAGGGAAAGGGGGTCCTGTTCAAGCGGTTCGCCGACATCGACGTCTTCGACATCGAGCTGGACATCGACGAGGTCGACCCGTTCTGTACCGCGGTCTCCGCGATGGAGCCCACCTTCGGCGGGATCAACCTCGAGGACATCAAGGCGCCCGAGTGCTTCGAGATCGAGGAGCGCCTCCGCGAGGAGATGGACGTCCCCGTCTTCCACGACGACCAGCACGGGACCGCGATCATCTCCGGCGCGGCGCTGATGAACGCGGCGGACATCGTCGACAAGGAGCTCTCCGACCTCGAGATCGTCTTCTCGGGGGCGGGCGCGTCCGCCATCGCGACCGCGCGCTTCTACGTCTCGCTCGGCGCGAAACGCGAGAACATCACGATGTGTGACTCCTCCGGGATCATCACGGAGGCGCGGGCGGACGCCGGCGAGGTCAACGAGTACAAACGGGAGTTCGCGAGCGACGTCGAGGGCGGCGACCTCGCGGACGCGATGGCGGGCGCTGACGTGTTCGTCGGCCTCTCGGTCGGCGGGATCGTCTCCCAGGAGATGGTCCGGTCGATGGCGTCCGATCCGGTCCTCTTCGCGATGGCGAACCCGGACCCGGAGATCACCTACGAGGACGCCAAGGCCGCCCGCGACGACACCGTGATCATGGCGACGGGTCGGTCCGACTACCCGAACATGGTGAACAACGTGCTCGGGTTCCCGTTCCTGTTCCGCGGCGCGCTCGACGTGCGCGCGACGGAGATCAACGAGGAGATGAAACGCGCCGCCGCGGAGGCGCTCGCGGAGCTGGCGCGAAAGGACGTCCCCGACGCCGTGGTGAAGGCGTACGGCGACGACCCGCTCCAGTTCGGCCCCGACTACGTCATCCCGAAGCCGCTCGACCCGCGCGTGCTCTTCGAGGTCGCGCCCGCGGTCGCGCAGGCGGCCATGGTCTCCGGGTCCGCACGGACCGAGATCGACCTCGAACAGTATCGCGAGCGCCTCGAGGCGCGACTCGGGAAGTCCCGCGAGATGATGCGGGTCGTGTTGAACAAGGCGAAAAGCGATCCGAAGCGGATCGCGCTCGCGGAGGGAACCGACGAGAAAATGATCCGCGCGGCCTACCAGCTCTCCGAACAGGGGATCGCCGAGCCGGTGCTGCTCGGCGACGCCGACGAGATCTCCCGCACGGCGGACGAGCTCGGCCTCTCCTTCCGCCCGGAGATCGTCGATCCCGACGAGCGGGACGTCACGGCGTACGGCGACCGCCTCCACGAGCTCCGGAAGCGGAAGGGGATCACCCGACGCGAGGCGAACGAGCTCGTCCGCCGGGACACGAACTACCTCGGGAGCGTCATGGTGAAGGCGGGCGACGCCGACGCGATGTTGACCGGGCTCACCCACCACTATCCGTCGGCGTTGCGGCCGCCGCTTCAGGTGATCGGCTCCGCGGAGGACACCGACACCGTCGCCGGCGTCTACATGTTGACGTTCAAGAACCGGGTGGTGTTCTGTGCGGACACGACCGTCAACCAGGACCCGGACCGGGAGACGCTCGCGGAGATCACCCGCCACACCGCCGACCTCGCCCGGCGGTTCAACGTCGAGCCGCGCGCGGCCGTCCTCTCGTACTCCAACTTCGGGAGCGTCGACAACGAGGGCACCCGGAAGCCGCGGGAGGCGGTCGAGCTCCTCCACGACGATCCCGAGGTCGACTTCCCGGTCGACGGGGAGATGCAGGCGGACACCGCCGTCGTCGACGAGATCCTCGAGGGGACCTACGAGTTCTCCGAGCTCGACGAGGCCGCGAACGTCCTCGTGTTCCCGAACCTCGAGGCCGGCAACATCGGGTACAAGCTGCTCCAGCGGCTGGGCGGCGCGGAGGCCATCGGTCCCATGCTGGTCGGCATGGACGAGCCGGTCCACGTCCTCCAGCGCGGCGACGAGGTGAAGGACATCGTCAACCTGGCCGGCGTCGCGGTCGTCGACGCACAGGAGTGAACTGAGTGGTCGGGGTCTTTCCCGAAGAGCTCCGCGAGGACGCCTGGCGGCACGATTCCCTCGGCCCGTCGAGCGGACCTCGAGGTGGTTGCGTCGGAACCCGTACTTGCTGATGCGTTTCAGCACCCTGCTGAGTACGGGGTGTATATGTTTCACGAGAGAATCTGATGTGATTGGGTAGAAGTGATCGACGCTTTTTATTGGATGCGTGTATAATCACCCAGGCCGATTCCTCAATATTAGTTACTCCCATACGACTGATGATTCATTTGTGACAGTACAGGGAGTCCTCTGTCGCGCTCTTGGGCTAACCCTGATGATGTTGAGATGGAATCCTCGGATCTCGACCTCTCCTTCACCTCTCAGTTCAGTACCCGCTAGATCGGAGGCAATAGCACGCCTCTTATACTCACGGACATAAAT
>NZ_NHPJ01000125.1 GCF_002252985.1 Halorubrum halodurans | reverse complement strand
CGTCGGCGGCATGGACATCGACGCCGACGAGGTTCGCACCCCGCTCGAGGAACTGTCTCGCGTGGTGGGTTCCGATCCCGCCGAGGCCGACGATCCCGACGGGGACGTCGTTGGCGCTGGTCATGTCCCGGAATTCACAACGGGTGTTGTTAAGACTCACGCTCCGACCGGGATCGCCGGGACGCGGCCTCACCGCGGGATCCCCGCCGAGCGGCGGAGTCGTTCGCTACGCGCCGGATCGTCTCAGCGGTCGCGGGTCATCCACTCGCTGGCCTGCGGCTCGTCCGGGTCGGTGACGACCTCGACGAGCGCCGGCCCGTCGTGGGCGCGTGCGTCGTCGACGGCGTCGCCGACGGCGTCGAGGTCGCTCACGCGCTCGGCGCGAACGCCCATGCCGGCGGCGATCGACGCGATGTCGAGCCCCGTGTCGACCCAGCCGTACGCCTGCGCGGGGAAGTCGTAGGTCCGCTCGGCCTCCTCGCTGATGATCGCGTAGTCGTCGTTGTTCAACGCGACCACGGTGACGTCGATCTCCTCCGACGCCAGCGTGTGGAGCTCGTGGACACACATCATGAGCCCGCCGTCGCCGGTCAACGCGACCACGTCGTCGTCGGGGTTCGCGAGCTTCGCGCCGATCGCCGAGGGGAGCCCGGTGCCCATCGTCGCCCACGAGCCGGGATTGACGTACGATTCGGGGCCGGACGCCGGGAAGGAGACCAGCGTCCACAGCCGGAACCCGCCCGCGTCGGCGGCCACGACCGTCTCCTCGGGGAGCACGTCGCGCACCTCGCCGAGCACCTCGACCGACCGGAGCGGGGCGTCGTCGTCGCGGGCGGCCGCGACCGCGTCGAACCGGTCGCGGTCCGCCTCGCGGACCGCCGCCGCACGGGCCGCGCCGGGGGTGTCGGCGCCGGATTCGGCAGGATCGAGCCGGTCGGCGAGCGTCCCGAGGAACCGGTCCGCGTCGGCGACGACCCCGAGGTCGGCCTCGTAGCCGAACCCGATGTCGTCGCCGTCGAGCGTGACGTGGACGAGCGTCTCCGGCATCGACACCGACCACTTGCCGGTCGAGACCGCGTCGAGGTCCGACCCGACGACCAGCCCCGCGTCGGCCTCGGCGAGCAGCTCGCGCAGCTCCGTGCTCGCGCCGCCACAGAGGACGCCCGCCGAGAGAGGGTGCGTCTCCGGGAGCACGCCCTTCCCCTTGTACGTCGTGACGACCGGCGCGTCGAGCGCCTCCGCGACCGTGCGGAGGGCGTCCGTCGCGCCGGCGCGCCGGACGCCGCCGCCCGCGATCACGACCGGCGCGTCGGCGTCGCCGAGGCGGTCCGCGGCCGCCTCGACGGACGACGCCGAGGGCGCGGGGGGCTCCGCCGGCTCCGCCTCCGGCGGGGTCGCCTGCGGCGTCCGGCTCGCGAGGACGTCCTTCGGGATCCCGACCCGCACCGGCCCCTGCGGGGCCTCGCGGGCGACCCGGATCGCGTCGGCGACGGCCGCGACCGCGCCCGCCGGCGACTCGACGAGGACGTTCTCCTTCACCACCGTGTCGTACGTCTCCGGGGGCGTCTCGTGGATCCCGTCGCCGCCGCGGACCTCGCGTTCGGTCTCGACGGCCAGGTGAAGCAGCGGGACGTTGTCGTTTTTCGCGTTCTTCAGCCCGTTCATGGCGTTCATGTCGCCCGGACCGGGAACGACCACGGTGGCGGCCATCGTCCCCGGCTCGGCCGTCTCCGCGTACCCCCACGCCTGGTGGGTGACCGCGGTCTCGTGTCGCGCCACGACGAACCGCGCGTCGCGGTCGGCGAACCCCCGGTTGAGCGGGAGCGTCTGCTTGCCGGGGATGCCGAAGGCCGTGTCGATCCCGTGGTCGAGCAGGCAGTCGACGACCGCCTCGCCGACCGTCCTCTCCGAGCCGTCTGTCGGGTCCATACGACGACGTCGACCGACCGGGAATTGAAAGCTTCGCTGTGTGCCGCGTTACGCCGGCACGGACGTACCCCCCACCCCGTCACTCACCTCCTCTACTCCGTCACTCACCTCCCCTACTCCGCCACGTTCGTCTCGCGCACCCGGACGCCCTTACGCGCGAGGTGGCGCATCTGCCGCTGGGCGAACTCCTCCTCGCTCGTCCCGCGGGTCGCGAGCACGTAGACGAGCGCCGACCCCGCGGGCCGCATCGTCCGCCCGGCGCGCTGTGAGCCCTGGCGACGGCTCCCCCCGAGCCCGCTCGCGACGACCGCCAGCTCCGCGTTCGGGAGGTCGATCCCCTCGTCGCCGACCCGCGAGACGACGAGGGCGTCGAGGTCGTCGTCGTCCTCGCGGAACCGCCGGAACAGCTCCGCGCGGTCGCGGTGGGGCGTCTCGCCGCTGATGAAGGGCGCGCCGATCGCGTCGGCGATCGCCTCGCCGTGGTCGAGGTACTCGACGAACACGAGCGCCTGCTTCCCGCGGTGCGCGGCGAGCAGGTAGCGGACCTCCGCGACCTTCGCGGGGTTCTCGGCGGCGAGCCGTCGGCGCTCCCGGCCGTCCGCGCTGGCGTACTCGTTTCTGGCCAGCTCCTCGCGCCACGGGACGTACCGGATCTCGACTTCCGGCTCCTGGACGAACCCCGCCTCGAACAGCGCGTCCCAGTCCGCCCCGATCGGCTGGCCGATCAGGGTGTAGATCTCCTCCTCGCTGCCCGTCTCCCGGACCGGCGTCGCCGACAGCCCGAGCCGGTGTTTGCTCTGGAGCTCGGCGGTTCGGGAGTAGACGGGCGCGGTGACGTGGTGCGCCTCGTCGAAGCAGATCAACCCCCACTCGCGGGAGTCGAACAGCGAGCGGTGGCGGTCCATCCCCGCGATCTGGTAGGTCGCGATCGTGACCGGCCTGACGTCCTTCGTCCCGCCGTGATACAGCCCCACGTCGGCGGGATCGACCGTGGAGTGTGCCAGCAGCTCCTCGCGCCACTGCTCCGCGAGCTCGCGGGAGGGGACCAGGATCAGCGTCTCGCCGCCGACGGCCGCGATCGTCGCGATGGCGGCGACCGTCTTGCCCGATCCGGGCGGGCCGACGTACACGCCCGAGCGCGACTCGAGGAACGTCTCGACCCACGTCTCCTGATAGTCGCGGAGGTCGGTCGTGAGGTCGATCGCGACCGGGTCGCCCGTCTCCAGGTCGCGGTCGTCCTCGACGGGATAGCCCGCGTCGTACAGCGCGCGCTTGACGCCCGCGACGGCGTCCTCGTTCACCCACGCCTCCGTCTCGGAGATCGGCGCGCGGAGCTGGCCGTCCTCGAGGTGGCTCTCGGCGACGTTGCCCAGCAGGCTCTCGTTGGCCGCCTCGAGGACGACGTAGCCGTCCTCGTGGGTGTACAGCCGGAAGCGGTGCGCGCGCCGCCACTGGTCGCGGATCCACTCCTCGAGGTGGTCGGCGCGTCGCGGGAGGACGGCGCGCAGGCTCGCGATCAGCGCGTCGGCGTCCTCGAACGGCGCGGCCCACACGTCCTCCTGGCGGATCCGGTAGAGGTAGCCCCGCGTGCCGGGCTCGGTCCCCGTGGTGTCGACGAGGTACGCGAACTGCGAGAGCCGCGCCCGCGTGAACTGCGTCGGCCGGTCGACGACGATCTCCCGCCGGCTCGGGAAGGCGACCACGCGCTCGCGGGACGCCAACGCGCCCCAGTCGCTCGGGTAGAAGACGACGGGATCGCTCTCGACGTCGAGCCGGTCCACGTCCCCCCGCTCGACGAGGTCGGCGAGCGCGTCGCGGGCGGCGGCCTGCGTCGTCCCCAGCCGCCGCGCGACCTCGCTGGCGGTCGCGACGGGGCGCTCCTCGGCCTCGAGCGCCTCGTGAAAGCGGTCGAGCGGGACGTCGGTGGGACCGTCGTCGGGAGCGGTGGAGTCGTCGGAGACGGGTTCGGCCTCGACCGCGGAATCGTCGTCGCCGGCGGCGGGGTCGCCGGTGTCGTCGGTCATCACTCCGGGTTCGACCGCGACGCGGAAATGGGTAGCGTCCGCGCTCGACCGGGACGGAGAGCAGTCGAGGAGAGATCGAGGTGTTTTCCTCGATCGGTATTGCTCGATCTCTGTTTCACGGCCAGCACCTCCAAAGCCCCAGCCTCGTCGGCCGTCCTCCGCGTCGCTCCGGCCCGCCGACTCCCTCGTGCGGGCTCCTCGCGGCCTCCGGCCGCTCGGAGGCGCACGCCACCGCCGTGATCGACCTCTGAAGAACGGGTCGGATTCTCGTCGCTCCGCGATCGGCGGAGGCGGTAAACGTGGCGGGCGCGCCCGCCTACCGCCCGGCCGACGGACCACGACAGCGCCGCGAGGTGATCGCCTCCTTCGACCGGAACCGACAGCCGCACTCGACGCAGCGGACGAACGGCTCGCCGGGGTCGGTCTCCAGCCGATGGCCGCCGACGACGAACGGTCGGGTGACCGCACGCGGCCGGATCCGGTCGGGGATCGTGGTTTCGGGCGTCTCGCTCAACGCGGCCCGGAGGCCGATGGTGTCGACGTCGACCGGGTCGAACCGGCCCGCCTCCAGCGCCGCCTCGCGGTCCGCGACCTCGGTCCAGCCGGTGACGACGACCGGGGAGTCGGTCTCGGTGTCGCTCACGACGACGACGAACCGGATCCCGCCGTCGACGAGCGCGAACCGCCACCCGTCGGTCCGGTTCCAGCGGAGCTGTCCGCGCCGGATCGCCTCGGTGACGGTCCGCGTGGAGACGTACCGGCCGGGCTGTTCGAGCCGCTCGCGGAAGTGGTTCGTGAGCGCGTACAAACCGGGGTCACGGAGGGGCGGATCCTCCGGGGTTCGGCTCCGCGGTCGGATCGACCGTCCGCGGCCGGGACCGGTCGTCCGACCTCGCGTCCCGGTCGCGTCCGGCGATCCGGGTCGGGCGGTCGACGCGCGGCGTCGATCGGCCTCGGGTGACGCGGCCTCGGGCGACGCCGTGTGCGGTGCGGTCCGACGCTCCGTCGATCCGGGACGGGGGACCTCCTCGGCCCCCGACCCGCCCTGTCGGGATGCCACTGGGAGTGGGTACAGAGCGTCCGCTTAAGTGTGTTACGGCGACCCACGACGCCGGCACGGAGTCGAAGGGGGTCGCCGGCCGTCGGTGCCGGATCGCCGGCGCTCGAGGGCGGGAGAACGGCCGTCCGCCCGTCGCGGCGCACCCTTTATACGACCGGCTGCGTTACCGTCGCGTATGCCCCAGTGTGAAATGTGTGGTGCCGAGCAGGCCTCCCTGACGACGACGAAGGTCGAAGGCGCCGAGTTGGAGCTGTGTAGCTCCTGTACGGACTTCGGCACGGAGGTCCGCGAGGAGCCGAGCGGCTCGTCGGGGAGCAAGTACTCGACGAGCTCCAGCTCCGGGACCCCCTCCTCGTCCTCCTCGAGCGGTTCCGGCGGCTCCGGGGGGTCGTCGGGCGGCTCGCGGCGTCGCCGCGACATGTTCGACGACATGGAGGAGATCGCCACCGACTACGACGATCGGATCCGCAACGCTCGGGAGTCGAAGGGGGTGAGCCAGGAGGAGCTCGCGGACGACCTCAACGAGAAGGCGAGCCTGATCCGGAAGCTCGAGCGCGGCGACACGCTGCCCACCGACGAGGTCCAGCGGAAGCTCGAGCGCGCGCTCGACGTCTCGCTCGTCGAGGGGGAGGACGTCGACGCCGACTGGGAGTCCAACGACGCCGGCACGATGACGCTCGGCGACGTGGTCAAACGGAAGGACTGAGCCGACTACTCCATCGGCGTCCCGCGGTTCCGCACCGTGCTCCCGCACTCGGGACAGGTGCCCGGATTCGGTCCGACGACGACGTTTCCGCAATCGAAGCACTCGTACGCGCTCTCCTCTCCGGCGTCTTGGGTCACGTCTCTCATTGTGGTACGCGAGCACCGGCCGGTCCGGCTGCCCTCGTCGCGGGTAGCCGGAGGAGGCACCTGTATCGTGTGGTTCAACATCCAACCATCGAGACGGACGGTGGTTGGAAGTTGAACCTCAATCCGCCGATCCGGCGAGGTCGACGTTCCGGTCGTCGAAGAGCGCCGAGAACAGTTTTCGCTGGACGACGCGGACGTGCTGGTAGAACGCGGACGAGGAGACGTCGAGCGTCTCGGCGATCTCCTCGCCGGAGCGTTCCCGCGGGGACTCGAAGAAGCCGGCGTAGTAGGCGGTCTGGATCACCTCGAGCTGCCGGTCGGTCAGGTCGTCGAGGAACCGCGAGTGGACGTCGCGCTCCCCCGTGCGATCCCCCGCGTGTTTCGAGACGAGTCGCGTCCCCTCGAACACCTCCTCGAGGAGCCTGCCGATCCGTGAGACGTCGACCCCCTCCGGAACGTCGACGACGACGCTCGCCGACTCCGGCGTGGCGGACGCGCCGTGAAACACGATCCCGTGATCGGCCAGCTCGCCCGCGAGGAACGGCCGCGAGAGCCGAAGCCGCAACACGCCTCCCGTGGCGGTCGCGTTGATCTCCCGGACGGAGTCCACGACGAGGAGGTCGCGTGCGACCGCCGCGACCGAGTCGACCGCCGCGCCCTCCACCTCGACGAAGACGTAGCTCCCCGCCGCCGTCTGGCGCGCGCCGCCCTGATACGACACCGTACACGAGGCGTCCCGTGCCAGCCGCGAGAGGAGGAAACTCGGGTCCTCGACGGCGAACTCGACGCGCGTCGTCGACGTCGTCACCAGCGCGTTCTTCCGTTCGATCGCCCCCATCGCGGCGGCGATCGTCTCGCCGAGCTCCGCGAAGACCTCCCGGACCAGCCCGGAGAACGCCTCCCGCTCCCCGGCGTAGACGGTGAGAACGCCGTAGGTCAGCTCGTTGTAGACGAGCGGTACGCTGATCACGGAGAGGTGATCACGCGAGACGGCCGCCTTGCGCCACGCCTCCTCGCGGAGCCCGCCGGGGACGTTCCCGACCACCGTCATCTCGCCGGTCGCCGCGGTCCGGCCGGCCGGCTCGACGCCGGCGGCGGCCACCGGGACGGACTGGTCGTCGAGGTACCCCCGTTCCGTGCCCGCCCACGCCCGCGGCTCGAGCGTCTCCCCGGCCGCGTCGGTCGAGCCGATCCACGCGAAGCGGAACCGGTCGTCCCCCGTCAACAGCTCGCAGACCGCGTGTTCGACCTCCTCGCGCGTCTCCGCGCGGACGAGCGCGCCGTCGATCTCGCGGATCGTCTCGTTGATGCGGTTCAACGCCGTGAGACGCTCGTTTCGCCGCTGTAGTTCCCGGTCCTGTTCGCGGAGCCGCTCCTCGCGTCCGATGCGGTCGAAGGCGGCCTCGGCGGCGGCCGCGAGCAGGTCGGCGAGCTCGCGGGTCACCTCGTCGAACGCGCCCACCGCCGTCGTGCCGGCGACGAACACGCCGTTCTCCCCGAGCGGGATGAACGCGACGCTGCGGAGGTCCGTCGACCGGTCCGCGAGCCGCTCGTCGGCGTGGACGTCGTCGAGGAACAGCCGCTCGTCCTCGACGAAGGCGTGTCCCACGAGCGTCCCGCCGTCGGTGTCGATCGGGGACGGCGGGCCGTGAACCGCCCGCATGCCGTCGGAGTAGGCGACCGGACGGAGCACGTTGGCGTCGGGGTCGAACCGATACACCGCGGCGGCGTCGAATCCGAGCACCGCCGGCGTGTCGTCGACGGCACGCCGGGCGATCTCCCCGTCGGTTCCGGCGTAGAGGAACTCGCGTGCCGTCTCCTGGAGGGTCGCGAGCGCCCGCTCGCGCCGTTTGCGCTCGGTGATGTCGCGACAGCTGTACAGCAGGGTTCCGTCGTGGATGGACACCTCCCGGACGTTGACGAGAAGCGTGTGCTCGCGGCCGGCCTCGTCCGTCACGGTACACTCGATGTTCTTCAACACGCCCTCCTCGGCGAGGGTCTCGCGGTCGAAGAGGTCCTCGCCGAGGAGGTCGTCGATGGTGCCGAGGTCGCGTATCTCCTCGGCCGTGTACCCGAAGATGAAGTGGACGTTGGGACAGACGTAGGTGTACTCGCCGTCCTCGTCGGTGATGAGGACGGTGTCGGTCATGTTGTTGAGCGTGACCCGGTGAAGCTCCTCCGAGCGGCGGAGGTCGCGCTCCACGTCGGCGTGGTCCGTGACGTCGACCCCCTCGACGACGACGGAGGTCAACTCCCCCCGGTCGTCGGTCACCGGGCGCGCGGACAGTTCGATCACGGCCCGCCCGCCGTCGGCGTCGCGGCCGCCGACCCGATCGGCGTCGACACCCTCGGCACGGTCGCCGTCGCGGCCGGCGTCGTGGATGACGACGGCGTGTCCGAACTCGCCGTCGAGCGCGGTCTCGACCACCCGCCTGACGTCGTCCCGGACGCGGTCGGAGCCGGACCAGCGCGGGAGGTCCCAGAGCGGGACGGCGGCGGTCCCGTCGGGTCCGGCCGACGTCGCCGGGCCGACCGCGGCGCGCTCGCCCGACAGGTCGCGGGCGGTCCGGTTCATCCGATCGACCGTCCCCGCCGCGTCGAGCACCCACGTCGCGGTCCGTTCGTCGCGGAATATCGCGTCGAACTGCCTGGCACGGTCGCGTCGGGCGCGGTCGCGTCGGGCGGTTTCGATCGCGGCCGCGGCGCGATCGAGGAGCCGCCGAGCCGAGCCGTCGACGTCGCCGGCGTCGACGGGGACGTAGTCGGCGGCGCCGGCCGCGATGGCGTCGCTCGCGAGCGCCTCGCTTCCCGACGCGGTCGCCACGATCACGGGGAGCGTCGCGTCCCGCTCGCGGAGCGTCCGGAGGAGGGCGACCCCGGTGGTTTCGGGAAGCCGCCGTGCGGTGACGACGGCGTCGGGCCGCCGCGTACGGATCGCGTCGAGCGCGCGTGCTTCGGTCGAGGCCGTCCGGACCGTCGCGCTCGACGCCGTCTCCAGCGCGTCCGCGAGGGGATCGATCCACGCCGCGTCCCCGACCAGGAGCAGCCGCGGGGGAGGCGCGTTCGACTCGGTGGTCATCGGCCGACGCTTGAACGCGGGCGGGGTTGAAGACTCCGGCCGACCGGCCGTGGCGTCCCGACGGGGCGGCCCCCGATCAGGCGGTCGCGTCGTCCTCGTCGTGCGCCTCCGACGTGCCGTACCGCTCGGTCAGGTAGTCGATGACCCGGTCGACGGTGTCGGGATCGTAGCTCCAGAAGCCGTAGAACCGCCCCGGCTCGCGCTCCTCGGCGAGCAGCACGCACTTCGCGCCGTCGAACCCGCCGCCGTCGTAGGCGACGAACCAGGTCTCGCGGATCTCCGCGGTGCGGCCGACGTGGACCTCGTACTCGTCGGCCGCCGGCGCGTCGCCCTCGGCGGCCGCGTACGCGTGGACGTCGAGACGGTCCTTGCCGGCGAGCCGGTCGTACGTGTTCGCCTCGCCGGTCAGGACGTCGAGCGTCTGAAAGCCCGCGTGGAGCTCGCCGTCGCCGACGCGCCAGGCGCGGTCCTCGATCTCGCGGGAGGCGGCGACCATGTCGGCACGGGAGTAGGAGGTGAAGAGCGTCTCGTCGAGGTGGTCGAGTATCGGCTGGCCGACGCGCCGGGAGGCGGTCGCCCCGCGCTCCTCGTCGGAACGGCGCCCGTCGGACGCCTCGTCGCCGTCGCCGTCGTCGGCGGACGCCTCGTCGCCGTCGGCGGACGCGTCACCGTCGGTACCGGGAAGGAGGTCGTCGATCGCGGCCGCGGTCACGAACTCGCCGTCGCGCGAGAGCACGGCGTAGCCGGTCGGTCCCGCCGCCGGACGCTCCGCGACGACCCGGAGGTTCCGGTCCGCGAAGTGTTCCGCGAGCGTCTCGGCGACGCTCGGGTCCGGATCGAACACCGTCAGCGTGGCCTCGCTGGCCTCGACCCCGGAGATGATCTCGATGAGCGACATGCGATATCGGCCCCGCCGAAACGCGGGTTCGTGTGTCGGTCTCCCGCACGGGTTAAGAGTGTTGCTCCGGGAGGCGGTCGATCCGGGAAGCCGCCGCTCCGGGCGAGCCGGAGAGCCGCCGCTCCGGAAGACGGGCGTTCCGGAGGCGCCGACCGACCACGAAGGTATTTGCGCCCCCGTCCGTTACCTCGGGCATGTTCATCCTGGTGAACCTCAAGGCGTATCCCTGTGATCCGATCGCGGTCGCGACCGCCGCCCGCGACGTCGCCGAGGCGTCGGGCGCGCGGATCGGCGTCGCCCCGCAGGCGGCCGACCTCGCCCGCGTCGCGGAGACGGGCGTCGAGACGTGGGCCCAGCACGTCTCGCCGAACGGGCACGGCTCCCACACCGGGTCGACGCTGGCGGAGGCGGTCGCCGACAACGGGGCCGCGGGGACGCTGATCAACCACTCGGAGAACCGTCTCAAGCTCGCCGATATCGACGGCTCCGTCGGGGCGGCCGAGCGGGCCGGCCTGGAGACGATCGTCTGTGCGAACAACCCGGCGCAGATCGGCGCCGCCGCGGCGCTCTCGCCCGACGCGGTCGCCGTCGAGCCGCCGGAGCTCATCGGCGGCGACGTCTCCGTCGCGACGGCCGACCCCGGCATCGTCGAGGACGCGGTCACGGCCGCCGAGGCCGTCGACCCCGAGGTCGACGTGTTCTGCGGGGCCGGCGTCTCGACGGGCGACGACGTGGACGCGGCGGGCGAGCTGGGCGCGTCCGGGGTCCTCCTCGCCTCCGGCGTCGCCAAGGCGGACGACCCCGCGGCGGTGCTCGAGGACCTCGTCTCCGGGCTCTGATCCGACGGCGCGCTCCGGGGGACCGAGCGGTCGACGGCGCCCCGCCCCGCCGGGCGGCTGGGTTTGCGGGTCAGTATAAAGACACCGATGTGAGTGGCTACCACGATCACGGAAACCGCAACACCGCAGCGGGATCGGTTCGAGACGAGGATCGGGGCGTCTAGTAACCTTTAACCGATACAAGCCGGTATTCACTGGCAAGATGGCGACCAACAAGATCCTCGGTATCGACCTCGGTACCACCAACTCCGCGTTCGCGGTGATGGAGGGCGACGAGCCCGAGATCATCGCGAACGCGGAGGGCGACCGGACGACCCCGTCGGTCGTCGCCTTCTCCGACGACGGCGAGCGGCTCGTCGGGAAACCGGCGAAGAACCAGGCCGTCCAGAACCCCGACCGAACGATCCAGTCCATCAAACGCCACATGGGCGAGGACGACTACACGGTCGAGATCGGGGACGACGAGTACAGCCCCGAGCAGATCTCGGCGATGATCCTCCAGAAGATCAAACGCGACGCCGAGGAGTACCTCGGCGACGACGTCGAGAAGGCCGTGATCACGGTCCCCGCCTACTTCAACGACAAGCAGCGCCAGGCGACGAAGGACGCCGGCGAGATCGCCGGCTTCGACGTCGAGCGCATCGTCAACGAGCCGACCGCCGCCTCCATGGCGTACGGGCTCGACGACGAGTCCGACCAGACGGTCCTCGTGTACGACCTCGGCGGCGGCACCTTCGACGTGTCGGTGCTGGATCTCGGAGGCGGCGTCTACGAGGTCGTCGCCACGAACGGGGACAACGACCTCGGCGGCGACGACTGGGACGAGGCCCTCATCGACCACATCGCCGAGGAGTTCGAGAACGACCACGGCATCGACCTCCGCGAGGACCGGCAGGCGCTCCAGCGGCTGAAGGACGCCGCCGAGGAGGCGAAGATCGAGCTGTCGAACAAGAAGGAGACGACGGTCAACCTCCCCTTCATCACCGCGACCGACAGCGGTCCGGTCCACCTCGAACAGTCGATCACGCGGGCGACCTTCGAGAGCCTCACCGCGGACCTCCTCGACCGCACGGTCGAGCCGACCGAGCAGGCGCTCGCCGACGCCGGCTACGAGAAGGGCGACATCGACGAGGTCATCCTCGTCGGCGGCTCCACGCGGATGCCGCAGGTCCAGGACAAGGTCGAGGAGCTGGTCGGCCAGGAGCCGAAGAAGAACGTCAACCCCGACGAGGCGGTCGCGCTCGGCGCGGCGGTCCAGGGCGGCGTGCTCTCCGGCGACGTCGACGACATCGTGCTGCTCGACGTCACGCCCCTCTCGCTCGGCATCGAGGTGAAGGGCGGGCTCTTCGAGCGGCTCATCGAGAAGAACACCACGATCCCGACCGAGGAGTCGAAGGTGTTCACCACGGCCGCGGACAACCAGACCTCCGTGAACGTCCGCGTCTTCCAGGGCGAACGTGAGATCGCCGAGGAGAACGAGCTCCTCGGCGCGTTCCAGCTCTCCGGCATCCCGCCGGCGCCCGCCGGCACCCCGCAGATCGAGGTCTCGTTCAACATCGACGAGAACGGGATCGTCAACGTCGAGGCCGAGGACCAGGGCTCGGGCAACGCCGAGTCGATCACCATCGAGGGCGGCGTCGGCCTCTCGGACGAGGAGATCGAGGAGATGCAGGAGGAAGCCGAGAAGCACGCCGAGGAGGACGAGGCCCGCCGCGAGCGCATCGAGGCGCGCAACGAGGCCGAGACGGCGATCCAGCGCGCCGAGACCCTCCTCGAGGAGAACGAGGAGGAGGTCGACGACGACCTCGTCGCCGACATCGAGGCGGCGATCGAGGACGTCGAGGAGACGCTCGAGGACGACGACGCCGAGACCGAGGCGATCGAGGACGTGACCGAGGCGCTCTCGGAGCAGCTCCAGGAGATCGGCAAGCAGATGTACCAACAACAGGCCGCACAGGCCGGTCCGGGCGGCGCGGGCGGTGCCGGTCCCGGCGGCATGGGCGGCATGGGCGGCCCCGGCGGTGCCGCCGGGCCCGGCGACATGGGCGGCGACGGCGACGACGAGGAGTACGTCGACGCCGACTTCGAGGACGTCGACGAGGACGACGAGTAGTCGTCCCCTTCTGCCGACCGGAACCACGACGCGGTTCCGGCGGCGTCGACGAGGACGACGGACCGCCGCCGGGCGACGCGATCGGCCGAGCGACCGTCGCCGACCGCCGACGTCGCCGACCGCCGCTGTCGCCGATCGCGTCGCCGACCGCCGCCGTCGGCCGCGCCGCTTAACACGACCGAACCACGACCACACCACCAACGTAACGCATGAGCGAGGACTTCTACGACGTCTTGGGTGTCTCCCGGGACGCCAGCGAGGACGAGATCAAGAAGGCGTACCGGAAGAAGGCCGCGAAACACCATCCCGACGTCAGCGACGACGACGACGCCGAGGAGCGGTTCAAGAAGATACAGAAGGCGAAGGAGGTGCTCACCGACGAGGAGAAGCGCCGCCAGTACGACCAGCTCGGCCACGAGCGGTTCACCGAGGCCGACAAGCGCGGGGCGACGGGCGGCGGCGGTCCCGGCGGGGCGGGCGGCCCGTTCGGCGGCGCCGGCGGCGCCGGCGGTGCCGGCGGCTTCGAGGACATCTTCAACCAGTTCTTCGGCGGCGGCGGAGGCCCCGGCGGCGCCGGCGGCCGACGCGACGACCGCCCGCGACAGGGCCAGGACCTCCGGACGGGCCTCACGATCGACCTCGAAGAGGCGTTCGAGGGGACCGAAAAGCAGTTCACGATCACCCGGCCCACGCGGTGTGACACCTGCGGCGGCGACGGGCACCCTCCCGACGCCGACGTGAACACCTGTCCGCAGTGTAACGGGCAGGGACAGGTGCGACAGGTCCAGCAGACGCCGCTCGGGCGCGTCCAGCAGACCTCCACCTGTCCGCGATGTGAGGGCGCGGGCGAGGTGTACAGCGAGGACTGCGCGGACTGCGGCGGCGACGGGATCGTCCGCGAGGAGGCCACGCTCACCGTCGAGGTTCCCGCGGGGATCCAGTCGGGCCAGAGCCTCCGGATGGAGCGGGAGGGCGCGCCCGGCGAGAACGGCGGGCCGAACGGCGACCTGCTGATCGAGGTCGACGTCGACGTCGGCGAGCGGTTCGAGCGCGACGGCGACGACCTCCGCGTCAACGAGGCGGTCTCGTTCCCGCAGGCGGTCTTCGGCGACACCATCGACGTGGAGACGGTCGACGGCACCGTCGAGATGGACGTGCCCGCGGGCACCCAGAGCGGCGAGACGTTCCGGCTGAAGGGGAAGGGGATGCCCCACCTCCGGCGTCGCGGCCGCGGCGACCTGTACGTCCAGGTCGCGGTCGTCGTCCCCGAGTCGCTCAACGAGGAGCAGCGCGAGGCGCTGGAGGCGTTCGCGGAGGCCGGCGGCGAGGACATCGACGTCGGCGGCGGCTTCTTCGAGAAGCTGAAGAGCACGTTCTGAGCCGGGAGGGATCCGAAGACAGACTTTTCGGGCGTCCGATCCAAGCGACGCTATGGGCTACGACGAGGCCACCTACACCGACGTCGAACCGAAGGCGCCCGGCATGTACTTCCTGCGCGAGGCGCTCGACTGTGCCGAGCTCGGCGTCACGGTCGTCGAGGCAGACGCCGACTGGGAGGGGATGGAACACGACCACGCCGGGGACGGCCAGGAGGAGGTGTACGTCCTCCTCGAGGGCGAGGCGACGCTGGACGTCGACGGAGAGTCGGTCGCGCTCGCGGCCGGCGACGCGGTCCGGGTCGACCCCGCGTCGAGCCGCACGCTCTCGTTCGAGGCGGACGGCTCCCGAATGGTGATCGCGGGCGCGCCCTGAGCCGGTGGCCGGAATCGAGGTCGTCGGCGACCTGCTCGGGCGCGACCGACGGAGCCGCGACCCCGCGCTCGTCACCCCCGACGGCCGCGAGCGAACCGCCCACGACCTGATCACCAACGCGTACAAGGCCGCGAACGTGCTCCGGTACCTCGGCGCGCGCGAGGGGTCGACCGTCGCCGTCGATCCCGCGCCGGGGCTCCACGCGACGCTCGCGTTCCTCGGCGCGGCGGGGCTCGGCGCGACGGTCCGGTTCGATCCGGCCGCGGGCGTCGCGGCCGGCGACCGCGTCGTGGTCACCCCCGTCGACCGCGAACGCCCGCTCGATCCGGATCCGGGGACGAACCTGGCCGCGTTCGGCGGCCCGCCGGAGCGCCCCGAGACGACACACTGGGAGCAGGAGCTGTGGAGCGAGAACCCCGCCACGCCCCCGGCGACGGTCTCCCCGAGCGATCCCGTCCTCCGGACCGACGACGGAACCGTCCCGCACGGTCGGCTCGTCGACGCGGCGGAGACGACCGCGACGGACCGCGGGATCGACGCCGGAACGCGGGTCGTCGTCCGGACGACGTTCGCGGACCCGAGAGCGATCGCGGCGGGCGTGGTCGCGCCGCTCGCGCGCGGGGGCGTGGTCGTTCTCGCGGGGCCCGCGGAGGAGACGGCCGCGTCAGAGCCTCGCGGGGATCTGGCGGTCGTCGACGACCCGGACGCGGACCCGCCCGAACCCGCGCGGATCGACGTGGCGACGCTGCCGTCGCTGGTCGGTTAGGACCGGTAGGACCCGCCGTCCCGGTCGGTTCCGCGCGGTCGCCCGCCGCGGTCGACGGGGGAGAGCTCCTCCGACGGGAGCGGCAGGCAGCCGTGCCGGAGCGTCCCGAGCAGCTCGGTCCGGTCCCCGTCGAGACCGACCCGGAGCGTCGGCGCGAGGGTGCCGCCGAACCGGCGGCGCTGCTCGCTCTCGGGGAGCTCCGCGATCCCGTCGAGGCTCTCGCCGACGTACTCGTAGTAGTTGAAGAAGCTCGCCACGAGCACCTCGTCGCCGTGGTCGTAGGCGGTCCACGAGTACGTCTGGAACGGCGCGTTCGCGGGGTTGGTCGCGACCATGCCGTGACCGTTCAGCGGGCGGTACGCGCCGCGGAGGTCGTCGGCGACGAAGCCGTACAGCGCGTCGTAGCCGACGAGCCCCGGCGCGAAGGTGTGCTGGTGACTGGAGACGAACAGGTAGTAGGTGCCGTCGCGGACGACGAGATGCGGTCGCTCGAGTTCCTGGTTGACGCAGACCGCGTCGAGGAGCGGCGGCTCCAGCTCCCACTCGGTCGGGTCGCCGGTCGGCGAGCGTGCGATCCCGACGCTCCCGTTGAACGACGCGGCCTCGACGTCGCCGTCGCAGGGGTCCGCCCCCTCCGGGACCGGGGTGTTCGCCTCGAAGAGGAGGTACGTCTCGCCGCTTGCCGGGTCCTCGAAGAACCACGGGTCGCGGAAGGTGTAGGTCATCCCCCGCGACTGCTCCTCCCGCTCGTAGTGGTCGCCGTCCGGCTCGAGCAGGATCTCGTGGTCCCACTCGCCGTCGATCCGGAGCCCGTCGTCGTCGACGCGGACCGTCCCGCCGGTCGCGCCCGCGATCCGCTGGGTGTACGCGAGGTCGTCCTCGCCGCGCTCGCCCGCGGCGGTGTAGAAGGCGTACACGTCGCCGTCGTCGACCATCGTCGAGCCGGCCCACTGCCGGGAGCCGAGCGCGTCGCCGGAGAAGAGGGGCCCGCCGTGGCTCCAGGACTCGCCGTCGGTCGACGTGAAGTAGTGGATCGACGCCACGTCGTGGCGCTTGCCCGGAAGCAGGTCGTCGGTCGTCGTGAGCGCGCAGACGACGCGGTGTCCGTCGATCTCCGCGAGGCTCCCGTCGCGGCTCCGCACCGGCCACGTGTCCCAGACGTGGAACCCGTCGAACCGGTCGGTCTCTGGCGGGTAGATGATCGGCGCGACGGCGTCGTCGTCGCGCGCGATCCGGCCGGCCGCCTCCCGCGACCAGACGGCGCGACCGTCACGGTCGTTCGTCATATCGACCCTTCGGCGATGGGGGCAAAAAACGGTTACTACACCCATGAAAAACGAAGTCACGCGGATCGCTCCGACCGGCTTCGCGGGCCGTGCCGCCCGCGACGGATCCCAAGAGCCTAGCCGGAGCCGGTGGTCGGTCCCGTATGGTCGACACCCATCCCGCGCAGCGCGTCGGCGTCCTCGCCGACTCACAGAACCTCTATCACTCCGCACAGAGCCGCTACTCGCGGAACGTCGACTACTCGGCACTCCTCGAGGAGGCGGTCCGTGATCGCTCGCTGGTCCGCGCCATCGCGTACGTGATCCGCGCGGATTCCCCGGAGGAGGAGAGCTTCTTCGAGGCGCTCCGCGACATCGGCTTCGAGACGAAGATCAAGGACATCAAGACGTTCGCCGACGGCTCGAAGAAGGCCGACTGGGACGTGGGGATGAGCCTCGACGCGGTGACCCTCGCGAACCACGTCGACACCGTCGTCCTCTGTACCGGCGACGGCGACTTCGCCAGGCTCTGTTCGCACCTCAGGCACGAGGGCGTCCGCGTCGAGGCGATCGGGCTCGGCAGCTCGACGGCCGACGAGCTGGTCGACGCCGTCGACGACTTCGTCGACGTCGACGAGCACGAGGACCGCTTCCTGCTGTAGCGTCGGCTCCCTCGGCGGCCACGTCCGCCGGAAAGCCTTTATCGGCGACGGTTCAGCGTCGAACCGATGCCCTCCGACGACACCGACACGAGCTACTCCGTCTTCGGCGGCGACGGAACCGACGCCGACGAACCGACGAGCGACGGCTCCGACCGATCGAGCGGCGACGATCCCGGCCCCGGACGGGCCGAGTACGACGAGACCGGCGGACTGGGCGATTCCCGCGCCGACGCCGACCCGGAGACGCTCGGGGATGGCGAGTCGGGCTGTCCGAAGTGCGGCGGCGAGGGGACCGAGACCGACGAGATCGCGACGAGCGGGACCGGCCTCACGAAGCTGTTCGACGTCCAGAACCGCCGGTTCGTCGTCGTCTCCTGTGCGAACTGCGGCTACTCGGAGCTGTACAAGGGGCAGTCGAAACACGACGCGATCGACTTCTTCGTCGGGTGACGCGGAGCACGGTCGACCCCCTCCTGCGGGACGGGATCGACCGACCGCCGCGCGCACCCCGCCTCAGCCGAGCGTTCGGTCGAGGGCGGCCGCGACCGTCTCGGCCGCGGCCGCGACCTCCCGTACCCTGACGTACTCGCGTTCGGCGTGGGCGACCGCGCCGGCGTCGTCGGCGAGGTCTCCGGGGCCGAAGACGACCGTGGGCGCCGGCGCGAAGTACGACGCCTCCGTGGCCGCGCCGAACGGGCGGACCGCGCCGCCGCGGTCGGCCGGGAGCCCCGCGTCCGCGGTCGCCCCCCGTGCCGCCGCCGCGACGGTCTCGACGAACGCGTGGTCCGGGTCGGTCGAGAACGCCTCGAAGAACGGGGCGTCGCGGTCGGCGAGGGTCACTCGAGCGTCGACGGCCGCCGCGCCTCCGGCCGTCGCGTCCACCGCCGCCCGGACCGCCCCCTCGAGCGCGCTCCGGAACCCCTCGGCCGTTTCGGGGGGAACGCTCCGCCGGTCGACCGTGATCGCGCAGTCGGCCGGCACCTGGTTCGTCGCCCCGCCGCCCTCGACGACGGTCGGCGTGAGCTTCGGCGGGCCGAGCTGGGGGTGGTCGTCCGCGTCGTCGTCGAAGCGACGGATCGCGGCGAGCGCGCCCTCGGCGGCCGCGACCGCGTTCGCGCCCGCGAACTCGGCGGCGTGTGCCGCCTCGCCGTCGAGCTCGACGCGCCCCTGAAAGCGCCCCTTCGCGGCCGTACAGACGTCGAGACCGGTCGGCTCGCCGACGAGGTACAGGTCCCCGTCGAGCCCGTCGCCGCTTCCCGGCAGCTTGCCCGTCAGCGCCGCGGCCCCGCGGGAGAGCGTCTCCTCGTCGGGCGTCACCGCCAGCGTGAGCCGTCCGCGAGCCGGCTCCGTCGCGAGGTAGCCGTACAGAAGCGCCGCGAGCGGCCCCTTGGCGTCACACGCCCCGCGACCGCGGATCACGTCCGCGGGGGCGGGTCCGGCCCCGTTCGAGCCGTTCCCGGCTCCCGCCTCCGGGCCGGTCGCCTCGCGGTCGCGCTCGAAGGCGACGTGCGGGGTGACGGTGTCGATGTGCGTGTTCGCGACGACGTGTGGCCCCTCCTCGGGTGCCGGCGAACCCTTCCGGGCGACGACGCAGCCCCCCTCGTCGACCGCGACGTCGGCGCCGAACGCCTCGAGCGTCTCCACGAGCAGCCGACGCATCGCCCCGACGTCCTCGTGTGAGGGGGTCGAAACGGCCGTCTCGAGAAAGCCGACCGGGTCGAAGTCGGTTGCACCGAGCGCGGGAGGCGCGTCGGATTCGTCGGTCGCGTCCGTCATCGCGGGTCCGCCGCGACCCGCCCCGAGAACTCGCGGGCGACCGGGCCGGTCAGGGTCGCGTGGTCGTCGTCCGGGACCGTGATACGCAACTCGCCGCCCGGCGGTCGGGTCACGGCGGTGTCGCCGTCGATCACGCCCAGCCGGCGGGCGGCCGCCACGATCGCGACCGCGCCGGTGCCGCACGAGCGCGTCTCCCCCTCGACGCCGCGCTCGAAGGTCCGCTGGTCGATGACGGCCGGGGCCTCGTGGCCGTCCCCGTCGCGTCCCCGCCCGTCTCCTCCGCCGGCGTC
>NZ_NHPJ01000130.1 GCF_002252985.1 Halorubrum halodurans | reverse complement strand
GTATTTATGTCCGTGAGTATAACCAATGTGGTATTCAAAAAGGGGGAATAGAATGTACTTTGAGAATGGATTCATACCATAACCTACAATAATTTTAATGGTATTTTTTAATAATCTGTTTTACACGACCTAGATTTAGTCCAGTACGCTCTTCGAATCGTTCAAGCAGAAGAATGTCTGTGTGGCTAAGACTCCTAGTCAGGAATACCGACAGGAGGTGGGCGATTGATATCAGAATTCCAGACATAATTAATAATAGGAGTGAGAGGTCCTCATGTCCAATCAGTCGTCTCAAACCAAGAGTAAATAGAAGTGTCGGAATGAGTGGCTTAATATTATTCATGGAAAACGGATGAATTTTAATAGCCCAGTATATAGCAACGAGTTCAATAAGATTATATACTCCGTATCCAATTACGGTCCCAATTGCTGCTCCTGTAATCCCATACTTCGGGATTAGAATAAAATTTAGCGTGATGTTAACGAGAACAGCGGGGACAACCGAGTAGAGTTCGATTTGAGTCCGGTTGATTGCCTTCGTCATGTCTCCGTTGAGACCTACAATTGCTCGTAAAAACAGGCCCGATGTTAGAACAGCCAATGCGGGCGCAGCGGGTACATACTTGCTACCAAAGAATGCACGAACAACATCGGGTGCAAACAGCGTGAACAAGAGGACGGGTGGGAACGTAGCGGTGACAATCCATTTTGTGGAGACTGTGTAAATTCGATTTAGGGCATCAAAATTATCATCTTCATAATACTCAGTTGCAATTGGGAGAAAAAGAAACGCAAATCCGACAAGGACGAATGTATTAACTTGCCGAAGAGGCTGGATCGCTCGATAGAGACCGACCGACTGTGGTTGTATAAAATATCCTATCATAAGAATATCGATGTTCGACAGTAAGAGAAAAAACGTTGATCCAACCGCGAGTGGCCACGAAAATGACCAGAGTTCAGATATCATTTTTTGATCAGGAAGGTGACTGATGACTCGTCCTAATGAGAGTTCTCCATGAAGATAGTACCCAGTGAGTAAAACCATGATTATAGGCGTCGTAACCCAGTAGGCGACAGCACCGAGGAATGCCTCGCCAGAGAGAGCGAAAATGCCGAACAGCAAGACAGCGCCGATACGCGGTCCAAGATCACGAGCGACAGTTGCCTCCAGCGATCGCTTATATGCTCGGAGCGCACTAAACGACACTCGGGAAATATTAGATGCAATAAAAAAAGGAAGGAAGGCGATCAGTAGCTTCGGGAGTTGATCGTCGTTAAGATATGCCGCCAGTCGAAATCGAATAATAAATATCGTAATTGCCACCCCAAAACTAGCGAAAAGTGCGAATGTGTACCCCGCTCGGAGCACACGACGGTGAGAGTTGACTGTCTGTTTAGCGGATATCAAGCGAGCAACACCTTTGTCGCTACCCAGCAGCGCTAGACCCGCAGCGGTTGAAACTATCGTGTAGGCAAGTGCCACGTGTCCAAACGATGTCGGGGTTAAGGACCGGACGATGAGAACTTGGCCTATGAGGCTGAGCACTTTTCCGACCACAGAACCAATAAAAACGATTACGGCACTCTTTGCTAGACTGCCTAGGGAGTCATCAAGAGAGGTCATACTCTTGTCTCAAGATCACACATCCGATTTATTTGTAGTCCTTCGTTATCACGCCAGCGGGAAGCTACTGTAATGAGTTGATCAACGATATCAAGCTGTGCTTCGTTGGCCATATCGTGGAGATGTGTCCAGAAGTGAGCGTGTTTATTTTCTACAACCGCC
This sequence comes from Halorubrum halodurans, assembly GCF_002252985.1. Lineage (GTDB taxonomy): Archaea > Halobacteriota > Halobacteria > Halobacteriales > Haloferacaceae > Halorubrum > Halorubrum halodurans. The sequence goes on along the minus strand of NZ_NHPJ01000130.1, from coordinate 10,996 downwards.
CGCTCTAGCGCATCTTCAATATATCGGCGGTGGATATATTTCCGTACGCGGAACGGAATCGAACGCAAGACAGGATGGATTGTTTTCTGTCCTTGGGCTACGTGCGGTGCGGTCATCGACTGTGTGACTGATGTATACGTGGTGATGAGCCCATCCTCCGTAACCGGTTCCGTTACAGGATGGTTCTGGCTGAAGTACCACCACAGCAACGCCAATTTATTCTCCGGCATCTCCCCAGTCGCCTGACGGACCACTTTGATCCCATTCCGTTTGAGAACCTTTGGGTCCATCCGCTGGTGGCGTGGTGGAACGATTGACTCTGCTGGTTTATTGAACTTCTTCCGGTGGAGTTCCTGTGCCTTCTCAAGATCTGCGTCTAGTTGAGCCGTAGTGAACTCCTCGCCGAGTACGTGAGAAAATGTGTGTGTACAGATTTCGTGTTTGATTTCAGCTGCTTCGATCATATCAATAAGATCGGGCGCGTAGAATAATGGATCCAAATCCACGTCTGTTCCAGGATCAGCGTTGAACCACCCTGTTGGGCACCGAGGATCATGTGCGCCAGAACAGTTGTCTAAAAACAGATGCCCGACGACATCAAACGTAATCGGTATCTCAAACCTGTCACAGAGAGCAAGTAGTCTCTTGAGAGCTTTAGTCTCTCTATCTCGATCCTTAGACAGCGCAGCATACTTGTTCGGCCGCTGTAAATCGTGATAACCCCATGCGAGTTCTATCTCTACGCTGAAAATAGCCGACCCTGACATTCGAATAGTTATACGAACACAACCATGTGTGAAGTGGCTTCTGGTGAGTGACCACCATCTGGCTATCGTGAAGTTCTTATATTATTCGATTTAAGCGACCAACCTGTGACAGATAGTTCCCCAATTGAAAATACTCTTGTTCAGCTAACTATATTCTCCATCCCATTCGGAGTGTTTTCTGTTGAGACTGGTATCGTCAATATTTCTCTTCCAAATATGTTAATTATACTGACAACACTCTATCTAACCGCTCTTACGTATTATAATGGTAAAATTACTATTGCGAAGGTACAGGTACTTGTGTTTGTCCTGTTTTGTACAGTGTTAGCAACAATATTAACAACCACACTGGTTCAACAAGGATCTCTCCGAAGGCTTGTTACGTATATCGGATACTTATTAGTTGCGATTATTCTATTCTTGAATATTAAATCGATCTCAGACGCAGAGCGTGTGCTGCGGGCGGCATTTCTCTCAGCTGTGGCGATTAGCGTTCTAACGGTAATTCATTCACTCACCTATCCAGTCGGACTACCGTTTGGACAAGCATATTTAGGCCAAAGGACGGTTGTGGGATTGACAATCCCGTTTCAGAGGACATTAGGACTGCCCAATATTTCGTATGGAGGATTTGGAATGATGTTAATGATTGCTACTCCCTACTATTTATACAAAGGAATAAAAAATCGTAGTAAGGGTATCCTGCTTGCTGTATTGGTGGTCGCCTTTGCTATCATGATAAGCCAATCTCGAAGTACATGGGCGGCGACTAGTGTAGCCATATTTATTATTATTACTACTTATATTTTAAAACGATACAATCGAAAAGTAAAAATTGCGTATGTGTTTGGGATATTAACTCCAGCATTAACGTTACTCCCATCTATTGTCGAGGCTTTAATCTCTATCAGATCTGGGTCACTTTCGTCTCGGATCGAACAATATCAAGTTGCACTAAACCTTCTCCAGTCGAACCCTCTCACTGGGGTTGGCCTCAATAATATATCTCAGTATTATTCTGAGTACATTATACACAGCGGGTTCTTAAGGATTGGCGCAGAATCAGGCATTATTACCCTGTTATTAGTTACTTTGATTTGGATAATTCCATCTCTCTTTACAATTAAGGGGATTTTTTCATCGTCTGGTCACACTATGATTCGTACCGGAGTAATTGCTGGTATCGCCGCTATGGCCATAGAAGCGAATATATCTCCAGGATTTAGCAAGGCCCCATGGATTCTGTTGGCTACTGGCTTGGGAATTTATTTCGTAGCCGGTAGCACTACACAGACCGATTCCTAACCTCTCGATCTTATTTATACTTTAGTAAGACCTACAATCTTATAGCCCCTATACAGACAGCATCTGACACGATCCCAGTTTCGTTCGTCAGCACTGTTCATACCATTTTCAACGATAGTCTGGCGTAGTTCTTTATCACGAATCAGTCGGAGTACGCTTTCCGCGATTGACTCTGTAGTTTGTTCAGCCAACAGCCCGTTCTCCTCGTGATCGATCACGTCTGGAATGCCACCGACGTCGGTCGCCACCACCGGTGTACCTACATCATGGCCTTCCAGTACGACGCGAGGCACGCCTTCAGATTTCGATGGAAGAATGAGGATATCAGATCTGCTGAGGTAGCACAACGTCTTTTCGTGGCTAAGTGAACCCTCAAGAGTGACCTGCTCTTTGAGATTCATCCTTCTACAGTATTTAATAAATTCTCCTTGAGCCGGCCCATCCCCAATTATTGTGAGGTGTACATTGGACTCATGCTCACAGATAATCTCAAATGCGTCAAGTAGATCAAATATCCCTTTTGCTTCTCTTAGTGATCCAATATATATTAAGTTAGATACTGTCTGAGAGTCGGCGACGAACCTGTAGTCCTGTACATAACCTGGATTAATTACTGGTAACCTGATAATTCGGTCTCTAGGAACACCATTCTGTGTCAGAATCTTATCAATATTTGACGCACAACTGAACCAAACTGGTGTATAGCCCATCTGAACAATCCACGGCCGAAAGGCTTCATCTCGGCAATCATAGGCTATTGGGACCTGAAAGAGGGTCGAAACAATAGCGAGGCTAATAACTGAAAATGAAGAGGCATGTGCATGGATGACATCAACACCTTCTTTCATTAATGTAAATATCGAAAACACACCAACGATGACTGCCTCAAATAGTACACGTAAGATCGTCGGCAAAGTGCTCAACCGTGGAAGTAGTCGGTAAACAGAAACACCCTCTTCTCGGATAATTATCGACTCTTCTGAGAGATATTGTGTCAAAACAACATAATTTAAGTCGCTTTTTGTTGTGTCAATAAGATTTGAGTAGAACGTAGCAGCGCCTCCTTCTGATGGAGGGAACCTAGGGGTGAACAAGTAGACTGTATCCACACTTGGTGATAGTTCTATCAATAAAAAAATATTCTGGAAGGCAAGCCGACAGCTCAGACCACCACAACTAATATCCCACCTGTTGACTGACCACTATAGTAGAGGTAACTGATTTTTCCCAAGATGATTTTAAAGATTACAGACAAAATAAGCATATGAGCCAATGAAAGCAGCTGTACTACAGAACTCGGTGGGTGTTGGAGGGAGAAGTAAAGTATTGGCTAAAGCTATTGAATCGTTAGATGAAAACTCATATTCAGTTGACATTCATACACTAACTGGGCTAGAAGGAGTAACGCGGTTTCTCAATTATTACCAGATAGAAAACGTAAACGTAACTGGCGTTTCTCACCGTGGATCTAGTGTACCTTCATCAACCTATCAACAGCCAGTACTGAATTTCGCAGTACGAGACGATTTAGGTCAATATGACCTTGTGTTTAACTCAAACAACTGTATTCGGTTCCTCCCGCTAGGTCCTAGATATGTACACTATGTACACTTTCCTACACCACTGATTCCCAGAGTTGATCCGAAATATAACCAGCTATTATACCGTATCGCGTCAGCTCCACTTACACTCCTGTCCTCACTGACGCCTGCGCAACCAGATGGTCACGTCTTTACTAACTCTAGTTTTACACTTAATTATACAGAAAAAGCGTGGGATTTGATAGAACCACAAGTATTGTATCCTCCTGCCTTGGAATCAGTTATGCTCAGAGAGTTCACTGGTGAGGGTGTAGTATCTGTTGGCTCGTTCCATCCAAATAAACGCCAGATGTTCCAGTTACAAATAGCAAAACAATTTCCGAACACTAAATTCCGAATTATTGGGTCACTTGCCTCAGAATCGTACTACAAAAAATGTCGAGAATACGTTGCCGACAACGGACTAGATAACGTAAGTCTATTAACCGATATTTCAGATCAACGGTTACGTGATGAACTCCACCGTAGTCGGGTGTTCATTCATACGATGGAGAATGAGCACTTCGGAATTGCTCCTGCTGAAGGAATGAACCATGGTTGTATACCTGTAGTTCACAACTCGGGTGGCTTACGGGAAGTTGTTCCCGATCCTGAATTCCGTTTTAATAGTATGTCTGAATGTAAAGCTATTCTGGATGATGTCTTATCTGGTAGTTGTCCCCCAATAAGAAGCATTAAGACTCATCTAGAGCAGTTCACTGAAGAAAATTTCAAAATAACTCTTTCCGAACACTTTTGATAGGCTCTTTTGGCCCAGTTAGTATCTGTTAAAAGACTGTTTAATTTAGGTTTGTCGTTTGATGTTAGAGCAAAGACGTTGGTATAACTGGCTAATCTCTCGTTGCTCACGCTCTACACTGAACTGCTCTACTTGCGATTGACATGACTCGGACATCTCTTTTCGTAGTTCGCCTGAATTGAGAAGGCGGCTGAGGGCATCAACAAGAGCACCAACATCACCAGGGTCAATCAGTAGCCCACTCTCACCATGAGAAACTTGTTCCGGAATACCCGCGATCCGGGTAGACACAACTGGAGTTCCAGACGCTAGGGCTTCTGAAACTACTCGTGGCGTCCCCTCACGATAAGATGGTAGTACTAACACATCCGAGGCTGCGAGGAGTTCAGGTACATCCTCCCGATATCCTAGCAGATGTATTGATTCTTCAAGTCCCCGGCTCTCTATTTCTCTTCTCAGATCGGATTTTAGAGGTCCATCACCAGCAATTAGCAGATCAACGTCGTAGCTTCCTAATTGCTCACATGCTTCTATGAGGTCAAACAGGCCCTTCCCATCTTGTAACCGACCGATGAAGAGTAATCTTAATTCCGTATCAGATTCTGGGAGGGGAGCTGGCGCTTCATTCTTGAATCGATTTAAATCAATACCATGATATATTAGCTTATATTTGTCTTTTGTGCCTATCCCTCTATCAATGAATGAACGTTGAATTCTCTCCGATTTTACAATAATTCTTGTCGTAAGTGGCGCAGAAAGACGTTCCATACACAAAATAAATGTGTTTAGTGCTGTGTGGCGATCCTCTGCGATCGGATCACCATGAATCTCGTGGAGAACAACTGGTGTTCTAGCTATTGTTGCTGCCCAACGACCGATTATTCCTGCTTCTGTGCTATGTGTGTGAATTAACTCGATATTCTCCTTACGAAGATACCGGGCAACTTGGACCACAGCTGGTATACTGCGAGCCAACGAATAGTGTTCGATTTTTTCAAAGCAGACCGTTTTGATCCCCATGTCCTGAATTGTGGCCACCCGCTTAGGATCATGCTCTTTACCGAATCCAAGATGTATCTCATACTCTTGATTTTGTAGGCCGCGTATCTGATTCTTCACTGTTTTTTCGGCCCCTCCACCGATGAACCGAGTAATTAAATGGAGTATACGAGTCATATATGCTTCTGGAAATCCGTCAACCGATCTGTTCTGTACTGCTTAATTGGGCTACTGAGCGTGGGATCATCAACTTGTCCCATCTGGACGAAAGACTGTAACTGAGCGAGAATGGTATTATATACCCTCGGAATATACCCAAAATGAGAAATGGAATAACTCAGATTGGACAAAAAATACTTTTCACAACAGGATATTAACTTCCTATTCATTAAGATACCCGAGATCAGACAACCTAGAGTGGATACTGTCATTAGTCTCTTGAGCGATTCCAGTACCTGCTTCAACCCAACTGATATCTTTCACTTCAGATTCAGTAGAATGGATTGCCGCGTCTTCAGAGAAGAGCTCGTACCGTGGATTTCCGTCCATACTCTTTGGAATTACTGCGTTGTGTAGCGATAGTAATGTCGGTGCAAGATCTGTAATACGAAGATCATCAAGGACAACTTTTGGGTCAATCTCCGGCCCGTAGGCCATAAACAGGCCAGTATCTTTATTCTCTCCTGCCCAGGTTTCAGGATTCCCGAATACTTTCTCTACTCCAATTCCACCATTAATATGGATGTTAGGAGCTTGATCCAAAAGAATATCTGGTCCGTCATCCGTGTATGGGCCACTATACACGGACTCGGCGGGCCGTGCCTCTCTGATTACGAGACCGCCCCCAGGACTCCGGAGCCCGCTAAGTTTGTCTAATAGTTCTTGTTTAATTCTCTGTCTTTCAGTTTGAGAATCTGCGATCACGTAAAGTGGTCCCTGCCCGCTTGCTACTGCGGTGGATTCCTTCCAGTCAATTAGTTGCCCTTTTGCACTTCGTTTAACTCGGCCTTTAGAGTCTGGTAGGAGATCTTGTACATCAGACGGAACGATCCGGCTTAACAACCATTTAATATGGAACCGGTTCAGTACGGGTCGTATCCGATCTTGGGTTATCCCAAGTCGTTTCATTACGTCATTTGCCCCCGTCTGCGTGACTAAGTATCCATGCTGTTCAAGCCACGTATTGATATTGAACTCTACGTCAATCGGATTTGACCCATGATCCGACATAACGAACAGATGGTCTAACTCGTCGTTGTCAAGCAGTACTCCAATATGTTCATCAATAATTTTCCACGCATTCTGGACAACCTCACGGTCCCAATAAAAGTGATGTAGAACATTAATGTAGAATACTGTTGCGTGAATCAACTCATACTCGCCAGATTCAAGACGGTCTTCAAGAACTTGGAAGCGCTGGTCGATCAGACGGTGGATCTCATCAACGCAATCAAGACCTTGGTTATCCTTTGATAACTGAGAGAGTAACTCTGGGTGTACCTGGTACTCATACTTACTGCGGAGGTTCTCCTCCAATTCAGGGGGGTACGTATAATCGACTTGATCACTTCCTGGTCCTCCTGCGATGAACTCCCCATTAATTTTGGAAGGGGGAAAACCAGTTGGAAAATTTATAATAGATGCCTGACCATCTAGAAGATTCCAGTACTCGCCACCATCGAATTGTTCGGATGAACTAGTGGGTTCGATCGACTGACTGTCTCTGTCAATTTGCTCCCACCAGAATACGCCAAGTTTCCCCGGGTTCAGGCCGCTAGCGTAGCACCGCCAGTTTGGACAGGTTACTGGAGGAAGCCAACTTTGCATGTCCATCGCTGCTCCCTCCTCTGTGAGTTTTTTAAGATTAGGCAGTTTCCCAGAATCAATCCAGCTATCTATTAGTTCAAATGCTGCTCCATCCAGTCCAAGTACTACTGTAGTCATTAGTTGGAAGTCTATTGTTAATCGCTACTCATGCTGTTTGTGCCAAACACGATACTCGGTGCTTTGTACTGTATCGTCACAGGGCTATGATGATAAGGAAGCCTACTACATTATTACTTTGTTGATGAGGCTCTCTCTGATCCAATAATATTACAATATTTTAACACTTATTTATATTTGATACCTATTCTCTCGACATTGACGTTGTTGACCTTTTGAAATCTGTACCAACGCGCCTGCCCGCCTGCGCAATCCAGTGAACTGACTACGTCTCTGTTGAGGCTGAATATAAGAACAATATAAAGATGTCGACCACACTCGTCAACGCTGATCGCGCATACGCCATGGGCCGGCACGTCATCTTCGTCTATACCTCATAGAAAAACGCACAATGTGGGTTCAACCACCTCAGTCACCCGTACAACGACGACCTTACAGATCGGTCTGATGGCGGTGTTCGGCTGTACAACCGAACAAAACCAGCGCGGTGAACTGACGATCAAATTCCGGTGATGAAAGGCAGCATTTCAACGACCTGGGAGGTGTTTAGTCGCGGTCGGATCGTCGCCCGCGTCGAAGGTATTCGCATCGCTGTGGGCGCACCTGGTGGCGGGAGTATCAGGTACTCCTCGTGGGCAACGACCACTCCCCGACCCTATTGAGCGCGCTATTCAACTCGAAGCACTCCCGGACGACATCGCTGTCCGCGACCCGATACCGGCGTGGTGACGTGGTCGGAACGTCCTCAATGAGTTCGACCTCACACAAGAAGTCGGTGTAGTTACCAACGGTTTGGCGCGTGACGCCGGCGTGTGCTGCGAGTCCAGCTTGATGAAAACGCATCGGTTCCGGAAACGTCTGGTTGACATCTTCCCGCGACAGGAGCAATCTAGCCGGTGGACGAGGAGATCGTCGTCACCGTGAGCCCTTCGGCGACGGCTTCCGCGCCGCTATCGATTTACGTATGGGTACCCATACGCAATGTATGAGCAAGAACATCGCGATCAGCGACGACGTGTACCGTCGACTGAAACGCGAGAAGGGCGACCGGAGTTTCAGCGAGGTGATCGCCGACAAACTCGACGGCGGCGGTGAGATCTCGGATGTCACCGGCCAAGGCATCTTCGACGCCGAAACGCCCGACAAGGTCACTGATGAGATCGAGCGGTTGAGCGAGGGAACGATGGATCGAGTCACCGATGAAGATCTGTGACACGTCCGTCCTCGTCGATATCGACCGCGGCGGGGTCGACGGAAAAGTCGCTGCTCTAGACGAAGCGGGCCGACACGCGATCAGCATCGTGACGGTGACCGAACTCCGGCTCGGCGTGGACCTCCAGTACGAACGAGGGACAGACCGACATCAACAGGCGATCGACGACCTCGATCGCCTCCTCTCGCGGTTCGACGTGCTCTCGATATCGCGACCGGTCGCGACGACGGCCGCGACGATCATCGCGACGCTGCGACGAGCCGGTCGGCCGCTCGATGATCTCCACGACGTGTATATCGCCGCGACTGCCCGAACACGGAACCTCCCGGTGTTGACCGCGAACGTCGATCACTTCGACCGGATCGACGACCTCCGCGTCGTCGACTGGGAGACGTTCTAAGGTGGTCCGATCGCGGGCACAGACAGAGCGAGCAGCGAATCCGTACCGCGAGGAGACGCAGGGAAGACCTCTGGGACCCGGTCGCCGATATCTTGTGACGTCATTGTCGTCACAGGGCTCTCCGGAATCTGTGCCGTTCCGGTCGTTCGCGAGAAACTCGAAACCGGCGTCGATACGCATCCGTATCTTCGGCCGGCACTCGATACACTCGACGACTGGAGTCCGGTCGCGACGATCTCAGCGTCGCAGAGGGCATCTGCCGAAATAACATAATGGTAGGTTCCGCACCACCACGTATGACAATCGCCCGTGACGACGATGTTCTCGGCGGTAAACCTCGAATTAATCTGCCAGCAGCACAACGATCGCCAATTTCACTCGGTGCCTAATGTGTGAGAGTAAGCTGTGTAGTATTTATACACTATCCAAACGCGGTCTAGAAGAGATAGAATTCGTCTGTTGTGTACCTCACTCGGTACAGGGTCGGTGGCATTTCATGAGCTGAAGCATTTACCGTATCCTTAGTTCATCGCCACCCCCACCCCACCATGTCAAGTGTTCTTCCCGGGACGGAACGGGACCGCTGAGACTCTACCATCTCTAATGTTTGTGCGACTCCGGCCAGGGCCACCCGAACGAAACCGATCGAACTCATCCGATCCGTGCTGCCACGCCCTCCGGGAGCGCAATAGAATCAAAATCCCGAACGACATCGCCGACAATATCGAGATCGACGTCGAACTCGTACTGATAGTAGTGTCCGCCCGCCCGCCCCTCGTTTTTCATCTGCCGATCAAGGATGCCGAGCATCGCCAGATCCGCGAGGTGGTCGTGCATACGACGACGAACGAGCGGGTCGACGTTGGAGCCCTCCGCGATACGTCGATACAGCGGGTACACGTCGCGGATCCGCGCCGGGGTCTCCTGCTCGAACGCGAGCTGTAACATGGCCACGAGCGCGAGATGCCCGTGTTTCGTCAGCTCGCGCATCCCGTGTTCGACCTGACTCTGTTCGAGTTTCTCGCGAGCCTGATGGACGTGGTCCTCTGTTAGTCGCTCCTCGCTGTTCGTCCGCGCAATCTCACCGGATTTATACAGAATGTCCAACGCCTGCCGGGCGCTCCCCGTGTCCTGGGCCGCGATGGCGGCACACAGCGCGATCACGGCGTCGTCCACCGCGTCGTCGTACATCGCCCCGGCCACTCGCTCTTCGAGGATGGCGCGCAGTTCCGGGGCGTTGTACGGCGAGAAGTGAATCTCCTCCTCACAAAGGGTGTCTTTCACCTTCGGAGAGAGGTCGTCTCTGAAGCCGAAATCGTTGCTGATGCCGATCACGCCGGGTTTCGCTTTCGAGAGGTAGCCATTTGAGCGGGCTCGCGGGATCTCATACAGGATTTCGTCGTCGCTGCCGATGTGATCAATTTCGTCAAGGACGAGGAGGACTGTCCCGCCAATCTGATCGAGTTCCTCATACAGGATATCAAACACACGCTGTTGGGGATACCCGGTCGTACTGATCCGGTCGTCTGCGGGTCGCAGTTGGTTCACGAGATTAACTGCGACTTGGTAGGACGACGAGAGGTTCGTACAGTTGAGCCAGCAGACCGAGAGTTCGACGTCGTCGTACTGCTCTGTATCTCGTTGTAGCTGCTTCAATAGATAGCGGGACACCGCGGTCTTCCCGACGCCCGTTTTACCGTACAGGAAGATATTCCGGGGTTGTGCGCCGTTAACGATCGGCTGAAGCGCGGCCGTGTACGTCGAAATCTCGTCCTCGCGAGCGGTAATCGAATCCGGTTGGTAATCCTCGCGGAGCATGTCCTCGTTGCGGAAGATCTCTGTGTCCCGTGTGAACGTCGCCATCCTCTGTCACGTTTGATTCCGTCCGTACGGATAAACCCACCGTGTCAAGTGTGTCGTGTGTAAAATCAAATAGTCACAGTCTATCGGTTTGCACTTGACGTAGTGGAGTGTCACTCGGTCAGCCCTCATCGATAATAACCGAACGGAACACTCGACACAGTGGGG
>NZ_NHPJ01000096.1 GCF_002252985.1 Halorubrum halodurans | reverse complement strand
TCGCGACTGCCCCTTTGAGTCCCGCCCGACCGCAACCGCCCCGCACCTCACGCCTCCCCAGCCTCGCGACTCCCTCCGCTTCGCTCCGGTCGCCGCGTCCCTCGCGGGCTCCTCGTGCCCCTTCGGGGCACTCGGAGGCGCGCCACCGCTTGGGCGATCGTTCGTTGCTTCGACTGTACTGAGCGATTTCCGTGTGGGGTGGAAAGTCCTCTATGACGCCCTCTCGGACACGGCTGCCACTGGCACGCACACGGGACCCAGGGGAGCGGATATTTACGCACGCGGCGGGAACGACGCCGTAATGACCGAAACCGGAGACCGAGTCGGTCTCCCCTGCCCGTCGTGTGCGCCGGGCGAGGAGACCGTCCACGAGGTGTTGCGACCCGGCGGCCAGGCCACCGTCCGGTGTACCGACTGCGACCACACGCACAAGGCGGAGATCCCCGAGGAGGAGACGATCGACCTCACGATCGTCGTCTCACAGGACGGCGAGTCCTTCTCGACCGAGATGGAGGTCCCCGCAGAGGGCGGCGTCGAGACCGGCGAGGAGTTCGTCGTCGACACCGAGGACGCGCTGATGCAGGTCCGGATCACCGGGATCGAGCTCGGCCCCGAGCACCGCGTCGAGGACGCCGCGATCGCGAGCGTCGAGACCCTGTGGACCCGCGCGGTCGACAACGTCTCGGTCGACGTCACGCTCCACCCGAAGGACGGTGACGCCGACCGGACCCGCTCGGTCCGCGTGAACGTCCCCGGCGACATGGAGTTCGTCGTGGGCGAGACCGTCGAGTTCGGCGACGAGGAGTTCACGATCGAGGGGCTTCACATCCGCGATGACGCCCCCGAGTACCGCCACGAGAAGCTCGACCACGCCGGCGACATGGCGTACGCGAAGGACCTCAAGCGGATCTACGGCCGCGACGAGAGCCTGACCGCCTGGTCCGCCTGGTAGCGTCGATCGGGCACCGCCTGCCTCCGCCTGGGCGGGTCGATCGGCGCGGCGTGGAGTCCGGAAGTCGACCCCGTCTCAGTTCACCCCGCACCAGTCGACCATCGTGAGCGCGTGGATCTGCGCCGCCTCCACGAGCGAGTCGATCTCGACGAACTCGTCGGCGCCGTGTCCGTTGCCGCCCTCGGGACCGACGCTCGGCGTCGGGATCCCGTAGTACCGGTTGTAGAACCGCTCGTCGTTGCCGCCGAGGCCACCTCGGTGTTCCACGCTCCCGCCGGTGACCTCCTCCGTCTCCTCGCACACGAGCCGGTAGAAGTCGCTGTCGTAGTCGATCTCGTGCGGGTCCGTGCTCCAGCCGAACCACTCGAGTTCCGGCGGATGTTCGCTCAGCCACTCGTCTTCGGCCGCGACCGTGGCGACGACCTCCTCCACCTCCTCGCGGACCTCGTGTCGGTCGAGGTCCGCGGTCGGCGGCCAGCCGACCCGGAACTCCATGACCGCCTCGCCGGGAACGGTCGACGTCCACGAGCCGGGCACCTCGATGTTCGTCAGGCTCAGGTTGGCCGTGCTGCCCGCCGCCTCCGGGTACTGGTTGAGCGCGGGGCCGTAGTCCTCGATGCGGTCGTTGAGGTCGTCGTGGTACGTCTCCAGCGCCCGGTACACCTCGAACGCCTTTCCGACGGCGTCGACGCCGAGGAACTTGTAGGCGGTGTGTGCCGTCTTGCCGGGGACGGTGACGCGGACGTACAGGACGCCGGCGCTGGCGACCCCGATCTTCGGCACGCCCGACGGCTCGGCGACGATCGCGGCGTCGGGGCGGTAGCCGCGCTCCAGCGCCGAGAGGACGCCGCCGACCCCGCCGGCCTCCTCCTCGATCGTCGTCTGGAGCGTCAGCTCGCCGGCGAGGTCGATCCCGAGCTCCCGGAGACACTCGTAGGCGTGGACGAACGCGGCGATGCCGCCCTTCATGTCCATCGTCCCCCGGCCGTACATCCGCCCGTCCTCGACCGTGGGGTCCCACGGGTCGTACGTCCAGTCGTCGACGGGGTCGGGATTGACGACGTCGACGTGGCCGCTCACGACGAGCGAGCGCCCGCCCTCGCCGGTCGCCTCGTCGACCGCCGCGACGTTCTCGCGCCCCTGGTACCCGTGCTCCAAGTACGGCGTCGTCTCGAAGAAGCCCGGATGATCCCGGAGGGCGTCGGCGTCCGGCTCCCAGACGTCCACCTCGAGGTCCAGGTCGCGGAACTTCGCCTTCATCACCTCCTGTGCCGGGCCCTCCTCGCCGGGCAGCGACCGAGCCGAGACGAGCTCCTCCAGGAACCCCACCAAGCGATCTCGGTTCTCCTCGACGCGGTCCCGGACCGCCTCCCGTGAGACACTCGTTGTCACGATCGATCACTGCGAACAAGCCGACCATAAATCGACCGGTGGGGGTACGATTCTGCCGGCTCACTCCGGCGGCGCGATCCGCGCTCGCCGGATCCGCCGAAAAGCATACTCTCGTCGCCCGAGAGACGCACCGTGTACCATGTCGGATTCCCCCTGGCCGGACGGCTACCGAAGCGCCGCGTGTTTCACCTTCGATCTGGACGCCGACGAGATCTGGAACCTCCGGATCGAGCGCGACGACGCCTGGGACACCCCGCCGATCCGAACGCGCGGGGAGTTCGGCCCGAACGTCGCCGTTCCGCGGATACTCGAACTGTTCGACAGGTACGATCTTCAGTGTACGTTCTTCATCCCCGGGAAGGTGGCCGAGGACTGGCCGGAGACGGTCCGGGCGATCCACGAGGCCGGCCACGAGATCGGCCACCACGGGTATCGGCACGTCAACCCCTCGGACTTCGACTCGCGGGCCGAGGAGGAGGCGGACGTGAAGGCGGCGCTCGACGTCTTCGACGACCTCATCGGCGAGGCGCCCGTCGGTTACCGAAGCCCCGCCTCCGACCTGAGCGACCACACGCTCGAACTGCTCGCGGACAACGGGATCCGGTGGGAGTCGACGCTCATGGACGCCGACCTCCCGTACGTCCACGACGAGGGGATCGTCGAGGTCCCGTTCGACTGGTCGCTCGACGACTGGCCGTACTTCGGGTACCAGATGTACCCGCAACTCCCGTATCAGAGCGGCATCTCGCCCACGGAGCCGGTGTTCGACTCGTGGCGACGGGAGTTCGACGGGCTCCACGAGCGGGGGCGCGCGTTCACCCTCACGATGCACCCGCAGATCATCGGGCGGGCCGGCCGCATCGACGCGCTCGAGGAACTGATCCAGCACGTCCTCGCGACCGGCGACACGTGGATCACGACGGGGAGGGCGATCGCGGACCGGTGGGAGGCCGGAGGGAACTGACGGACGGCAGGCGGGTCGAGAGCGGACGGTCCGCCGCCGGGGCCGATCCGCCACGAACCATCAAGTTAAGTACTGATCCGCGGAATCCACCCACGTTCACCCATGGAGTACGAGTTCACCCACAAGCCGTCGTACACGCACCTGATCGTCACGCTGGAGCCGGGCGAGTCGATCGTCGCCGAGCCGGGTGCGATGGTCGGCCACTCCGCGACCGTCTCGATGGACACGGGCACCAGCCGGGACGGCCTGCTGGGCTCGGCGAAGTCGCTCCTGGGCGGGGAGTCCGCCTTCGTCAACGAGTTCACCGCCGAGGGCGGCACGGGCACGGTGACGTTCGCCCCGCCGTCTCCCGGCGACGTCGCGGCCCACGAACTGCGCGACGAGACGCTGTACACCGTCGACGGCGCGTTCCTCGCGGCGACCGAGGGGATCGACATCGACTCCGAGATCGGCGGCCTCAAGTCGATGCTCGGCGAGGCCAGCCTGACGCCGCTGGCGCTGAAGGGGACCGGCACGGCCTTCGTCGACGCCTACGGCGGCCTCGAGACGATCGAACTGGACGCCGGCGAGTCGTACGTTCTGGACAACCAACACCTGGTCGCCTGGGACGACACGATCGACTACTCGATCGAGCGGGTCGGCGGCCTCAAGTCGAGCCTCCTCGGCGGCGAGGGGCTCGTCTTCGAGTTCACCGGACCGGGGACGGCGTGGTACCAGACCCGCGACATGGACGCGCTGGTGTCGGTGCTCGCGCGCCGGATGCCGAGTCAGGGCGAATAAGCGGACGTGAGCGTCGCTTGCCGCCGACGTGTGGCACCAAAGGTTGGCCTCGGCACTCATAGGGCTCGTCGTCGCCGGGTGCCGAGTCCGGCTCGGAGCGGTGGTTCGTCATCGGCCGCTCGCCGGTACTCGGTCGACCGTCTAAAAGGGTCCGCCGCGGGGTCACTTGGCGTCGTGACACGATCCCGCGTACGCGTTCCACTCGTCGGTCCCGTTCGGGATCCGTCGGGTGTCCGTCGGGTCGAACGTCGCGGCCGCCTGCGCGACCGCCTCTGCCGCCGTCGGTAGTTCGTCGTCGATGCCGTCCGTCTCGCGATCCTCGCGCCCGACGGGAACCGTACCCGCCGGTTCGGGCTCCGATCGCCGATCAGTCGTGTACTACGGATGCCACGCTCGTCCCTACATCCCTATCCTTCATAATTGTTCGTGTTGAATCGAGCGTTGCCGCCGACCGGGCGGCGACGGGGAACGAACGACGTCGACGCGGCCGCCGCTCGCGGGGTTTCGAAACCGGGACCGTCGGAGGCGTCGACCGGCGGGGACCGCCGTCGCCCGGCGTGAGTCGGGTTATCGGCTCGACCGATCCGTCCGGTTCGCTCCGGCCGGACGGTCGGATCGACGCGCCGTCGTCGCTCAGTCCTCGGACTCGGGAGCCGCCTCGGCCGCCTCCGTCTCCGCGGATCCGCCGCCGGCGTCCCCCTCCTCGGAGCGGGCCGCCACCAGCGCGCCGCTGGCGACGCTGTACATCGGCTCGTCGGGCGAGCGAACGTCGCTTATCGAGAACGGGATGTTCGCGTCCGCGAGGTGGTCCGCGAACAGGTCCTCGAACCCGTTCGGGCTGGAGGTGCCCCCGGTGACGACGACGGGCACGTCGAGGCCCTCCTCGACGTCCTCCTCGTCGACCTCGCGGGTGATGTTCTCGATGACGTAGTCGAGCAGGTTCTCGTAGTAGATGGCGAGCGCGCCCTCGACGCCGCCGACGTCGGTGCGGAAGTCGAGCTCGAAGTCGTCCTCCTTGATGCTCGTGACCTTGTCGACGGGCGTCCCGGTCGCCTGTGCGGTCTGCTCGTCGACCCAGTCGCCGCCGCGCGCGATGGAGAACTTCATCACGGGCACGGCGTAGTAGGCGAGACAGACGTTCGTCATCCCCGCGCCGAAGCTGATCCCGAGCCCGGTGAAGTTGTTGTCCGCCAGTTCGGAGTAGATGACGGCCATCCCCTCGTTGATCGGTTCGGGGTCGTATCCCATGTCGCCGAGCATCGACTCGAGCGTCTTCTCGTGATACAGCGTCGTGAGCGGCGAGTCGATCGGGTCGGCGGGGCTGGAGTAGAACAGCCGCTCGTTGGGGCGGGAGGGTTCGCCGACCACCTGCTCGGTGATGAGCTTGATCATCGGGATCGCGGAGGACTCGTCGCTCGAGAGGATCCCGTGTTGCATCGGCCGCCGCGTCTCCTTGTTGAAGATGTTCGCGAAGTTGAGGGCGTCGTCGCCGACGACGTACACCTTGTCGTCCTTGCGGATGTGGAGGACCTCGCTTCTGGAGAGCATCTGCTCGGCCATATCGCTGTACTCGATCTCCACGAACGAGTTGCGCTGCTGTACGAACACCGTCTCGGAGCCCTCCTGTCGCCCCGAGAGGATGTTCATCGTTCCGACGTCCAGGCCTTTGGCCATGTGCGCACGTTCCGTGGCTCGTGGCATAAACGTTAGTGAGACACAGAGGCGGATCGAAGCCTTCGAGGCGGCTCCGTCGAGGCCGATCCCGGTCCGCCCGATCCCGCGTCGTTTATGTCGCGCGCGCCGGTGGACGGAAACGAGTTGCAAGACACGTTACGCGGGGCACTGGAGCTGACGCGGCCGGGGAACTGCGTCGCCGCCGGCGTGTTGACCGCCACCGGCGCGTTCGTGGCCGGGATCGGCGACGCGGCGCTCGCGGCGGCGGTGGCGGTCGCGACGACCGCGGTCGCGGTCGCCGCCGGCAACGCGATCAACGACTACTTCGACCGCGAGATCGACGCGATCAATCAGCCGGACCGCCCGATCCCGCGCGGCGCGGTCTCCCCGCGAGGCGCGCTCGCGCTCTCGGGAGCACTCTTCGCCGCCGCGATCGGGTTCGCCGCCTTCCTCCCGCTCGCGGCCCTCGCCATCGCCGCGGTCAACCTGGTCGCGCTCGTCACCTACACCACGGTGTTCAAGGGGACGCCGGGGCTCGGGAACGCCCTCGTCTCCTACCTCGTCGGCTCGACGTTCCTCTTCGGCGGGGCCGCGGTCGGGGCCCTCGACGCGCCGCTCGTGTTGGCCGCGCTGGCGGCGCTCTCGACGTTCACCCGCGAGGTGATAAAGGACGTCGAGGACCTCGCCGGCGACCGCGAGGAGGGGCTCCGAACGCTGCCCGTCGCCGTCGGCGAGCACCGGGCGCTGTGGGTCGGGGCCGGCACGCTCGCCGTCGCCGTCGCGGTCAGCCCGCTTCCCTACCTTCTCGGCACCTTCGGCGCGGTCTACCTCGTCGTCGTCGCGGTCGCGGACGCGGTGATGCTGTACGCCTGCTACGAGGGGTTTTCGGACCCGACTGCCGCACAGAGCCGCTTCAAGTACGGGACGTTCCTCGCGACGGCGGCGTTCGTCGTCGGGCGCGCGGCGCTGCTGCTCTGAGATCGGGGTGACCCGGTCGGTCGTGAACGGAGAACCGCGGCTCGCGAACGTGAAAAACGACGAGGAGCGCTCGACGGCGGGTACTCAGGTGGCGGTCACGCGACGTTGAATCCCTTGTCGCGGAGGAAGTCCTCCACGCGACCCGAGTGGTTCCCCTGGAGCTCGATGGCCCCGTCCTCGACGGTGCCGCCGCAGGCGAACTTCGATTTCAGGTCCGAGGACAGCGAACTCATGTCCACGTCCTTCGGGTCGAACCCTTCGATGACCGTTACCTCCTTACCGTACCTGCGCTCGTCGATGCGGATGCTGATCTGCTGGGACTCCTTCGCGACGTCCTCGCAGACGCAGAGTTCCTGGGGCAGCCCGCACGTCGAGCAGACTTCCGACATTACGGTTCGAGAGTACAGGGTGCCCGTATTAAATAGTGTCGGCAGCACCTCCCGGATCCGACGGGAACGCGGGCGATTCCGACGCGACGGGGTCCGAACCGGACGGTCACTCCTCGGTCGGCGTCCGGTCGAACAGCCGACCGACGAGCGGGGTCGACTCGAGCGCGATCCGCCGCACCGTCCGTCGCGCGGCGTCGGCCTCCTCGCGGGTCACGTCGCCGGCGTAGGCCGCCCGTTCGTAGACCTCGCCGACCGCGTGGACCCGGTCGTCGACGCCGCGCGCCCGGAGGCCGTCGAGATACGCCCGCGGCGTCTCGCCCGCGCGGCGCTCGCGGTACCGCCGCGAGAGGATCCGCTCGAGGTCCGCGAAGGCGCGCTCCGCGTCCGCACGCGGCGTCCGCGAGCGGCCGGGCAGCCGGACCCGCGCGGCGTGGTACGCCCGGTCGGTCGCGCCGACGTGTCGCGCGCCCGCGGTCGCGACGATCACGACGAGGAGCCAGTAGCCGAGGACGCCTCGCGAGGGCAACGAGGGGACGCCGTCGCCGGCCGCCACGGTCTCGAGGATGCCTCCCCCCGGACCCGGTTCCTCGGGACCGGAGTCGTTCTCGGTCGCGTTCGTCTCGGCGACCGTCTCCGAGACGTTCCCGTCGACCGTCCCGTTCCCGGTCGCGTTCGCCTCCGGGAACCGGGTCGGCTCCTCCTGGACGACCGTGGAGATCTCGAAGCCGGAGCGGTTGGTGTCGATGCCCTCGACGCCGTCGGAGCGGGCCTCGGCGAGCCTGATCGAGCGGGCCAGGTCGCGGTCGGTCGCCGGCGTCGGGTCGAAGGCGACCCAGCCGTGCTCCGGGAAGTACACCGACACCCACGCGTGCGCGTCCTGTCCGCGGACGACGTACTCGTCGTCTCCCACCTGCTGGCCGCTCGAGTAGCCGGTCTCGAGCCGCGCCGGCACCCCCTGTGAGCGCAACATCGCGACCATCGTCGTCGCGAAGTAGGTACAGTAGCCGGCCGTCATCTCGAAGAGGAACGCGTCCGCGATGTCCCCGTCGGGCCGGTCTATCGTCAGCGAGTAGTCGTACTCCTCGATCAGGTACCGCTCGATCGCGACCGCCTCGTCGTAGGGGTTCTCGGCGCCCGCTTCCGCGAGGACCTCCGCGGTCCGCTCGCCGACCCGATCCGGCGTGCTCTCGGGGAGCTGGGTGTACCGCTCCGCGATCGCCGGACCGTAGTCGGTGCCCGCGCTCCGGAGGTCGGCCGCGTCGGCCTCGAGGACGCGGCTCTCGACGGCGACCCGGTCGCCCTCGAGTATCGGTCCGCCGGGGTGGATCGTCCCGCGTTCGTCGACCTGGGCCGCCTCGCCGACGACCCCGCCGACGTCGACGGCCTGCCACGGCGCCGGGATCGTCTCCAGTTCGGTCTCGGCCGTGAACGTCGACTCGACCGTTCTCGTCTCCCCCGGCGGTCCCGAGAGCGGCCCGTCGAGCGGACGCTCCTCGCCCGACCGCACCCAGCCGTCGCCGGTGTAGGTGTCGTACGACGCCACGTGCCAGTTCCGCTCGACCGGGCTCTCCATCGTGAAGCGCACCTGCGGCGAGAGCCGCGTCGTCCCCACGATCTCGAGCTCGTCGTCCCCGACGACGCTCGACTCGAGCCCCGGCGCACCGCGGTCGACCGCCCACGGCTGGGCCGCGCCCGCCGGCAACACGGTCACCGTCGGGCTCGCGAGCACCATCACCGCGAGCACCGCCGCGAGGGTCCCGCCGTGGCTCCGGATCCCGCCGGGGGTCGACACGGTCGAGAGCCCGACCGCGAGCGCGACGCCGACGACCCCCGCGAGCGTCACCGCGTCGCCCGCGTCGCCGGTGAGCACGAAGAACCCGAGGGTCCCGCCGGCCACCGTGGCGGCCGCGACGTGACGGCCCCGACCGGCGAGGTACGCCACGAGGAACGTCGGGACGGGCGCGATGACGAGCACCCACACGTCGACCGACACGAGCCGAAGCACGGAGAGCCCGGTCAGAAGCGAGACCACGTCGAGGGCGACGGCCCCGAGCGAGTCGAGCGCGACCCGGCTGCCGGGGATCGTGAGGTAGTACCCGACCAGCCCGGCGACGAAGAGCGCGACCGTCAGCCGGACCGCGCTCCGCGGGGAGACGACCCGCGCGAGCGCGGTCCCGCAGACGGCGGCGACCGCGACGACCGCCAGCAGCCGACCCGTCCCGCCGACCACGTTCGTGACCGCGGCCAGGGCGCCGACGTACGCGACGGTGGCGAGGAGGACTCCGAGCGCGGCGGGCTCCGTGAGACCGCCGGGGACCACGCCGAACGGTCCGGCGTCGCCGAGCGAGCCCGCGCCGCCGAGCGAGCCCGCGTCGTCCGGCGCCTCGGCCGATCCGTCGGAGGGGCGAGCCGTCATCGGCTTCCCCTCCCGCCGTCGGCGCCCGCGCCGGCGGCGGCCTCGGAGCGGCCATCAGCCCGACCCGCGTCGCGGTCGCCGGCGGCCGATCCGGCCGGGACCGACGGGGGGTCCGGAGCGTTCCGCGCGCTCGACCCGCTCGCCGCGGCCGCCTCCATCTCCGAGAACCGGACCCTCCGGTCCTCGGTCAGGATCCGCGCGTCCCCGCGCTCGGCCACGACCCGGACGTCGGCGTCCCCGCCGTCGTCGATCGATCCCGGCCCGGTGCGTGCGGCGAGTTCGAGGAGTTCGCGTCGGCCCCTGGCCCCCGGCTCGGCGACGACCTCCCCGGCCGGCAGCCGCACGTCGACCGGCACGCCGTCGTCGAGGAGCGAGCACGCGAGGCTCGCGGTCGCGGTCGCGAGCGCGTCGGCGGCGTCGGCGTCGGCCGCGTGGCGCGTCTCGCCCGCGATCGACACCCGCCGGTGGTCGGTCTCGGCCGCGAACTCCTTGACGACGATCTCGTCGTGTTTGGCCGTCGCCGGCCAGTGGACGTCCCGGAGCGAGTCGCCGCGCGCGTACTCGCGGAGCCGGTCGAACTCCTCGCGCTGGCGGCTGGCCCCCAGCGTCTCGTCGGCGTACAGTCCCCGGCGGAACCACGCCGGGATCGCGCGGACCGCGGGATAGACGACGACCCGGTCGCGTTCGTCGACGACCAGGCGTCGCTCGAACAGGCCGAGCACGTCGGTCGCCCGGACCTCGATCGGCCCGAGCCGACGCTCGCCCCGCTCGAGATATCGGAGGCGATACGTCGCCGGCTCCGTCCCCACGGCGGTCCGAACCCCGTCGCCCGCCGCGCGTTCCGCGGCCAGCCCGTCCTCGAGGCGGTCGCGGACGGCCGCGACGAAGGGGCGGTCGACGGGCGTGCCGGGAGCGCCGCCGTCGAAGTCGATCCGGACCTCGCGCTCCTCGCCGACGAAGCCGTCGACGAGCCCGGAGCGGCGGGCCCCCGGCGCCTCCAGCCGCGACACCTGGACGTAGCCGGCGGCGAGCGCGACGACGCCGGGGAGGACGACGGCGTTGAGCGACCGTCCCCCGGCCGCGACGGCCATGACCGCGGCGGCGAGACAGACCGCGAGGACGACCCGACCGCGCCGGGTGAGCGAGGCGTCGAACATCCCCTCACTCCACCGGGACGCGGTCGAGCGCCTCCGCGACGACGTCGCCGCCGCCGGCCGCGCCCGCGTCGGTCCGGATCCGATGGGCGAGCACCGTCGGGGCCTCCGTCTGGACGTCGTCGGGGATCACGTAGCCGCGGCCGTCGAGGACGGCCCTGACCTGTGCGGTTCGTAACAGCGCGAGGCTCCCGCGCGGGCTGACGCCGAGCGCCGCGTTCCGGCGCGTGTACTCCGCGAGCCGGGCGACGTAGTTCCGGACCGGCTCCCTGACCGTGACGGCCGCGGCGGTCGCGCGGGCCCGTCGGACGTCCTCGAGGGTCGCGACCGGCTCGATCGACCCGATCGGATGGTCGCCGACGGTCCGGTCGAGGATCGCCGCCTCCGCCTCGACGTCGGGGTAGCCGAGCCGGATCTTCTTCGTGAAGCGGTCGACCTCCGCGACCGGCAGCTCGTAGGTGCGTCCCGGCTCCACGTCGTTCTGTGTCGCGATCACGCAGAACGGGTCCGGCAGCGTCCGCGTGACGCCGTCCGTCGTCACCTGGTTCTCCTCCATCGCCTCGAGCAGCGCCGACTGGGTCTTCGGCGGGGCGCGGTTGATCTCGTCGCCGAGCACGACGTTCGCGAACACCGGCCCCGGCCGGAAGTCGAACTCGTCGGTGCGCTGGTTGAACACGTTGACGCCGGTGACGTCGGAGGGGAGGAGGTCCGGCGTGAACTGGACCCGCTTGAACGAGGCGTCGACGGAGCGGGCGACCGCCTTCGCGAGCGTGGTCTTGCCGACGCCGGGGACGTCCTCGACGAGCAGGTGCCCGCGCGCGAGCAGCGTGACGAGGACGTGTTCGACCGCGTCGCGTTTCCCGACGATCACCGACTCGACGTTCTCGACGAGGCGGTCCACCAGGTCGGCCGCGTCGTCGACGTCCAGGGCGGATCGGTCGGCGAGGTCCGGGTTCGGGTCCCCCGGACCGACCGCGTCGTCGCCGGCGGTCGCGGAGTCCTCGCCGGCCGTCGTGGGATCGTCGACGTCGACCGCGTCGTCGACGCCGGCCGCGTCTGGCGAGTCGTTCATCGGCCCCCGGCGTCCCCCGCGGTCGCGACGACGCGCGATCCCCGACCGTAGTGAACTATGTGAACACGACACATGATAGGTCTCGTACACGATCGTAGGGGAAGGAAGGCCATAGGCGTTCCGCCGCGGTCGGCTCGGCCGATCGGCCTACCGCTCCCGGACGTTTCGGCCGCCCTACCGCTCCCGGACGTTCCGGCCGACCGGATCGCCGAACGCCTCCGCGCCGGTGATCGGGTCGCGCTCGTACACCGGCTCGCCGCGGACGACGGTCACCTCGGGGAACACGCCGCGGGAGCCCTCGAAGGGCGTCCAGCCGCACTTCGAGTGGAGCGCGCTCGCCTCGATCTCCCGCGGACTCGTCAGGTCGACGAGGACGAGGTCGGCGTCGGCGCCCTCCGCGATCCGTCCCTTGCGGTCGAGCCCGAAGATCGACGCCGGGTTGGCGGCGACCACGTCGCGGACGCGCTCGAGCGACAGCTCGCCGGTTCGGACCGACTCCAGGAGCAGCGGGTACATCGTCTCGACGCCCGGCACGCCGCTCGGTGCGTCCGCGAGCCCGGTTCGCTTCTCGTCGACGGCGTGGGGCGCGTGGTCGGTGGCGACCACGTCGACGTCGCCGTCGCGGAGTCGCTCGAAGACGCCGGCACGGCGCTTCTCGGAGCGGAGCGGCGGGTTCATCCGCCCGAACGTGCCGAGCCGGCCGGCGTTCTCCCGCGAGAGGAAGAGGTGGTGCGGGGTGACCTCGCAGGTGGCGTTCGCGCCCCCGTCGGCGGCCGCCCGAACCGCGTCGATCCCCTCCGGCGTCGAGGTGTGTGCGACGTGGATCCGCCCGCCGGCGTCCGCGCCGACCTCCAGGGCGCGCTCGACGGCCGCCGCCTCCGCCTCGGCGGTGCGGTAGGCCGACCACGCGTCCGCGTTCGCGGCGGTTCCCGCTCCCCCGAGGTCGCCGGCGAGGGCGTCCTCGTCGAACAGGGTCGCGTCCTCGGCGTGGACCGTCACCGGGACGTCGCGGTCGGCGGCGGCCGCGACCGCCTCGGCGAACAGGTCGGCCTCGATCCCCATCTCGCCGGTCGAGTCCGCGAGGAACACCTCGCCGAGGGCGAACAGCGGCCGGTCGAGCAGCGCGTCCGGGTCCCACTCGGGGGTGACGCCGCCGTTGATCCCGTAGTCGACGTGTGAGGCGGCCGCGAGGTCCGCCTTCGCGTCGAAGGCGTCGCCGTCGACGGTCGGCGGCGAGGTGTTCGGCTGGTCGACGACGGTCGTGACGCCGCCAGCGGCCGCGCTCTTCGACCCCGTCTCCCACGTCTCCTTGTGGCTCCCGCCCGGCTCCCGGAAGTGGACGTGGACGTCGATCGCGCCGGGGAGGAGATGCCGCCCGCGGCCGTCGACGACGCGTTCGCCGGCCGCCGGGTCGAGCCCCTCCGCGACCGCGACGATCGTCCCGTCCCGGATCCGGACGTCCCGGACCCGCCCGTCGGCCAGTTCCGCACCCGTGATGAGCATGCCTACGCGCTCGCGTCGCGCCGATTAAACCGTGGTGGTTCGGGCGACGGGGTTCGGGGACGTCGCCGCCGAACGGTCCCCGACATCACAACGCTTTCGTGGCGCGCGCGGCGACCGCCCCCACATGCTCCCCGCACCATTCCGGCTGTTCTTCGTCGCCGTTCCCCTCCTCGTCGCCGCGGGCGCGCTGGCGATGGCGGCGTTCCCCCGGCGGATGACCGCGTGGCGGACACGCTCGCCCGACGGGTCGACGCGGCGGGTCGAGCCGAGCGACGCGCGGATCCTGCTGATGCGCGTGATGGGCGTCGTCGTCGCCGGCCTCGCGCTGCTCATGGTGGTCGCGAACTTCGCGTTCATCCCCTGACGGTCACGCCGCGTCGTGCCGGCCGGTGTCGACGCTCCGATACGGTTTTGGGGCGGCCCGCGGAACGGCCGGTAAATGCTGTCCCGACAGTTCGTCCGGGAGAACCCCGAGACCGTCCGCGAGGCGCTCGCGAACAAGGGCGTCGACGTGGACCTCGACCGGATACTCGACGTCGACGAGGAGTGGCGCGAACTCAAGCGGCGCGGGGACGACCTGCGCCACGAGCGCAACGAGGTCTCCTCGCGGATCGGCGACCTCAAGGCCGACGGCGAGGAGGCGGCGGCCCAGGAGGCGATCGAGCGCTCACAGGAGCTCAAATCCGAGCTTCAGGGGGTCGAGGAGCGTGCCGAGGAGCTGGAGGCCGAACTCGAGGCGTCGCTTCTGGAACTCCCGCAGATCCCCCACGAGTCGGTGCCGGTCGGCGCGGACGAGTCCGAGAACGTCGAGCGTCGCCGCGAGGGGTTCGACGACCGCCGGGACCTCCCCGAGACGGTCGAGCCCCACTACGACCTGGGCGAGCGGCTGGAGATCCTCGACTTCGAGCGCGGCGCGAAGGTCGCCGGCGGCGGCTTCTACGTCGCGAAGGGCGACGGCGCGCGCTTGGAGCACGCGCTGATCCAGTTCATGCTCGACGTCCACCGCGAGCAGGGGTACGAGGACGTCTTCCCGCCGATCCCGGTCAACTCCGCGTCGATGCGGGGCACCGGCCAGCTCCCGAAGTTCACCGAGGACGCCTACCGCGTCGAGGGGACGAACGAGGACGCCTACGACGACGAGGACCTCTGGCTGCTCCCGACCGCGGAGGTCCCCGTCACGAACCTCCACCGCGACGAGATCCTGCTCGGCGAGGACCTTCCCCTGAAGTACCAGGCGTACACGCCGAACTTCCGGCAGGAGGCGGGCGAACACGGCACGGAGACCCGCGGTATCGTCCGCGTCCACCAGTTCAACAAGGTGGAGATGGTGAACTTCGTGCGGCCGGAGGAGAGCGACGACCGCTTCGAGGGGCTCGTCGACGAGGCCGAGGAGGTGCTCCGCCGGCTCGAGTTGCCCTACCGCGTCCTCGAGATGTGTACCGGCGACCTCGGGTTCACGCAGGCGAAGAAGTACGACCTCGAGGTGTGGGCGCCCGCCGACGACATGGACGAGGGGCCCGAGGCGGGCGGCCGCTGGCTCGAGGTCTCCTCCGTCTCGAACTTCGAGGACTTCCAGGCGCGGCGGGCCGGGATCCGCTTCCGCGAGGAGCACCACGAGTCCGCGGAGTTCCTCCACACGCTCAACGGCTCCGGGCTCGCGGTCCCGCGGATCGTCGTCGCGATCCTGGAGTACTACCAGAACGACGACGGCACGGTGACCGTCCCCGAGGCGCTGCGGCCGTACATGGGCGGCACGGCGGTCATCGAGGGCGGCGACCCGGTCGGCGAGAGCAAGCTCGGCGACGGATAGCGCGGTTCAGGCGTCGTCGGGACCGCCGGCGTCGAGATCGAATGACAGCCGGACGGCCTCGCCCGCCTCGAGGTCGCCGGCGTCGACGACGTCGTCGCCGGCGGCGAACCCCTCGTGGAGGTGTTCGTAGCTCCGGTCGACCGCCTCGACGATGACCTTCGTGTCGCCGACGACCGGCATGAAGTTGGTGTCGCCGCCCCACCGCGGCACGACGTGGGTGTGGAGGTGGTCGATCGAGCCGCCGGCCGCCCCGCCGCCGAGGTTGAGTCCGGCGTTGAAGCCGTCCGGGTCGACCGCCCGGCGCATCGCCGCGAGCGTCGCGGCCTTCAGCCGGGCGTGGTCGAGCATGGTCGCGTCGTCGAGGTCGGTCCAGTCGCGGACGTGCGCGTCCGGGATCACCATCGCGTGTCCGGGGTTGTACGGGGCGTTGTTCAACAGGACGTAGTTGCGGTCGCTGCGCGCGACGACGCGGGCCTCGCGGGCGCTCTCGCGGTCGGGCAGGACGCAGAAGGGACAGCCGTCGATGGGATCCGCGTCGCGTTCGACCCACTCGATCCGCCACGGAGCGTAGATCCGATCCATGGCCGACACTCGGCGTGCGGACGCTTCAAGGGCGGCGATCGAGACCGTCGCTCCGGCGGCGAGCCCGCGTCCGGAGTCACGAGTTCACCGACTCGAGATACGTCGTCACGACCATCCGCCCCTTTCGAGTCAGGGCCGCGCCCGCCTCGCCGTCGACGACGAGCCCCGACTCCCGGAGCGAGTCGAGGATCATCGACGTACGAGTGGCGTCGCCGGTGACGACCTGCGAGACGGACGCCTCGCCGCCGGCCGAGTAGATAGACACGAGGACCTCGAGCTCCTCCTCGGTCGGGTCGAGCTCCTCGATCTCGGTCCGTACCTCCTCGTACTCCAGCCTGATGTAGCGGCCGAGCACGTTGAGCGTCCGCTCGTCGGGCACCGTGACGATCGAGGTGACGGTCCGGTCCTCCGGGACGTGTCGGAAGACGAGCGCCGGGCGGCGCGTCCCGGCGAGCGTTCGCGCGGTTCGGTCGTAGTCGATCACCGTCGAGAGGTCCACGGAGAACGGCTCGTCGCACCCGACGAAGCCGATCGATCCGGCGGACGGCGACACGCTCGCCTTCCGGTCTGTCGCGTCCGTGACCCGGCCGCCGACCTTCGCCGGGTGTCTGACCGTCACCGTCACGTCCCGCAACAGCGCCGTGAACAGGAGCCGGGTGAACCGGTCCATGTCGTCCGGCTCGCCCTCGACGAGCGCGGTCGACCGCGTCCCGCCGCGCTCGTACGCGACGGTCACGCTGTCGCTGAAGAACGACTTGAGGTCTCCGGGGACCGTTCCGACGACCACGTCGAACACCCGCGAGAGCGGGATCGTCGTCCGCGCGTCCGCCGTCGCGAGCACGAGCCGGCGCTGGCTCAACAACACCCGTCCGCGGACCGGCTCGTCGTCGCCGACGTCGGACGCGTGTACCCGCCCGACGAAATCGGCCACCACCGACTCCTCCATCGACCGTGAGTTGCCGGGAGCCGCCTTTAGGCTTACCCGTACGCTCTCAGAACTGATATCCGGTCGGCGCGTCCGACCGTCGCGGGGCTCACGGTCCTCACGCCCCCTGATTCCGGCGAACCAACGCGGCGCCGCTCGTCGCCGGATCACGGGAGGAACAGCAAAGCCTAATGAGGTGGGGGTCGAACTCACGGCTGATGCCCACTGTAGAATACCTCAACTACGAAGTGCTCGACGACCACGGTTGGTCGATGGACGACGACGACCTCTTCGAGGAGGCCGCCGACGCCGACCTCGGCGCGGAGGACTACGGTACCCTCGAGGTCAACCAGGGCGAGTACATCCTCGAAGCGGCCGAGGCGCAGGGCTACGACTGGCCCTTCTCGTGCCGCGCCGGCGCGTGTGCGAACTGCGCGTCCATCGTCAAGGAGGGCGAGATCGAGATGGACATGCAACAGATCCTCTCCGACGAGGAGGTCGAAGAGAAGAACGTCCGGCTCACCTGTATCGGCAGCCCGGCCGCCGACGAGGTCAAGATCGTCTACAACGCGAAACACCTCGACTACCTCCAGAACCGCGTCATCTAACGTCGGCGTCGTCTCGTGTGAGACACACGAGCCGTCCCGACCACTGAGCGATCGACGCGGTCGCGTCGGAACTCCACGCCGCGTCGACGGCGCCCCGCGGGCCGCTTCGGGCCGCCGTCGTCTCGACCCACGCGCCCGCCGCTTCCGGCGGGCGAGCACTTCGACTATTCGATGAGCGACCGGACGACGTCCTCGAGGACCTCCCTCGCGATCGCGGCGTCGGCGAGGTCGATCGACTCGTCGACCGTGTGTGCCTGATCGAGGTCGCCGGGCCCCCACGTCACCGCCGGAACCTCGGCGTCGTTGACGAAGTTCCGCGCGTCGGTGGCGGCCTCGATCCCCCACGGCTCGCCGACGCCGCCGTCCGGGCCGACGGCCGCGACCGACCGGTCACGGAGGCTCGTCGCGAGCGGGTGGTCGACCGGGATCGACGAGGAGGCGTACGTCTGGATCCGCGTCCACGTCGTCTCGACGCCGCGTTCCGCCCGCACCCGGTCGAGCAGCGCCTCGACCTCGGCGTCGACCTCCTCCGGGTCCTCGCCGGGGAGCACCCGCCTGTCGAGGACGAGCTCGGCGCGGTCCGGGATCACGGCGAGGTTCGACCCCGTCCCCGCCTCGATCTCGGTCACCGTCGCGAACGCGCCGCCGCACAGCGAGCCCTCGCGCTCGCGCAGCTCCGCGTCGTACTCGTCTATCGCGTCGAGCAGCGGCCGCGTCTCGTCGATCGCGTTCGTCCCGGCGTCGGGCTGGCTCGCGTGCGTCGCCACGCCCTCGACCGCGATCCGGTAGACGGAGAGGCCCTTGGTGCTCGTCGCGACGCGGAAGTCGGTCGGCTCGAGCACGATCCCGTAGTCGCCGTCGAAGCCGCGTTCGAGAAGCGTTCGGGTGCCGGGGTCGGCGGTCTCCTCGCCCATCGCCGCGTGGACGACGACGGAGCCCGACAGCTCGCCCGCCCGGATCTCGGGAGCCAGGTCGCGGGCGACGAGCATCGCGAGTGCGACGCCCGTCTTCATGTCGGCGCTCCCGCGACCGTAGAGCCGGCCGTCCTCGACGACGCCCGCGTAGGGATCGGCCGTCCACGCCTCGGGGGCGCCCGCGGGGACCACGTCGAGGTGGCCGTTCAACACGACCGTCGGGCCGCCCTCGCCCACGCGGGCGCCGACCTGCGGCCGGTTCGGGTCCGGCTCCTCGAGCAGCGTCGCGTCGATCCCCGCCTCGCGGAACCAGTCGGAGACGAACTCGGCGGCCGCCCCCTCGTCTCCGGGCGGGTTCTCCGTGGGGATCCGGACGAGGTCGCGGGCGAGCTCCTCGAGCTCCGTCGAGTGGTCCGGATCCGGAGCCGACCTCTCACTCACGGGTCACCACCAGAGCGGGGGCGGTCCGCTTCGGTCGAACGAGTCGGGCGTCGTCGCCGCGCGTCGGTGGATCGCGTCCGGTCATCGGTCCCAGTTCGCGAGCGGCGATCGATAAACCCCTCGGGCGCGTCGGCCGGAACGGGTCGATCGTTTAAGTAGATGGGTACGGAGCGGGTAGACATGCGCGCTCCTCGATCGAACGGTGACGCGGGGCGGAGGCGACGATGGTAGACCTCGTCGTCTCCGGCTCGCGGCTCCTGCTCGCGTTGGTGTTGGTCGCTCTGAACGGCTTCTTCGTCGCCTCGGAGTTCGCGTTCGTCCGGATCCGCTCGACGTCCGTCGACCAGCTCGTCGAGGAGGGTCGTCCCGGCGCGGACACCCTCGAGGAGGTGATGTCGAACCTCGACAACTACCTCGCGGTGACGCAGCTCGGGATCACGCTCGCCTCGCTCGGTCTCGGGTGGGCCGGCGAGCCGGCCGTCGCCTCGCTCATCGAGCCCGTCCTGGCGTCGCTGCTCCCGGCGAACCTCATCCACCTCGTCGCGTTCGCGATCGGGTTCAGCTTCATCACGTTCCTCCACGTCGTCTTCGGCGAGCTCGCGCCGAAGACGATCGCCATCGCGGAGGCCGAGCGGCTCTCGCTGTTCGTCGCGCCGCCGATGAAGCTCTGTTATCTCCTGTTTTATCCCGGACTGGTCGTGTTCAACGGAACGGCCAACGCGTTCACCAGCCTGATCGGCATCCCCCCGGCCTCGGAGACCGACGAGACGCTCGACGAGCGGGAGATCCGGCGGGTGTTGGTCCGCTCCGGCGAGGCGGGTCACCTCGAGGAGTCGGAGGTGGAGATGATAGAGCGCGTCTTCGAGACCGACGACACCGCGGTCACGACGGTCATGGTCCCCGGCCCCGACGTGGTGAGCGTCCCGACGGACGCGACCGTCCCGGAGCTGCGGGAGACGGTGCGTGAAGCCGGTCACACGCGGTACCCGGTCGTCACGGCCGACGACGAGGGACGGGTCGTCGGCTTCCTCGACGTGAAGGACCTCCTCGGGGCGGTCGACTCCGACGAGGGCGCCACGACCGCCGGCGACCTGGCCCGCGAGGTGCTCCTCGTCCCGGAGACGACGACGGTCGCGGAGCTGCTCGTCCGGTTCCAGGACGAACGCCGACAGCTGGCGGTCGTGATCGACGAGTGGGGCGCCTTCGAGGGGCTCGTCACGATCGAGGACGCGGTCGAGACGATCGTGGGCGACCTGCGCGACGGGTTCGACATCCCCGGCCGGGAGCCCTCGATCCGGCGGTCCGGCGACGACGGCTACGAGGTCGACGGCGGCGTCTCGCTGTCGGCGGTCAACGACGCGCTCGGCGTCGACTTCGCGAGCGAGGGGTTCGACACGCTCGGCGGGTTGGTGCTCGACCGGCTCGGTCGACCGCCCGAGGTCGGCGACGTCGTCTCGGCTGACGGCTACGCGGTCGAGGTGCTGGCGGTCGACGGCGCCCGCGTCTCGACGGTCCGGCTCCGGAAGGAGGAACCGACGGACGGAGGGACGTAGCGTCCCGCGAGCGATCGGCGGAGTCGGTCGGCGCGACGACCGCGCGGGACGGTGCCACGCGCGATCGCGAGTCGTAACGGTTATCAGTCGAAACGGGATACGTGAGGGTGCGTGTCCGGGTTAGGGTAGTGGACTATCCTTCAGCCTTGTGGAGGCTGAGACGCGGGTTCGATTCTCGCACCCGGACCTTCTGAGGAACGTCGTGACCGAGAAGAGCGGGAGGTGGGATCGGATCACGCGAGACGAGCGGAGCGGTCGCTCCTTCGGCTCCCGTGGGTCTCGGTCCGCCGTCGAACTCGACGCGGCAGCACTATCGGGCCTCTCCGCCACCGCGGTCGCCGTCGCGCGGGCCCTCCGCCGTCGGTTCGGCCGTACGATGGAACCGGACGACTACCGTGGTACCGGTCGCGCCGGCGGACTCGAACTCCAGTTCGGCACCGAGCCGGCTCACCGCCCAGTTGACGAACCAGAGCCCGACGCCGAGCCCGTGTTCGAGCTGGGTCTCGCTCGGCTCGGTCAACAGGTCGCGTTCACGCTCCGGGATGCCGGGACCGTCGTCCGTCACGCGGAGCTCCGGGACGTCGGCGGTCGCGTCGACGTCGACGTCGACTCGGGCCGGGTCGGCCGAGTGGACGACCGCGTTCTCCACGAGCTCGGTCACGAGGCGGCGGACGACGGTCCGGGAGGCGGTCAGCCGTAACCGATCCGGTGCGGTGACCGAGACGCTGCTCTCCGGATGCTCCTCGCGAGCCGTGTCGGCGACCTCGCGAACGACGGCGGCGACGTCGACCGTCGACGGGGCGCCGCTGCTGTCGGCCATCACGGCCTCCGCGCTCCGCGCCTTTCGGCTGACGGAGGCGAGATCCGCGGCGCTGTTCCGGATCGCCGTTCGGTGCTCGTCGTTCTCGATACGGTCCGCGTGAGCCAGGATCACGTCGAGCTTGTTTCGGGCGTTGTGTCTGAGGACTCGGTTGAGTACCGAGAGTCGCTGTTCTCGAGTCCGTCGGTCGGTCACGTCGCGAAAGACGATCGTCCTCGCGACCGGCTCGCCGTCGCCCTCGCCGGCTTCCCGCTCGACGTCGGAGACGGTGAACTGGAACCGGCGGCGGCCCTTCGTGGTTCGAAGCGAGACGCTGTCCGGGCTTCCGGCCGAGAGGTCGTCCCCGTCCATTCCCTCGACGGCGGACGCCAGCGGCGTTCCGACGACCTCTCGGGTCGACCAGCCGAACAGGTCTTCGGCCGTCGCGTTGGCGTCGAGGACGTGGGCGTTCCAGTCCACGACGACCACGGCCTCCCGTAGCGATTCGACGACTCGGGACCGGGCGACGTACTCCGCCTTCGGGAACCCGGTCAACACGGGATAGCGTCGGATCGCGACCGCGAGTAGACCCCCGGAGACCAGCAATCCGCTCGTGACCCCGTCGGCGACGGAGCTTCCGTCGAGCCAGCCGCCGACGACGTACGGCGCCGAGATCGCTCCGAGCTGTACCAGCACCTGCGTCCGCGAGATCCGTCCGTGGTTCCACCCGTATCGGAGAAAGACGACCGCTGCGTAGGCGTATACGACGAACAGGAGGACGAGCTCGGTCGCGACGAGCGGCGCTATCGAGCGTCGAAGCTCCTCGGCCGTGGGGTCGCTCCCGAAGGTGACCGCCGCGACGACGAGCGGGAACGCGAGCAGGGCGAACATCGCCGCCCGCGGCCGGGTGAACCCCGTCTCCCGGCCCGTATAGCCGAGGACGTAGACGACCCAGACGCCGGGAAGGAACACGACCGGCACGACCTGTGCGACCGCGGCGAGGTTCGATCCGATCCCCCATGCGTTCGGGAACTCCGAGAGCAACGACAGCGACGCCCACAGTGACAGGCCGCCGGCCACGAGCGCGAAGGGGACCGCGTTCGGTGGCGACCGGTCCCTCACGCTTCGCCATGTCACCCACGCCAGTAGACTGACGGCGACGGCGTCGAGGGCGAGCGACGCTACCAGGGCGGGGAGCATCGTCGGCGGATCGGTTCGTTCGGGGTCACTGTCGTGGACGGTATCGGGGTGTGCTCGGAGACGATGTCGACGTGGCGGTCGGAGGCGGTATCGGGGTGTGCTCGGAGACGGTATCGGGGTGGTGTCCGGTTTCGGGTACCGTCGCGCTCGATCGACTCGAACCGTGGGTGCCTCACCCAAAACCCCGTCGCACCTGTTGCCGTGTCGGAAACACCGCCGCCGCGACCGGCGGCACCGTCGGACGTGCTCCGGGTTCGCCGACCTGCCGCTCCCGAACGGCGGTCGCGGTTCCGTCGCCGGTCCCGGTCGGGACGACGAGACACGAGACGACGGAACCGACGAGCGAAGGCGTCCCGACGACGACCGACCATCGCTCGAGTGGGTCGCCGGACTCACGTCGGCCCCGATACGGTTCCCGTCGTTCCCGTATCCGGCGTGTCACCCCCTCCAGCCCGTGGGAAGCCGTATCGGAGCACAAGAAT
>NZ_NHPJ01000020.1 GCF_002252985.1 Halorubrum halodurans | reverse complement strand
CATGAAACCGCATGACGTGGCGGGTCCAGTTCGACGGGGTTAAGTGTTCACCGCGATTCGAATGGAATGCGAAGGTCCCCGCGGCGGGGACAGCGGCCGGCCGCCCACGGCGGCCGGTCGACGCGTTCCGACGGGGTTAAATGTCTACCCCGGTTCGGACGAAACGCGAAGAACGCACACGCGAACTCGGGCCGTTCAACTCGGCCCGGTTTCGCAGGGCCGACGAAGTCCGATGGGTTTATGACCCGTGCCGGACAACGTTCAGGTCCGCGAAGGATGAGGATTTCGCCCCCTGCGCTCCGGCGTAAGAGGAGATCTGATGTGAGCCGTGGACGTTCGGTGTCATCCGGGTCGCCGGTGGCACCGGACTCCACATTGGACCATGCAATGGTGTGTTGACGAACGCGTCAACACCCGCCAACATAACCCCCCTCGTGCCGGGAATCAGGCGCGAGGGTACACATTCCGGTTGATCCTGCCGGAGGCCATTGCTATTGGGATCCGATTTAGCCATGCTAGTTGCACGAGTTCAGACTCGTAGCGAATAGCTCAGTAACACGTGGCCAAACTACCCTTCGGAGCACCATACCCTCGGGAAACTGAGGCTAATAGTGTATACCACAGTCCACCTGGAATGAGGACTGTGTCAAACGCTCCGGCGCCGAAGGATGTGGCTGCGGCCGATTAGGTAGACGGTGGGGTAACGGCCCACCGTGCCAATAATCGGTACGGGTCATGAGAGTGAGAACCCGGAGACGGAATCTGAGACAAGATTCCGGGCCCTACGGGGCGCAGCAGGCGCGAAACCTTTACACTGCACGACAGTGCGATAAGGGGATCCCAAGTGCGTAGGCATAGAGCCTACGCTTTTGTCCACCGTAGGGAGGTGGACGAATAAGGGCTGGGCAAGACCGGTGCCAGCCGCCGCGGTAATACCGGCAGCCCAAGTGATGGCCGATCTTATTGGGCCTAAAGCGTCCGTAGCTGGCCGCGCAAGTCCATCGGGAAATCCACCCGCCCAACGGGTGGCCGTCCGGTGGAAACTGCGTGGCTTGGGACCGGAAGGCGCGACGGGTACGTCCGGGGTAGGAGTGAAATCCCGTAATCCTGGACGGACCGCCGATGGCGAAAGCACGTCGCGAGAACGGATCCGACAGTGAGGGACGAAAGCCAGGGTCTCGAACCGGATTAGATACCCGGGTAGTCCTGGCCGTAAACAATGCCTGCTAGGTGTGGCTCCCACTACGAGTGGGTGCTGTGCCGTAGGGAAGCCGCTAAGCAGGCCGCCTGGGAAGTACGTCCGCAAGGATGAAACTTAAAGGAATTGGCGGGGGAGCACTACAACCGGAGGAGCCTGCGGTTTAATTGGACTCAACGCCGGACATCTCACCAGCATCGACTGTGGTAATGACGGTCAGGTTGATGACCTCGCCACGAGCCACAGAGAGGAGGTGCATGGCCGCCGTCAGCTCGTACCGTGAGGCGTCCTGTTAAGTCAGGCAACGAGCGAGACCCGCATTCCTACTTGCCAGCAACGCTGCGAAGCGGTTGGGGACAGTAGGAAGACTGCCGTGGCCAACACGGAGGAAGGAACGGGCAACGGTAGGTCAGTATGCCCCGAATGTGCTGGGCAACACGCGGGCTACAATGGTCGAGACAAAGGGTTCCAACTCCGAAAGGAGACGGTAATCTCAGAAACTCGATCGTAGTTCGGATTGTGGGCTGAAACTCGCCCACATGAAGCTGGATTCGGTAGTAATCGCGTGTCACAAGCGCGCGGTGAATACGTCCCTGCTCCTTGCACACACCGCCCGTCAAAGCACCCGAGTGAGGTCCGGATGAGGCTCGTCACACGAGTCGAATCTGGGCTTCGCAAGGGGGCTTAAGTCGTAACAAGGTAGCCGTAGGGGAATCTGCGGCTGGATCACCTCCACAGACCCGAGACTCGCCCCCTGGGCGAGCTCATCTTACCTTCCGACCGTTCACACGAACGGTCACCACTCATTCACTTCGCATGCGTCCAACCACGGAGTCCGGCCCACCGCCGCCCCGGACACCTACGAACGTCCACGGCTCACACATACACACCCCCCCCAGACCCTCTCCACACGGAGAGGTGGGCTCATAGCTCAGCGGTAGAGTGCCTCCCTTGCAAGGAGGATGCCCTGGGTTCGAATCCCAGTGAGTCCATGTCAATCCGGCCGGTTCGAAACGTGCCCCTTAAGGGCGTACCGACGAACCGTACGGACACGACGACCGATGCACCATTCCGGGAAACCGCGAATGGGAAGGGTTCGACGAACACGCGCTGCCACGCGTGATTCAATGACGACCGTGTATACGTGCGATCCAGACGTCCACTGAACTCATACGAGTTCGTGGAACGTCAGTGAACCATACAGTCGGACTACCTCTTATGAGGTACTCTGACACACTACTGGCTACTGTGCCAGCTGGTGAATGGCTCGGCTCGAGAGCCGACGACGGACGTGCCAAGCTGCGAAAAGCTCGTGGGACCCGCATGGAGGGAAAGAACACGAGATCTCCGAATCGGAATCCGTACTACAATTGCCACGCGCAATAGGGAACCCCCTGAATTGAAACATCTCAGTAAGGGGAGGAAAAGAACGCAACCGCGATGTCGTCAGTAACCGCGAGTGAACGCGACACAGCCCAAACCGAAGGTCTTCGGACCAATGTGGTGTTCGGGTTGACAACCAAATCTCGACAGCTCATCTGAAGTCTCCTGGAACGGAGCGTGAAACAGGGTGACAACCCCGTAAGATGAGCCAGTACAGATGGCGTCAAATCCAGAGTAGCAGGGGTCGGATATCCTCTGTGAACGCTCCAGGCATCCCCTGGAAAGGCTAAACACTCCTCGAGACCGATAGCGAACAAGTAGCGTGAGCGAACGCTGAAAAGCACCCCGAGAAGGGCGGTGCAATAGGGCCTGAAATCAGTTGGCGATCGAGCGACAGGGCGTACAAGGCGATTCTCAAAACGACCGGAGAGCGATCTCCCAGTAGGAAGAGAATCGAGCCGGCGTCGTGTCGTGCGTTTTGAAAAACGACCCAGGGAGTGCACTTGAATGGCGAGTCTAACTCGTGAACCGAGGAAGGCGCAGGGAAACCGATACGGCCGCAGTACTTCGGTACGAGGGCCACCGTGTCCAAACGCGGGGAGTCATTCGGGTGCGACCCGAAACCAGGCGATCTATACGCGAGCAGGGTGAAGCGTGGCGAAAGCCACGTGGAGGCCCGTTAGAGGTGGTATCCTACAATATCCTCTCGTGATTCGTGTATAGGGGTGAAAGGCCCATCGAGCCTGGCAACAGCTGGTTCCGACCGAAACATGTCGAAGCATGACCTCTTCCGAGGTAGCCCGCGGGGTAGAGCTACCGATTGGATGACCCGCCTCCGAGAGGAGTCGGCCATCCTGTCGAACTCCAAACCCGCAGGCGCCGTAGACGAAGGGAGTCCGGTGCGCGGGGTAAGCCTGTGTACCGTGAGGGGAACAACCCAGAGCCGGGTTAAGGTCCCAAAGTGTAGATTAAGTGCGATTCGAAGGTGGTCTCAAGCCCTAAACAGCCGGGAGGTGAGCTTAGAAGCAGCTACCCTCTAAGAAAAGCGTAACAGCTTACCGGCCGAGGTTTGAGGCGCCCAAAATGATCGGGGCTCAAATCTACCACCGAGACCTGGCCGTATCCGTGAAAGGATAACCGCGTAGGTCGGCGTTCTGTTCGGATGGAAGCTCGGGCGAGAGCTCGCGTGGACCGTTCAGAAACGACAATCCTGGTCACAGTAGCAGCGATAGTCGGGTGAGAACCTCGACGGCCTGATGAGCAAGGGTTCCTCGGCACTGCCGTTCAGCCGAGGGTCAGCCGGTCCTAAGACACACCGCAACTCGACTGTGTCAACGGGAAACTGGTTAACATTCCAGTGCCATCATGCGTTCAAAGTCGACGCCGTGTGGACAGCTGAGCCGGGCGTTCGCCCGGTCGAATCGTGGAACCTCGTGGAGACCGTCACGGTAAGAAGCGAGAGAAGCGCGAGACAGCGCAAGTCAGCCGTACATAGGGCCCGTGAAAAGACGAGCATGATGTCCGTACCGAGATCCGAAACAGGTGCTCTGGCAGTGTAAGCCAAGGCCTGTCGGGAGAACCGACGTTAGGGAATTCGGCAAGTTAGTCCCGTACCTTCGGAAGAAGGGATGCCTGCTCTCTTTGGAGCAGGTCGCAGTGACTCGGGCGCTCCGACTGTCTAATAACAACACAGGTGACCGCAAATCCGCAAGGACTCGTACGGTCACTGAATCCTGCCCAGTGCGGGTATCTGAACACCTCGTACAAGAGGACGAAGGACCCGTCAACGGCGGGGGTAACTATGACCCTCTTAAGGTAGCGTAGTACCTTGCCGCTTCAGTAGCGGCTTGCATGAATGGATAAACGAGAGCGCCACTGTCCCAACGTTGGACCCGGTGAACTGTACGTTCCAGTGCGGAGTCTGGAGACCCCCAAGGGGAAGCGAAGACCCTATAGAGCTTTACTGCAGGCTGTCGCTGAGACGTGGTCGCCGATGTGCAGCATAGGTAGGAGACGATACACAGGTGCGCGCGCCAGCGCGTCGCCGAGTCAGCATTGAAATACTACCCGTCGGTGACTGCGACTCTCACTCCGGGAGGAGTACACCGGTAGCCGGGCAGTTTGACTGGGGCGGTACGCGCTCGAAAAGATATCGAGCGCGCCCGAAGATCATCTCAGCCGGGTCGGGAACCCGGCGAAGAGCGCAAGAGCACAAGATGGTCTGACAGTGTCATTCCCAACGAGTGACACTGACGCGAAAGCGTGGTCTAGCGAACCTACGAGGCTCCGGAATGGGGCCCGTAGATGACAGAAAAGCTACCTTAGGGATAACAGAGTCGTCACCCGCAAGAGCACATATCGACCGGGTGGCTTGCTACCTCGATGTCGGTTCCCTCCATCCTGCCCGTGCAGAAGCGGGCAAGGGTGAGGTTGTTCGCCTATTAAAGGAGGTCGTGAGCTGGGTTTAGACCGTCGTGAGACAGGTCGGCTGCTATCTATTGGGGGTGTAATGGTACTTGACGTGAACGGTCGTATAGTACGAGAGGAACTACGACCGGTCGCCACTGGTGTATCGGTTGTCCGGAAGGGCAGATGCCGAGTAGCCACGCGACACGGGGTAAGAGCTGAACGCATCTAAGCTCGAAACCCACATGGAAAAGAAGTACCACCGAGGTCACTCGTAGAAGACGAGGTAGATAGACTCGGGATGTACGCGCCGAGGCAACGAGGCGTTGAGTCCACGAGCACTAACAGACCGAAGCCACAGTCATACGGTCACTGGACGGTTCCACACTGGTATGAGTTCAGGCGGTAACTGGATCGCACGCATACACGGTCGTGAAGAGACGAGCCACTGACACAGGGGTCTCTCTTGATGGAGAGTTCCGGTTCGAGTCCGGGAGTCAGCATGAAGGCGGCCATAGCGGTGGGGGCACACCCGTACCCGTTCCGAACACGGAAGTTAAGCCCACCCGCGTACCGGGAAGTACTGGAGTGAGCGATCCTCTGGGAACCGCGGTTCGCCGCCTCGCCACTCAT
>NZ_NHPJ01000086.1 GCF_002252985.1 Halorubrum halodurans | reverse complement strand
GCCCCCCGCCGCCGGCCCCCATCGGGATGTGCGGCGACGAGCAGGGAGGGGACGGACGACGACCGGTTCCGGATCCTCGTCTCCGTGGCGCGCCCGAGCCGCGTCGTGCCGTACGTCAAGCTCGCCGAGCGGATCGCGAGGGGGACCGACCGCGACCCGGTCGTCCAGGTGTTGAACGTCACGCACATCCCCGAACAGACGCCGAACGAGATGGTCCGCGAGACGGCCCAGGAGCGGATCGAGCGCATCGACGACCTGCTCCGCGACTCCGACGCGGAGATCGGCGTCGAGTACACGGTCGAGGGGCACGTCTGTCAGGACGTCGCGTTCGACATCCTCCAGACTGCCCGCGACGACGGGGCCGACCGCATCCTGATGGGGTACCCGGAGGAACACCAGGACATCGCCGAGACCGTCGAGTACGAGGCGCCCTGTGACGTGTTCTTCACGAGCAACGTCGACGCGATCGACGATCTCACCACGATCAACCTCGGCGCGGGCGGGGGGCCACACCACACGGCGCTGTTGCCGTTCATCAACCGCCTGGGAAGCGAGGGCGCGGAGATCCACGTCATCAGCATCGACCCGCAACGCGACGGCGGCGCGGAGCCCGTCGAACGGACGGTCGGCGCGCTCACCGACGTCGAATCCGTCTCGGTCCACAACGTGACCGCCGAGACGATCGCGGAGGGGCTGGTCTCGACCGCGGAGCGGAACGGGGGGCTCCTGTTGATCGGCGCGACCCGCGACCGCCGACTCCGGCGGTGGGTGTTCGGGAGCACCCCAGATCGGGTCATCACGCTGGCCCGCGGGGCCGACGTTCCCGTGCTGGTGTACGCGGGGACGAGCGACGTCTCGGGCCGCATCGAGGACTACCTGTATCCCGTCTACCGATACCTCCGGCGCCACCTCGTGAAGCGTCGGCCGTTCGGGTCCGGCGCCGACGCCTCGAACGAGACGACCTGATCGGGAGACGACCGCCGGGAGCCGCGCCGCGACCCCGGAGCGGACCCGGCGCGCGTCGACCTGCGCGGACGCGAACCCGGAGCCGGTCCGATCGGGAGGGGATCGGCGTCCGTCGTCGCCGCGTCCGCGTTCGGCGATCGCACCAGAACCGGCAATAAGCGGCCACGCGAAGCGATCGAACGAGCCATCATGGTACAACCAGTCCTCCGCGTGGACGTGCTCCTGTTTCTCACCATCGGGGTGCTCGGCGGGGCACACTGTATCGGCATGTGTGGACCGTTGGTGACGATGTACGCCGAGCGGATGACTCCGCGTCCCGACGGCGGGGCGACGGCGGAGGCCGCCGCCGGCCGCCGCGGCCACCTGACGACCCACGAGGTCCGCCAGCACGCGCTGTTCAACGTCGGACGAGCGCTCAGTTACGCGCTCCTCGGCGCGGCGTTCGGAGCGCTCGGCGGGATCGTGTTCGTGACGACGGCGGAACTGACGGCGATCGCGGACCTCGTCCGCGGGAGCGTCGGCGTCGTGGTCGGCGCCTTCATCCTCGCGTCCGGGGGGCGGTACCTTCTCGGCGGCGCCGCCGGCATCGGGATCCCTGGCGTCCGGCGGGTGACGAACTGGATCGCCGTTCGCGTCGATCGATACGTGGCGGGACCGGGGATCGTCGGTCTCGGCGCGCTTCACGGGTTGTTACCCTGTCCGATACTGTACCCGGCGTACCTGTACGCGTTCGCCACCGGGTCGGCCGTCTCCGGGTTCGTCGCGCTCGGAGCGCTCGGGGTCGGGACGATACCGGCCGTCTTCGCGTACGGCACGCTCGTCGAGTCCGTCGACGCCGTCCACCGCCGGCGACTCCACCGACTCCTGGGGCTCGCGTTCGTCGTCCTCGGATACGTCCTGGTGGCACACGGCCTGATGGCGGTCGGCGTCCACCTCCCCCACCCGATGCTCCCGCACTATCAACCCCTCGGCGGAGCGATGGGCCACTGATCGGAGCCTCCCGACCGAGCCCGGCTGTCCGACGAGGACGCGACGGGCCGCCCGCCGCGATCCCCCGATTCTCTATCGCGGCATATAGTTTATTACTCCTCGAAGGCCCGGACCGTCTCGAAGGAGCCGTCGGCGATCGCCGCGGCGATCGCGGCGGTGTCGGCGTCGCGGTCGATCTCGTGGGGGTACTTCCGGCCGAAGTAGCGCAACAGGTTGGCCACGTCGCGTTCGAGAAACTCGCGGGCGTTCTCGTGGTCGATCGGGACCGCCTGCGGCCAGTCGAACACCGTGACGCCGTCCTCGGCGACGGCGACGTTGTGTTCGGACACGTCCGCGTGGACCCAGCCGAGGTCGTGGGCGGTCACCAGTTCGCGGTAGATCAGGTCGAGGACGCCCGCGGCCTGTTCGGGCTCGAGTTTGGCGCGGGCGAGCTCGACGCCGCCGAACTTGTCCATCACGATCGCGTGGCGGTTGTGGTCGACCGGCCGGGGAACCGACACGTCGGGATACAGCGCCTCCATCGCCTCGTACTCGCGTTCGGCCGCCTTGCGCGCGGTGTACATCCAGGAGACGTGGTCGCGGTCGGCGGTGTACTCCCGCTCACGGTTGACCGCCCGGAAGTTGGTGTACCCCTCCCGGTGGTACTTCAACGCGAGGGGCTTGAACGACTGGACCTCGTAGACGTCGCCCTCCTTGCCGAGCCCGAGCGGGGAGCCGAC
This sequence comes from Halorubrum halodurans, assembly GCF_002252985.1. GTDB lineage: Archaea > Halobacteriota > Halobacteria > Halobacteriales > Haloferacaceae > Halorubrum > Halorubrum halodurans. Next base: position 10,163 of record NZ_NHPJ01000086.1, on the reverse strand, counting down.
CCCGTCGATGGTCCCGCGCTCGGAGAACGTCCGGAGCGCGAGCGCGTCGTACCCCTCGAAGGTGAGCTGGTACCCCTCGTACTGGAGCGTCTTCCGCTCTATCAGCTCGCGGTCGAGACACCGGTCGATCCGGTAGGCGATCTCCTCTGCCGTCAGGTCGGCGTAGTCGGGCAGTTTGTCGCGGCGCACCCACTCGGAGAAGCGCATCCCCTGCTCGACGCCCGAGAGGAGATAGAAGTCCTCGGGGTCGAGTTCCGCCATCTCCCCGGCGACGTTGCGTACCATACGGGCCCTACTCCGGGGATTCCTAAAAGGGACCGCGTTCGAAACGTGCGGTCGGTAAATCATATTTCGCGATATAAAATCGAGTTCGATACGTCGAACGAACATGAGACGGGAAGCGCCGTCCGAGGAGTCGTTTGAACCCGTACCGTTACCACGGTTGGCCGCGTACCGGCGACCATGGACCTCCGGCGGTGGACGCCGTTCACCTTCCTCGCACCCGGTCGCTACGTCGACCGCGACGAGCGGTGGGAGGAGTTCGACCTCGCGGAGTGGTCCCGGTCGGAGTACGACTGGACGCAGGACCCGTGGAACGGCTTCCGGGACTTCGCGCGGCGGCCGCGCGAGTGCGTCGAGGCGGACCGCGGGGACTGCGAGGACTACGCGCTCGTCGCGCTCTCGTGGGCCGTCGCGCACGACCGCGACGGGATCGGGATCGGGTTCTGCTGGAACCTCCCGTACCCCTGGCCCCGGCACGTGATCGCGTTCGACGACGAGCGCGTGTACTCCTCGGGTGAGATCCACGAGGGGAGCGTCGCGGCGTGGAAGGCGGGTTCCAGGTACTCGTTCGTGCTGAAGCGCCCTCTCCGCGACTCGTCGTGAGACCGAGTACGACACGACCGGTCGGGTCGACCGGCCAGCCCTCGACCCGTCGATCGGACGTGTCGTTCGATGGCTCTTCTCATCCCCGCGGGGCGTGAGCGGTGAATTCGGTACGGAGGGCCGGCACATCCACGGGAGACGGCTTCAGACGCCTGAGGCGTAGTTTCTCCGTCCATCAGGGGTGTGACGTACGGAATTAAATACGTTAGTGGTGATTGGTAGCTATGAACATATATCGAGTGAGAGTCGAGTCCACGAACCGCACCGCGTCCGTCCCGGCTCCGACCGGACCCGCGTCGTTCTCGGTCGGGTAGATGACGGGGATCAACCTCTGGGACGTCGTCAACGTCCCGTTCGACGCCGTTCGGACCGCGTACCGCCAGCTGCGGAAGGCACTGTTCACGGCGTCGCGGCCGTCCGGGGAGTATCTCGTCGTCGACCGGACCGTCCCGGAGCTCGAACGGGACCTCGGCGCGTTCAGTTTCGCACCGAACTGGGAGTTCTCCTACTACGAGCGCGGCGAGGTCCTGAACCTCGCCCGCGTGGTGTACGAGGAGCGGGCGGTCGACGGGACGACGTATCGCTGGTGGCAGACGCACCTCCGCGGCTGGCGCGGCGAGGACGGACGGATCGAGCTTCACGCCCACTGGGAGCTCGAGCCGACCGAGACCGGCAACGCCCACATCGACGGGGTGGGTTTCGACTTCGACCGCGGCATGGAGACGTTGGCGTCGTTCCTCGAGGAGGCCGGCATCGAGTACGCGGAGACGACGATCGAGACGGACGGCGGCGGACACTGAGTCGCGGCCGACCGCGAACGCAACCGCTTTCGGCGCGCCGCGTGGACGGGAACACATGACCGCGCCGGCAGGCGAGTGGCGGCTGATCCGCGAGGAGGCCCGTCCGGGGCCGACCCAGATGGCGCTCGACGAGGTCGCGGCCGAGACCGCGAGCGGCGGCGGACCCGCCACGGTCCGCACCTACCGCTGGGACCCGACCTGTCTCACGCTCGGCTACGGGCAGGACCCGGAGACGGTCGACTGGGACGCCTGCGAGCGCGCGGGCGTCGACGTCACCCGCAGGCGGACCGGCGGCGGCGGGATCGTCCACGACTCGTACGGCGACGTCGCCTACTCGATCGCCGTCCCCGCCGGGGACGTGCCCGGAGACCTCCTCGACGCCTACCACCTGCTGTGTGAGCCGATCCTGGACGCGTTCGCCCGCCTCGGGATCGACGCCGACTACGTCGAGGAGGCGGTCCCGGAGCTGTACCACCCGGCGTGTTACCTCCGGGAGCTCCACCCCGCGCACGACGTGGTCGCTGCAGGCCGGAAGGTCGCCGGCAACGCGCAGTACCGCACCCGCGACGCGGTGATCCAGCACGGCTCGCTCTCCTTCTCGGTCGACGCGGCGGCACACCTCGACGCGTTCGCGGACCCGCCGGTGGATCCGGAGACGTTCCGGGAGCGCGTCGTCGGTATCGACGAGCTGGCCGACGTCGACCGCGCGGAGGCGGTCGCGGCGCTCGAGGCGTCGCTCGCGTCGTGGGTCGAGGCGGGGATCGAGGCGGAGGCCGAGAGGGAGGGCGGGCCCGGAGACGGACCCTCGGACGAAGGCGGCTCGCTCGACCGGGACGGCTCGTGGACCGACGCCGAACTCGAGCGCGCGCGCGATCTCGTCGCGGAGCGATACCGCGACGACGGCTGGGTTCGGTCGCGGCCGGGCGACCGCTGAGCGGTCCGGGCGGCGCCTTCCGAAGCGGCTTTTCCCCTCGACCGTCTACCGCTCGTATGAGCCTAAAGGTCGGCGCGCACGTCTCCATCTCCACGTCGAGAGCGTCCAACGATCCCGAGACCCCACCACATGGAAACATCGCGAACGCGGTGTTCAGACAGACGCAGTTCGGCGGCAACTGCGGACAGATCTTTACCCACTCCCCGCAGGTGTGGGAGGACCCGAACCTCGACGAGGAGGAGGCCGCACAGTTCCGCGAGCACACCGAACGCGACCTCGACGGGCCGTGGGTCATCCACACCTCCTACCTCGTCAACCTCTGTACGCCGAAGGAGGGGCTCCGCGAGAAGTCGCTGGAGTCGATGCAACGGGAGGTCGACGCCGCCGACGCGCTCGGGATCCCCTACGTGAACGTCCACCTCGGGGCCCACACCGGCGCGGGCGTCGAGGGCGGCCTCGACAACGCGGCGAGCGTCATCGACGACGTCGACGTCCCGGAGGGCGTGACGATCCTGGTCGAGAGCGACGCGGGCGCGGGGACGAAGCTCGGCGGCGAGTTCGAACACCTCGCGGGCGTCATCGACCGGACGGAGACCGACGTCGACGTCTGTATCGACACCGCCCACGCGTTCGCGGCGGGCTACGACCTCTCGACGGCCGAGGCGGTCGACGAGACGGTCGCGGAGTTCGACGACGTGGTGGGGCTCGACCATCTGAAGTGTATCCACCTCAACGACTCGAAACACGCCTGCGGCACCAACAAGGACGAGCACGCCCACGTCGGGGAGGGGCTCATCGGCGAGGAGGGGATGGAGCGAGTGATCAACCACCCCGACCTCGCGGACGTCCCGTTCGTGTTGGAGACGCCGACGGAGGACGGCAAGAGCTTCGCGTGGAACATCGACCGCGTCCGCGAGCTCCGCCACGAATGAGCCTCGGTGAGGGACGGCCGTGAGACGGTTCTCGGCCGAGTACCTCGAGTACACCCGCGAGGGGATGTGGGAGGGCGGCCGCGAGGCGCTCGCGGACCTCTCGTGTGGCGACCGCGAGCGCGTCCTCGACGTCGCCTGCGGGACGGGCGAGTTCACCCGCGTGCTCGTGGAGGAGACGGGACCGGACGCGACCGTGATCGGCGTCGACGCCGACGCGGACCTGCTGGCGGTCGCCCGCGAGGGGACGTCCGTGTCCGCGTCCTACGCCGCCGGCGACGCGACCCGGCTCCCCGTCCGGGACGACGCCGTCGACCTCGCGGCCTGCCAGGCGCTGCTGGTCAACCTGCCCGAGCCGGCGGACGCGGTGCGGGAACTCGCACGGGTCTCCGGCGACCGCATCGCGGCCGTGGAGCCGAACAACGCCGAGGTGGCCGTCTCCTCGACGGTCGAGGCCGAGGCCGACCTCGAGCGGGAGGCACGGGAGGCGTACCTCGCCGGGGTGGACACCAACGTGGCCCTCGGCGACCGCGTCCGGTCGCTGTTCGCGGAGACCGGCCTCGTCGACGTCCGAACCCGGCGGTACCTCCACGAGAAGCGAACGGCCCCGCCGTACGCCGAGCCGGCCCTCGAGTCGGCCGCCCGGAAGGCGTCCGGCGCGGGGCTCGACGACCACCGGGCGGAGCTGCGCGAGGTACTGTCGCCGGCGGCGTACGACGACCTCCGGCGTCGCTGGCGGGAGATGGGCCGCGACGTCGTCGCGGCGATGCGCGACCGCGAGTACGAGCGCGTCGAGCTCGTTCCCTTCGAGGTGACGGTGGGGCGGGTTCGGTGACGGCGAGTCGAGGTCGGTAGCGTGCGGGCCGTCGCTTCCCGCCCCTCCCTCGCCGGGTCCGGAAGGACGAAGTCGGTCGGGCCGGACCGGAGAGACATGCCAGCCGCAGTCGTGACGGGGTCGTCGCGGGGTATCGGTCGCGGGATCGCGCTTCGCTTCGCCGAGGACGGCTACGACGTCGCCGTCAACTACCACACGAGCGAGGACGCCGCCGAGTCGGTGGCGGCCGAGGTCCGGGACCGAGGGCGAGCGGCGGTCGTCGTCGGGGCGGACGTCTCGGATCCCGAGGCGGCCGCCGGACTGGTCGAGGCCGCCGCGGACGCGTTCGGCGGCGTCGACCACGTCGTCAACAACGCCGGGATCGACCAGCACGTGTACACCGAGGAGTTGGATCCCGCCGACTTCGACCGGGTCATGGACGTGAACGTCAACTCCGCGTTCAACACCACGAAGGCGGCGCTCCCGTACCTTCGCGGTTCCGACGACGAGCCTTCGGTAACGAACGTCTCCTCCATCCTCGCACACACCGGCGCGCCGATCGAGTGCCACTACGCCGCCTCGAAGGGGGCGCTGCTGTCTCTCACCCGGAGCCACGCCGCCGACTTCGCGCCCGACGTGCGGGTGAACGCCATCGCGCCCGGCCACGTCGAGACGGACATGACCGGCGACCGGACGCCGGAGGAGGAGCGCGAACAGCTCGAGGCGATCCCCGTCGACCGCTTCGGTCGGCCGGCGGACATCGCCGAGGCGGCCGCCTACCTCCGGGACGCGGGGTTCGTCACCGGCGAGACGCTGAACGTGAACGGCGGCGAACTGATGGGCTGATCGGCGAGGAGACGGTCAAATCACGGCAGAACTCCGAGACTAGAGAGACCGATCCATCCAGTACAGATGAGAAACGTATCCCGAGGAACCACGGTTTGTTGCTTAATCGAAATAAAATCCGTGCGAAATATAGAGGGTAGATTCAGAAGTCGATTATTGTTGATTTCATACTAATTCGGATGAATCAGACATCCAGTATTCGAGATCAACCAATAAAACTATTTATTTTAGAACTCTAACTATTTTAGCTGGACGGTGACTGGTTCACATGGCAAAAACGTTCACATGCGAGTCATGTCAGCGAACACTTCCTCGGGTGATGTATTCAGCTAGTAATCAGTGTACTGACTGTGCGGGCGGTGTAGATACTGAAGAACAATTCGAGAACGCACGAGAACAGATATCTAATACAGAGAAGGGTTCATCAAGGGCCCCGATAGTTGATCCGTCGAATGAGAATACAGATGCTCAGGAGTCGGTACTAACCGCTCACGGAAAAACAGTAGAGCCTGAAGTTATCAACACTCAGTCATCCACGGCCTCTCGTAGTAATGTAGCTGAGGCCGATCAATCCTCGTCGGATGTTTATGTACAGGACCCGAGACACGTAGAGGAAGAGACCAAGGCACAACTCTATGTGAAACCGGAATTGCCGCCAGAGTACGCAGACCTCACGCGAGCGGATGTTTTTGCGGTGGGTGAGTATCTCGTCGGTAGGGAGACAGGACATTCTCGTAAAATTGTGGAGTTTGCGAAGGAAGATGATGAGTCACACTGTCAGTACTTCGTCAATCAACTACAGGGTTTTATCGATACACGAGTCAAGGGTGACATACACCCAGACTACATCACCGTGTACCCAAGCTCATCAGGTGGCTATCATGAACAGTTGGTAAACCTCGCTGAGATCGTTGCTAAGCAGCGTGAATTTGAGTACAAACCACTGCTTTACCGTTCAGAACCTAGGACAAGTCAGAAACAGCTCACAGATAGAAAAGAGAAGTGGGCGAATCAGGTCGGAAGTATCGAGACAAGAGCTGATCTGAATGATGATACGGTCATCATTTTAGACGACGTGTGTACAACTGGTGCCTCATTAACTATCGGCACGAATCAGCTACTTACTCAAGGCGCAAAACAAGTGATAGCCACCTGTCTCGGTCTTTCCAGCACGTATACGGAGAGTAAAAGACGCAAGCTTTGGAATCCGGAACATTCAGTAAAAGAACAAATAGAACATGGATTCTGATCCGACGAGGCAAGCGAAGTTACTCACGTTAACTGAACTGAGTGGTGTTGGGCGGAAACGAGCACTCGCCATGGTTGATGTTGCAGGCGATATCAACGCCGTATTTGACTCATCATATGAGACCTTTACACAGCTCCACTATATTGATGAAGATACCCATCGCCAATTACGAAATCTTGATGATCAGATAGCGAGTTATACTGACAGAATTATTGAGGCTGCTGAGCACGGAATTTCACTATTGACTCCTCTTGATGCCGAATATCCGGAGTCTCTGCGCGAACAGCATAGCCCGCTGAAACTCTTCCACTGCGGTGAGTCGGAGCTATTGACGGCGTCTTCGATCTCGTTTGCTGGCTCTAGGGATGCGTCATCTAAAACACTGGAGTGGGTTACAGACCTGAGTGCTGGGTTGGCTGAAAATGGGTACTGTATCGTGAGTGGGGGTGCTTTCGGTGTTGACAAAGCCGCGCACGAGGCTGCGCTAGAGGTCGGCCGGGACACACTCATTGTCTCCCCAAGTGGTCATAACAACCCCTATCCGGGAGCACACAGCGACCTCTATGAGCAAGTTCGAAAGAATGGATTAGTTGTTTCTCACCGCTTTCCGGAAGAGACACCTGAACGCGGGAGTTTTATTTTTCGAAATCGGACGAATTCCGCAAGTAGTTCAGCCATCATCATTGCAGCCGCAGGAGAAGACAGCGGATCTATGGCTCAACTTGAGATAGCGCTTGATCAAGGGAAGCAAGTATTCATACCTGCCTCAGATGTTGACGCTGAGCCAGTTACTGGTTTGGATATGATGCGTGATCATGAGAACGTGACCGCGGTCAAAACTGTTGATGACGTACTCAGTTCCCTAGATTCAAAATCGGGTCAACAGCAACTGACGGACTGGTAATAATCTCATGCCGTTGAATACGCCGAACCTATTAAAATAAGATCGTGTCGAGAAAATATTGTAACTTATATAGTATATTATAGAAGATGCTATCCACCAGATAATCCACGACTATAGATCAACTAGTATAGGCGGCACATCGTTCGATTACATCACCCGCAAAAACAACAAACCGTCATATAAGATTCGCACGCTGTATCTCGTACGACTATCGGAACCTTTCTCTGCGCTGGCAAAACCCTCAGTGGTCAATACACACTCTCCGACGACCGAGATTTTCGCACGCGAATCCGATTCAAATATCGAAACGAGGATCCGAACCTCAGTACTCGGCCAATCCCGCCTCGATCCGGTCGAACCCCTCCTCGATCCGCTCCGTGGAGTTCGCGAAGGAGAGGCGGAGCCGGCCGGGCGTCGAGTCGCCGAAGCCGTCGCCGGGCGCGAGCACGACGCCGTGCTCCTCGAGGAGGAACTTCGCGACGTCGATCGCGGGCGCGTCGAGGCCGGGGTCGAGGTAGGCGTAGAAGGCGCCCTCCGGCCGGGGACACGAGAGGCCGTCGATCTCTTCGACGCGGTCGACCACGAGGTCCCGGCGCTCCCGGAAGGCGTCGTACATCGCCTCGTAGGGTTCCTGCGGGCCGGTGAGCGCGGCGATGGCGGCGTGCTGGGCGACGCTCGACGCGCAGGCGGTCGTCGACTCGTGGACGCGGGTCACGTCGTCGATCACGTGGGCGTCGCCCGCGAGCCAGCCGAGCCGCCAGCCGGTCATGGCGTACCGCTTCGAGCAGGAGCCGACGGTCAACACGTGGTCGGGGTGGCCGGTGTAGGCGGCGATGCCCTCGGCGGGGCCGTCGTAGGTGAGCCCGAGGTACACCTCGTCGGCGATCACGTAGGCGTCGTGGTCGGCGGCGGCCTCGACGACCGCCCGGCACTCCTCGGGGTCGAAGACCCGGCCGGTCGGGTTCGAGGGGGTGGTGAGCACGACCGCGGCGGTGTCGTCGCTCATCGCGTCGATGGTGCGGTCCGCGTCGAGGGCGAACCCGGTCTCCGCGGGCATGGGAACCTCACGGAAGGTCCCGCCGGCAAGCGTCGCCTGCGTCGCGTAGTTCGGCCAGGTCGGACCGGGAACGAGCAGTTCCTCGCCCGGCGAGACGGTCGCGAGCGTGGCCAGGTGGAGCGCCTCCATCCCGCCGACGGTCACGACGACCTCGTCGGGGTCGTGTTCGACGCCGTAGTCGCGCGCGAGCGTGTCGCTTATCGCCCGGCGGCAGTCGAGCAGCCCGGCGTTGGGGGTGTAGTGGGTCGCGCCGCCGCGGGCGGCGTCCGCGGCCGCGTCGATCACGTGTTCGGGCGTGTCGAAGTCGGGCTCGCCGACCTCGAGTCTGACGAGGTCGCCGCCCTGCTCCTCCGCGAGGTCGTACATCACGCGGATGCTCGATCGGTCCGCGTTCCGGACGCGGTCGGTCGGGGTGGGCATACCGTCCCCACGCGGATCGGTCCCAAAAGGAGTCGGGTCGCGGAAATCGTCGGACCGTCCCGGTTCGGAGGCCCGCCCCCGCTACACCATGTCGCCGCGCACGGACGACCCCCTCTGGTCGGCGCGCTCTGTCGCGAGGGCGTCGGCGACCGCCCCGGCGACGTCGTCGTCGACGCCGAGCGAGGAGAGCGCGGCCGGCAGCGTCGGCATCGCGAACGACGCCGCCCGGAGCCGAGAGAGGGCCTCCTCGTCCCGGCGGCCGTCCGCCCACAGACAGACGCCGCGAGGGTCGAGCACCTCGTCGTACGCCTCCCGAGCGAGCGCGCCCTTCAGCCGCCGGGTCACGTTGTCCCCGAAGCTCGCGTTACACACCTCGAGGTGGATCGGGGCGTCGGCGTCGGAGCCGGCGGCGTCCGCGTCGATGCCGGCGAGCAGCTCGGCCGCGAGACACTTCTCGGGGGCGGCGTACCCGTTGTCGCTGGCGCGCACGCGGTCGGGATTCGCCTCGGCCCACGACGCGCGGACCGTCGATCCGACCCCCTTGACCCCGTACTCCGCCTCGAAGTCGGCCGCGGCGTCCGCGTCGCTCTCCATCAGCACGTCCTTGGTGAGGTAGACGTCGAGCCGCTCTATCGGGTCGAGCCCGAGCGCCACGTCGCCGAACGCCCACACCTCCCGGACGGGGACGGGCATCTCCTCCTCCTCGACGCGGTCGACGATCGCCTCCAGCCGGTCGACGGCCCGCTCCAGTTCCATCGGCCCGCGGTACGGGCGGGCGAGGCATACGGGTTGCGCTCGGGGCGACGACGGGGGAGCGACGACGGGGGAGCGACGACGAGGGGTCGACGACCGGCTATCCGTCCGCGCCGATCCCCGCCACCCGCTCGGCGACCGACGCCCAGTGGCTCCCCTTCCAGAACCACCGGTCGCAGTCGCGACACCGCCAGCGTGGGCGGGGGTCGTCGGGGACGTACGACGGGGGATCGACCGCCCCGTCGACCCGCTCCAGCGGGCCGTTACAGGCGCCACACCGGGTCGGCTCCGTCGCGATCGAGACCGGATAGCCCGCGTCGGCGACCTCGCGGAGCTGGTCGAGCACGTCGCGCTCGGTGAGGAGCAGGGAGTCGTCGACGCGGGCGGCGAGGTCGCGGTCGCGGGTGAGGAGGGTCCGCCCCTCCTCGGCGGCCAGCGCCGCGAGCCGGTCGTCGTCCTCGATCCCCTCCTCGAGCGCGTACGCCGCGTCGTACCCGCAGAACCGGAGGTACCTCGCGAGCGCGCCGCACATGACGTCGAGGAGGACGCGGGGGCGGTCGGGGTCGGCGGCG
>NZ_NHPJ01000067.1 GCF_002252985.1 Halorubrum halodurans | reverse complement strand
CCGCCGCGGGGGCTGCCGGGGGCGCCGGGGTCGACGACGACTACCCCTGGTCCGACGGCACCGCGGTGATGGGCGTGCTCAACGTGACGCCCGACTCCTTCCACGACGGCGGCCGCCACGAGGGGCTCGCGGACGCGGTCGCGGGGGCGGAGCGCATGGTCGCGGCCGGCGTCGACGTGATCGACGTCGGCGGCGAGTCGACCCGGCCGGGCGCGGAGGCGGTGCCGGTCGATGAGGAGATCGCCCGCGTCGTCCCGGCGATCGACGCGGTCCGGGAGGTCCCCGCGGTCGCCGACGGCGACGTGCTCGTCTCCGTCGACACCCGGAAGCCGGCGGTCGCGGAGGCGGCGCTCGAGGCGGGCGCGGACGTGATAAACGACGTGACCGGGCTGGAGGACCCCCGGATGCGCGAGGTCGTCGCCGACGCCGGGTGTCCCGTCGTCGTGATGCACAGCGTCGACGCCCCCGTCGACCCCGACGCCGACCCGGAGTACGACGACGTGGTCGCGGACGTGATCGCCGACCTCCGCGAACGGCTCGCGCTGGCCGACGTGGCGGGGATCGACCGGGACCGCGTGATCGTCGACCCCGGACTCGGGTTCGGCAAGTCGGCCGCCGAGAACTTCGAGCTGCTCGGCCGGGTCGACGAGTTCGCGGCGCTCGGCTGCCCGGTGCTGGTCGGCCACTCCTACAAGTCGCTGTACGACGCCGTCGGCCTCGGGCCGGACGACCGCGAACACGCGACGGTCGCCGCGACCGCGCTCGCGGCCGAGCGCGGGGCCGACCTCGTCCGGGTCCACGACGTCGCCGAGAACCGCGCCGCGGTGGACGTCGTCGCCGCCGCGACCGAGCCGGACCGGCTCGAGTGAGCCCGGCGACGCGGACGGCAGCGTTTTGCGTCGGCGTCCTCTTTGTCGACGCACATGGTCCGGCGTCTGCTGCTCGGTTGTAGCGCGGTCGGCAGCGCCCTCGTCGAGGGCGTCGCCGAGGGCTCCGGGAAGTTCCTCGCCGTGACGGACGACGCCGGCTGGGCCTCGACGCTACGCGACCGCAACGTGGCGACCGTGGAGGCCGACCCGACCGACCCGTCGGCGTTTCCCGAGCACGCCGCCGTCGTGCTCGTCGCCGGCGACGACCCGACCCGGAACGTCGCCGCCGCGTCCGCGGCCCGCGAGCGCTACCCCGACGCCATGATCGTCGCGCACGTCGGCACCGCGCCGGCCGCGGGGCAGGTCGACGCCCTGGCGTCGGTCGCGGACCGCGTCGTCGACCCGGTCGAGGCGGTGACGGCGCGGGTCCGCGAGGCGGTCGGCCTCGACGATCCCGAACCCGGCGGCGTCGCCTCCGGGACCGGGTCGTCCGACTCGAGCGAGCGCCCGCCGCGGCTGATCCGCACGATACGGAGCCTCGACGGGCCGCTCCTCGTCGTCGCCCACGACAACCCCGACCCCGACGCCATCGCGAGCGCGGTCGGGCTGGCGCGGATCGCCGAGGCGGTCGGCGTCCCCGCGGAGCCCTGCTACGGCGGGGAGATAGCCCACCAGGAGAACCGCGCGATGGTGAACCTCCTCGACCTCTCGCTCTCGACCGTCGACGGGGCCGACCTCGAGGCGTACGGCGGGATCGCGCTCGTGGACCACTCGCGGGCGGGGATCAACGACTCGCTGCCCGAGGGGACGCCCGTCGACGTCGTGATCGACCATCACCCGCCGCGCGGGCCGGTCGAGGGCTCCTTCGTCGACGTGCGGCCGGACGCGGGCGCGACCAGCACCCTGATCGCGGAGTACCTCTCCCGGCTGGGGATCGAGCCGGACCGCCCGCTCGCGACCGCGCTGCTGTACGGGATCCGGATCGACACGCGGGATTTCACCCGCGAGGTGTCGATCCCGGACTTCGAGGCCGCCGCGTCGCTGACGCCGCACGTCGACGAGTCGACGCTCGACCGGGTCGAGAGCCCGAGCGTGAGCCCGGAGACGCTCCGCGTGCTCGCGACCGCGATCGACCGGCGCGACGTCCGCGGCTCGACGGTCGCGTCCTGCGTCGGCGAGATCACGGACCGCGACGCGCTCGCGCAGGCGGCCGACCGGCTGCTCGATCTGGAGGGGATCGCCGTGACCTTCGTCTACGGCTACATGGACGGGGTGATCTACGGGTCGGCGCGCACCCGCGGGACCGACCTCGACGTGGGCGAACTGCTCCGGGACGCGCTCGCGCAGGCGGGCTCCGCGGGCGGACACGCCAACATGGCCGGCGCGCAGGTCCCGCTCGGCATCCTGGAGGCCGTCGCCGAGGAGGAGTCGCTCGCCGACGTCGTCGAGGAGTTCGTCGCCGAGCGGTTCTTCGAGGCGCTCTCCGCCCCGCCGACGCCGCCGGCCGGGACGTCGCCGTCGGCGCTCGACGCGGAGTATCCGGACTGACCGTGGCGTCCTCCCTCGCCGCGGCCCGCGAACCGCGGGCGCAACCTACATATCCCGCCGCCACGAACAGTATAGTATGACCGACGAAATACTCGAGCACCGACGGCTCCTCGTCGCCGGAAGCGGGATCGCCGCGCTGAGCGCGGCCATCTACGCGGCCCGGTCGAACAACGATCCGCTGTTGATCGAGGGCGACGAGCCCGGCGGCCAGCTCACGCTCACGACCGACGTGGAGAACTATCCGGGCTTCCCCGAGGGGATCTCCGGGCCGGAGCTCATCAACGAGATGCGCGCACAGGCGGAGAAGTTCGGGGCCGAGTTCCGGAGCGGGATCGTCGACGACGTACGGAAGGAGCCCGCGGGGCACTTCCGGGTCGAGCTCACGAACGGCGACGTCTACACCGCCGACGCCGTGATCGCCGCCTCCGGGGCGTCGGCGCGGACGCTCGGCGTCCCCGGCGAGGACGACCTGATGGGGTACGGGCTCTCGACGTGTGCGACCTGCGACGGCGCGTTCTTCCGCGGCGAGGACATGCTCGTCGTCGGCGGCGGCGACGCCGCCATGGAGGAGGCCAACTTCCTCACCAAGTTCGCGGACACGGTCTACGTCGCGCACCGCCGCGAGGAGTTCCGCGCGGAGGACGTCTGGATCGAGCGCGTGATGGACAAGGTCGACGACGGCGAGATCGAGATCCTGAAGAACACGGAGCTCACCGAGATCCACGGCACGGCCGAGGAGGGGATCGCGGGCGTCACGCTCGTCGAGCACCCCGACGGCCACCCCAAGGAGAAGCTCGCGGACCCGGCGACCGCCGACGAGGTCGACGAGTACGAGTTCGACGTCGGGGCGGTGTTCTACGCCATCGGCCACACCCCGAACACCGAGTACCTGGAGGACACCGGCGTCGAGCTCGACGACGCGGGCTACCTCCTGACGCGGGGCGGCCGCGACGGGGGACAGACCGCGACCGCGGTCGAGGGGATCTTCGGCGCGGGCGACGTGGTCGACCACCACTACCAGCAGGCGGTGACCGCCGGCGGGATGGGCGTGAAGGCCGCGCTCGACGCCGACGACTACCTCTCGGAGCGCGAGCGCGCCGGCGAACTCCACGAAGCCGAGGTCGACGCCGCGGCCGCGGACGACTGAGCGGAGCGTCCGTTCTCCGCCTTCTACGACAGCACCTCGACCTCGTAGCCGTCGGCCTCCAGCTCCTCGACGATGCTCGCGGCGTGTTCGGCGTCGTCGGTCTCGAGTTCGAGCTCGAGCTCCGCGGCGTTGACCGCGACGTCCCGCGAGGTCCGGTCGTGGTGGACCGCGTACACGTTCGCGCCGGCACGCGCGACGATGCTCGAGACGTGCTCGAGCTCGCCCGGCCGGTCCTTCAGGTCGACGGTGATCTTGAGGTACCGTCCCATCTGGACGAGCCCGCGGCGGATCACCGTCCCGAGCCGGTTGAGGTCGATGTTGCCGCCGCATAACGCGGCGACGATCGTCTCGTCGGCGTCGTAGTCGAACGCCTCCGAGAGCGTCGCCGCCAGCGCGACCGCCCCCGCCCCCTCGACGAGCGTCTTCGAGCGTTCGAGCAGCAGCGTGAGCGCTAAGGCGATCTCCCGGTCGTCGACGGTCACCACCTCGTCGACGTACTCGCGCATGACCGCGAACGGCTCCTCGCCGATCGACCGGGTGGCGATCCCGTCGGCGATCGTGTCGACGCCCTCGATCTCGCGGATCTCGCCCGCCGACAGCGACGCGGCCGCCGAGGCGGCGCCCTCCGCTTGGACCCCGACGACGCGGACGTCGTCGAGCCGCTCCGTGACCGCGACCGCGACGCCCGAGATCAGCCCGCCGCCGCCGATCGGGACGACGACGGTGTCGAGGTCGGGGCGATCGTCGGCGATCTCCAACCCGAGGGTGCCCTGTCCGGCCATGACGGCCGGGTCGTCGAAGGCGTGGACGTACGTCAATCCCTGCTCGCGCTCCAGATCGTGGGCGACCGCCTGCGCCTCGTCGTAGTCGATCCCCTCCAGCCGGACGGTCGCGCCGTACCCGCGGGTGGCTTTCACCTTCGAGACGGGCGCGAACTTCGGCATCACGACGGTGGCGTCGACGCCGGCGCGCTCGGCCGCGAGCGCGACCCCCTGCGCGTGGTTGCCGGCGCTGGCGGTGACGACGCCGGCCTCGCGCGCCGCGGGGGGGAGGGTCGCGATCCGGTTCGTCGCCCCGCGGATCTTGAACGCGCCGGTGCGCTGGAAGTTCTCGAGCTTGAGGTGAACGTCCGCGCCGGTCATCTCCGAGAACGTCCGCGACCGCTCGAGCGGCGTGTGGCGGGCGACGCCGTCGACCCGCTCGCGGGCGGCCTCGATGTCGGCCAACGAGATCATACGCCCCCGTGGCGACGCCGCGGGCTAATCGGTTCCGGTCGTCGTCGGTTCACGACCCACGTCGCGCGGTCGTCGGTTCACGGTCGGTGTCCGTTCGCGCTCGCAGTCAACGCACGTCCGCGATCGCCGGCGCGCCGCTCGCGGGGGATGGAGCGCGTGAAAGGGAAGTGGGGGAATGCACGCGTGTGACGTGCGACTGGAGACAGCCGGCGGCGACACAAAAAGGTCCGCCAGGCGGGGTGAAAGTGAAACTGTGGGACGGCGTCGACCTCGATCCGTCGTCAGACCCGTGTCAGACGGCCGATCCCCGATCGAGACGGACGGCGACGTCGGCCCGATCGACGTGCCGCTCCACCCGCTCGCGGAACGGGCCGTCGCCCGCCCACGTCGCGTCCGCGTCGAGCCGGTCGGGGTCGCCGACGTAGAGGGTCGCCTCGTCGGGGTGGCCGTCGGGCGCGTCGAGCGGCACGGCGACCCGGACGTAGAGCCCGTCGTCGACGCCCTCGTACGCGTCGAGCGCCCCGACCTCGTCGGTGCGGAGGAGCCGTCCCGCGGTCTCGCCGCCGGGCGCGAGCGTCGGGTAGCGCCCCTCGACGGGCCGGAGCCCGGCGAGCGTCGCCGGTCCGACGAAGACGAACGAGTCGAGCAGCGATCCGACGCGCTCCGGCTCCGTGAGGGTCCCGTAGACGAAGACGTCCATGGGGCGTCTGCGTCGCTCGGGCGTTTGAACGTTCGGAGAAGACGGACGCCGACGGTCCGCCGATCGCCGGCGTCTCCCGCCGGTCGCCGATAGGTCCCGTCCCGACCGGTTCCGCCGCCGATCGGTTCCGCCGACGACCGGTACCGCCGCCGACCGCCTCGCGATACACAACGATTTTTGTTCGGAGCCCTGAAACGTCATCACGTCGTGTGGAAACCACGAGGCTACGCCGTCGTCGTCGCGACCGGCTGTAGCCTGCTGCTCGTCGCGACGATCCACCACGGGACCGAGATCGGGACCGTCGGGGAGGTCCTCGGTCCCGCGCTCGCGCTGGCGCTCGACGGCGGGATCGCCCTCGGCGTCGTCTACGCGGGGGTACGGGTCCGGGACGCCGGCTTCACCCGCAGCGAGGAGGGACGCGTCGCTCGCTGGACCGCGGCCGGCACGTTCCTCGCCGCGGGCGCGATCGGCGCGACCCTCCTCGTCCGGGCGATCGAGGGACGCCCCCTCGTCGAACCCGCCTTCCCGCTGTTGGTCGCCGCCGGGTCGGGCGCGCTCGGCGGCGCGATCGCGGGATACCTCGCCGTTCGCCAGGAGGCGGAGGCTCGCCGCGCGCGCGACGCCACGCGGGCGGTGTCGTTCGTGAACCACCTCCTCCGTCACGACCTCCGGAACGACCTGTCGACGATCCGCGGCTACGCCGACCTCGCCGGGGCGACCGGCAGCGACGGGGACGACTCCGGCTCCGCCGCCGACGCTGGCGACTCCGGCGGGCGCGACGCCGCGGCGGTGATCGCGGCCAAGGCCGACGAGGGGCTCGACCGGCTGGAGACGACGAGCGCCGTCGCGGACGCCCTCCTCGGCGACTCCGACCTCCACCGGATGGACCTCGCGGCGGTCACTCGGGAGATACTCGAGGGGCTCGCGGACCGGCCCGACGTGACCGTCGAGGCCGATCTCACGGAGGAGGCTCCGGTCACGGCGAACGACGGCCTCCGGTCGGTCG
>NZ_NHPJ01000098.1 GCF_002252985.1 Halorubrum halodurans | reverse complement strand
CGGTCTGGTCGGCCTCGTCGCTCCCGTCGACGGTCGCTTCGTTCGCGTCCGCCTCCTCGGCGTCCGTTTCGTCCGCGGCGGTCTCGTCCGCCTCCACGTCGTCCGCGTCGCCCGAGGAGTCCGACGCCGCGGTCGCGTCGGTCCCCTCGGCGCGCTCATTTCCCGCGGCGTCGGGGGCCGCGTCGGGCTCGTCGGCGTCGTCCGCGGTCTCCTCCTCGTCGGCGTCCTCGTCGGGGAGGTACTCGGTCTCGCCGTCCTGGACGAGCGCTCCGCGGAACTCGCGGTCGGCCTGCCGGATCGACCACGAGAGGTCGATGTTCCCGTTGTCACGGACGCCCTTGACCTGGACGAACACGTCGTCGCCCGGCTCCCACTCGAGGCTGTCGAGCCGCCTGTCCAGCTCCGAGCGGTGGAGCAGACCCGTGATGCCGGGCGCGAGGTCGATGAACACGCCGAACTCGGCGTAGCCGTCGACGACGCCGCGGTAGAAGCGGTTCGCGACGAGCTGATCCGGGCTGTCGCCGCGGAAGTCGAAGACCACGTCCTCCTGGTGTGAGCGGCAGATACGACCGCCGCCGTCGACGTCGACGCCACAGATGATACAGGATCCCATTTGCATGTCTCGAGTGCCTCACGCCTAAAACGGTTGTCGAAAGGCGTTCGGACGGGAGCCGTCGGCACGCCACGACGCGGATCAGCCGAGGAGGGCCCGCCCCGCGGCCACGACCCGGTAGCCGATCCCGTAGCCGAACGTCGCCGCCGGCAGCCCCGCGAGCAGCGTCCGGAGCGGGGAGGTCCCGTGGACCGTGTGGACGCCCACCAGCAGCAACAGCGTCGCGTATCCGCCGCAGACGATCCGGAGGGCCGGGATCGGCGGGCCGGCGATCGCCATCGGCGCGCTGGCGTACGCGACCACCTGTACCGTCTCGCTCACGCCGCCGCGCTCGCGGAACCCGATCCCGCCGTCGAACTCCAGGCTGGCGATCACGAGCGACACCGTCGCGACCGCGGCGGTCAGGTGGAGACCGACGGGGGCCGCGAGCGCCGTGACGACCAGCACCACGACGGCGGCCGAGAGCGTGGCGTTCTCGGCGATGCCCGGAACCGCGGCCGGCTCGGTCGCGACCCACCCGGTGACGAAGACGGCCGCGACGGCCGCGGCGAACGTCAGGCCCGGAGCCTGGTCGCCGGGGGCGACCCCGTTCGCGAAGAAGCGTCGCGGCCGGATCATCGCCTCGATCCACGCGCGTCCAAGCGCCCGGAGGCCGCGGTCCCGTCCGCCCTCCGGCGTCTCGATCCACGAGTTCACGCGACCGGGTACGGCGTCCTCGAATAACGGGGTTCCGGTTCGGTCCCTCGCGTCCCCGCCGTTATCCCGACTGATAGTCGGCGGGCAAACCCTTATACCGGCCACGGCGGAGGGAGGGACGATGAGCGGCTACCGTGACGACGAACGGGGGTTCGCGCCGATGGCGGGGACCGGGATCCTCGTCGGCGTGGTGGTGCTGGTGCTCGCGGTCGTCGGCGCGGCGGTGTTCGGGATCATCGACGGGGTCGCCCCGCCCGACGCGGAGTTCGAGGTCGAACGCGAGAACGAGAGCCTCGTCGTCACCGCCGTCGGCCCCGAGCCGGTTCCGGCCGAGGAGCTGTACGTCCGCGGGGAGGATCCCGACGGGTCGGTGACCTTCGGCGGCTGGCCCGGCGAGGGCGTCGTCCGGCCGAGCGACAGCGTGAGGGTGCCGAACGCCACCGGCGACGAGACCGTGGAGGTCGTCTGGGAGCCGGTCGCGTTCGACCGCAGCGAGACGCTCGGGAGCTACGAGCCCGAGACGGACTCCGATATCGACGAGTGGGCGGCGGAGAACGGGCCGTCGGCCGCGCCGGTCGCGGCGTAGGGACCTCCGCGACGAGGCGGGCCGACTACGCCACCGACACCCACTCGCCGCGCTCGTCGGAGCGCTCGATCGCGTCGAGGGTCCGCTGGACCCGGTATCCCTCCTCGAACGACGGCGAGAACTCGCGGCCCTCGGCGACCGCCGAGAGGAACTCGTAGTTCTCGTGGACGAACGTGTGCTCCCAGCCGAGGACGTGGCCCGGCGGCCACCAGCGGTCGACGTACGGGTCCGACTCGTCGGTGACGAGCACCGTCTCGTAGCCGCGGTCGCCCTCGCGGAGCACCTCGAGCTCGTTCAGCTGCTCAAGCGAGAACCGCAGGCTGCCCGCCGACCCGTGGACCTCGATCGTGTGGTCGTTCTTGTGTCCAGTGGCGAACCGCGACGCCTCGAAGGTGCCCATCGCGCCGGACTCGTAGGCGACCTGCGCGGAGAACGCGTCGTCGACGGTCACGTCGCGGTACTCCTCGACGGCCCCGTCCTCGTCGAGGACGGGGCGCTCCTCGACGAACGTCTCGAGGTGACCGGAGACGCGGTCGATCCCGCCGACCGCGTCGCCGACGAGAAAGCCCGCGAGGTCGATCGAGTGTGCGCCGAGGTCGCCGAGCGCGCCCGACCCGGCCAGGTCGGCGTCCATCCGCCACGCCCAGGGCGCGTCGGGGTCGACGAGCCAGTCCTGGAGGTATCGCCCGCGGACGTGGCGTACCTCGCCGATCGCGCCGTCGGCGATCAGGTTCCGCGCGTGCCGGATCGCCGGGACGAACCGGTAGTTGAACGCGCAGCCGGCCGGCACGTCGGCGTTCGCGGCCGCCTCGCGCATCCGTTCGGCCCCCTCGAGGGTGGGCGCGAGCGGCTTCTCACAGAGGACGGGGACCCCCGCCTCGAGCGCGGCGACCGAGGGCTCGACGTGGACGTGGTTCGGCCCGAGGTTGTAGAAGACGTCGACGGCCTCGATGGCGTCGGCCCAGTCGGTCTCGGTGTGGGCGAACCCGAACCGGTCGGCCGCCGCCGCGAGCGCCTCCTCGTCGCGCCCGACGAGCGTGTGTCGTTCGACGGCGGGCGCGTCGGGGAAGAACATCGGGAGCCGCGCCATCGCGTTCGCGTGCGCCTTGCCCATGAATCGATACCCCAGAACGCCGATCGCCAGTGGTTCGTCGGTCATCGTTCGGGTTCTCACTCCGCCCAGTAGGCGTCGCCCGGCTGCGTCTCGAAGACGGCCCGCGAGAGCACGTCGACGGCCTTCTCCAGCCCCTCGTTCGGGGAGGTGAGCGAGTCCTCGTGTTCGATCGAGAGCGCGCCCTCGTAGCCGACCATCCGGAGCGTCGAGACCACGTCCTTCCAGTGGCCCTCCCCGTGGCCGTAGCCGATCGATCGGAACAGCCACGAGCGGTCCGGGTCCTCGGTGTAGTCGGCCGTGTCGAGGACGCCCTTGATCCGGGCGTTCGACTCGTAGACCTTCGTGTCCTTCGCGTGAACGTGGTGGATCGCGTCCCGCTCGCCGAGGAAGCGGATCGCCTCCGTCACGTCGATCCCCTGCCAGTAGAGGTGTGAGGGGTCGAAGTTCGCCCCCACGCGCTCGTTGGTGGCCTCCCGGAGCGCGAGCATGCCGGTCGGCTCGTACACCAGCATGTTCGGGTGCATCTCGATGGCGACGTCGACGCCGTGGCGGTCGGCGTGTTCGGCGAGGTCGCGCCAGTACGGGATCGCGACCTCCTCCCACTGGTACTCGTGGGCCTCCGCGTGCTCGGTCGGCCACGGGGCGGTGATCCAGTTGGGCGTCGAGTCGCCGGGCGCGCCGGCCGGAAGGCCCGAAAAGCAGGTGACGGTGTCGACGCCGAGCAGGTCGGCCAGCTCGATCGCCTCGCGCAGTTCCCGGTCCGCCTCCGCGGCGCGGTCGTCGTCGGGGTGGAGCGGGTTGTTGTGGGTCGCCAGCGCGGAGACGCGCAGGTCGTACTCGTCGAGCAGGTCGGCGAGCGCCGCCCGCTTCGACTCGTCGGCGAGGTGTGCCTCGCGGTCGACGTGGTCCTCGCCGGGGAAGCCGCCGACGCCGAGCTCGACCGCGCCGACGCCGAGTCCCGAGAGGTACGCGAACGCGTCCTCGATCGATTCCTCTCCGAGCGGAACGGTCAGTACGCCGATGTCCATGCGTTCGAGTCTAACTACGTCCCGAATAAACCTTTAGGATACGGGCAGCGTGGCGACGGCGGCGCTCCGGGGCGAACCACATGAGGTTTTAACGCGTGGAGCGTGTATGACGCCCATGGGAATCCTCTCGCGCGCCTCCTACGTCATCCGCTCCAAGGTGAACGCCCTCCTCAACCGGGCCGAGGACCCGACCGAGTCGCTCGACTACTCCTACGAGCAGATGCGCGACGAGCTCCAGGACGTCAAACAGGGGATCGCGGACCTCACGACCCAGAAGAAGCGGCTGGAGATCCAGAAACGCAAGCTCGAGGAGAACGTCGAGAAACACAACCGGCAGGCCCGCGAGGCGGTCCAGCAGGACCGCGACGACCTCGCGCGGAAGGCCCTCGAGAAGAAGAAGTCGAAGATGACCCAGATCGAGGAGCTGGAGGGGCAGATCGCGAAGCTGAACGACACCCAGGACCAGCTCGTCGAGAAGAAGAACACGCTCCAGAACCGCATCGAGGAGTTCCGGACGAAGAAGGAGACGATGAAGGCCCGCTACGAGGCGGCGGAGGCCTCCTCGCGCGTCTCGGAGGCGATGACGGGCGTCGGCGACGAGATGGAGGACGTGAGCCGGTCGATCGAGCGCGCAGAGGAGCGCACCGAGGAGATGGAGGCGCGCGCGGAGGCGATGGACGAGCTCGAGGAGACCGGCGCGTTCGAGGACGCGCTCTCGGACAAGGACAACATCGACCGGGAGCTGGAGGAGCTCTCCACGGACAGCGAGGTCGACGCCGAACTGGAGACGCTCAAGGGCGAGCTCGGCAAGGCCGACGCCTCGACGGCGGGCGGCGACGGCGCGACGGAGCGCACCGAGGAGGACGTCGACGCCGAGCTCGACGACATCCAAGCCGAAGTCGACGCCGCGGACCTCGAGGAAGACCTCTCCGACGACGCCGAGATCGACCTCGAGGAGCTCGAGGAGTCCGAGACGAGCGCCGACGAACCGCGGAACTGAAACCGCCTTTTCGATCGCTCCCGACGCGTCTCAGCCGTGGGTGTACCCGCGGTCCGGCAGCGGCTCGCCGTCCGCGGTCACTCCGTGGTCCGCCTCGCGGACCGTTCCGACCCTGACGAGCCCGGCGGGGCACGCCCGGCGAACGCGGTCGAGCTCGGACTCCGGCACCGTACACACCAGCTCGAAGTCCTCGCCGAAGTGTGCGGCGAGCTCGAACCGCTCGTCGCCCCCCGCGGAACCCGCGTCGGTCCCGCCGACCACGTCGTCGACGGCGGGGTGGACGGGGACCGCGTCGCGGTCGAGCGCGAACCCGACCCCGCTCGCCTCCGCGAGCTGGTGGAGCGACCGGGCGAGCCCGTCAGAGGAGTCCATCATGGCCGTGGCGGCTCCCGCGAGCACGCGGCCGTCCGCGACCCGTGGCGTGAACCGGAAGAGGTCGTTCGCCCGCTCGACGGCGGCGTTGGTCCCGCGATCGAAGAGCCGGAGCGCCGCCGCCGACCGGCCCCACTCGCCCGTGACACAGAGCGCCTCGCCGGGGGACGCGCCGGAGCGTGTCACGGCACGGGTGCCGGTATCGGCGTCGGCGTCAGCGCCGGGCACGTCCCCGATCGCGGTCGTCGCGGTCGTGAACTCCGCGTGCGTGTCGAGGTCGCCGCCGACGTACTCGGCGTCGACCGCCTCACAGACGTCGACCGCGCCGGCGACGAACTCCGCGAGGGCGTCGGGGTCGAACTCGTCGTCCGCGTAGACCGCGACGGCGGCGGTCGCCTCGGCACCCATCGCCGCGACGTCCGACAGGGACGCGCCGACCGCACGCCAGCCGGCCGCGTATCGGGTCGTCCCCGGCGGGAAGTCGGTCCGCTCGTGGAGCATGTCGGTGGTGATGACGGTGCCGTCCACGACGGCCGCGTCGTCGCCGGCGCGGGGCAGGTCGGCCGCGAGTCGTCGGAGGGCGTCGCGCTCGTTCACGCTCCCCGAACGGGTCGGCGGCGGGTTAGCTGGTTCGGTCGACGGTCGGCCGCCCGGCCCTCGGACGCCCACCGACGCGGAGCGGCGGAGTTTTCCCGCTGCCGCCCGGCCTGCGGGTATGGACGAGGACCTCATCGACCAGACCGGGACCCCGCTGTCTCGGTACACCAAGCTCCCCGGCACGGGATTCTTCTATCCGGACTCGCTCGACGACGAACGCGCGGAGCGGCGCGCCAGCGAGACGATCGAGGGCAGCGAGGCGGTCGTCGTCGCCGACGGCGACGCGGACGGCCTGGCCTGTGCGGCGATGATCCGCGAGGCGTACGACGCCGCCCTCGACGTCTCGGACTTCGAGGCCGCCATCGCGGAGCGAACCGCCGAGGACGGGAACGAGGCGGACGACGGCGAGGACCGGGGGGTCGGCGTCGTCGACGGCGACGACGCTGACGGCGAGTCCGACGACCCCACGGCGGACGCCCACACCCAGTCGCCGGTGGGGCTGATCTCGGCCGGGCCGTACTCGCTCGACACCGCCCTCGAGCGCGTCGTCGCGTACGCGGACGACGGGATCGATCTCTACGTCTGTGACCTCTGTCCCGACGAGTTCGAGCCGATCGAGGAGGCGCTGGACGCGCTCTCGACGTCGTGTGCGTCGATCCGATGGTTCGACCACCACCAGTGGGACGACGCGGTCGCGGCGGCGGTCCGCGAGCGCGACGTCGACCTCGTCGTCGGCGAGTCCGACGAGGAGTGTACCGCCGACGTGACCCTCCGGTCGCTGGATCACGCCTTCGACGAGCGCTGGACCGAACTCGCCGCCGTGACCCGCGACCACGACCTCTGGATCAAGGAGGACCCGCGGTCGGACGACCTGGCCGACTACTCCTACTGGTCCGGAGGCGAGGAGTACGCGACGGTGGTCGGCGCGTACGGCGCGGACCTTCCGGAGGTCGTCCGCGAGTACGTCGAGACGCGCCGGGTCGAGAAGGCCGCGCGGATCGACGCCGCGGTCAAGCGCGCCGTCACCCACGAGGTCGGCGACTGGCGCGTCGCGGTGACGTACGGCCGGTGTTCACAGAACGAGGTGGCCGAGACGCTCCGCGAGCGCGGCGCCGACGCCGCCGTGATCGTCAAGCCGGCGGGGTCGGCGTCGATCCGCGGCTCCGATGGATTCGAACACGCACACGAGGTCGCCGGGAAGGTCAACGGCGGCGGCCATCCGCAGGCGGCGGGGTGTAAACCCGACGTCTACGACGACATGCTGGATTACGCCCACCACTGGACGACGGAGGGACGGGCGTGTAAACGCGTGATCCTCGCGGCCTTCGAGGCCGTCGCGGAGGAGGTCGCGGAGGGGGCCGACGAGGCCGACGAAGCCGACGACGACCAGTAGACGAGGGAGAAGACGACGTCCGCGAGGGATCGCTCCGCGGACGACTCACGCCCCGAGGCGTCCACGCCGCGGACGGTCACACCGTGGACGGGCGGACCTCGACGCGCCGTCTACGACGAGGACGGCGACATCGAGATGTTGAGACTCTTCTGGACCAGCTGGGTGAACGCCATCGAGCAGAGGAAGTACCAGACGATCCACATCTGGATCGGACCGACGAGGCCGGCGTCCCAGGTGACCGTGCCGGCGAGCGGGACGACGAGCTCCTGGGCGGCGATCGCGGGGTACGCCGGGTCGGAGCCGCGGTAGCCGATGACCCAGAACATCCAGAGGAACGCGGGGATGGTGAGGAACATGATCCACACCATCGGACGGAACTGCTCTTTGAACATCCCGAGCTGGTCGCCCATCGCGTCCATCTGCTCCTGTTGGATCGCGTCGAGCGCCTCCTGGTCGTCGCGCTCCTTGGCCTCCTTGCGCCGCTCCTGGATGTCCTTCATGCGGTCCTGGTACTGGCTCATCTTCTCCATGTCCATCAGTCCCGCGCGCAGCAGGGTGGAGTAGAGCCCGGTCCCCAACGCGATCAGCATGATGATGACGTAGAAGGGGACGAGTTCGACGAGCGGTCCCAACACCAGATCGATCCCGCCGGCGATGACGTTCCGGACCGGACCGACCGCGTAGCCGACGAACGCGCCGACCGTCGCCAGCCCCGCCAGCTTGTCCCACTTCGTCCACGAGGTGGTCTCGGGAGTGTCGACGTCGCCGCCGCCGCCGCCGCCGTCGTCGTCGGTCAGCCCCGCCTCGACGCCGTCGCGGTCGGCGATCGCGAACCCGCGCTCGCCGTCGACGAGGATCTCCTTCTCGATGAGCCGTCCCCACTGCCCGCTCGTGATCTCGTCGCGGACGTCGACCCACTGGACCTCGCCGTCGGTTGCGCTGTCGAGGACCGTTTCGAGCGCGTCCCGCATCTCGCCGTCCTCGGCGACGAGCGAGCGGACCCGCCGTTCGACCTTACTCATTATCGGGCGATTGGCGGTCGACGGTTAAGAACCTTGTAGGATCGTCGTCGCGGCCGGCTCGGGACCGTCGAGCGAACGCCCCGGCCGCTCCGGGACGCCTCGCCCGGTCACGCCTCGACGACGTCGCGGATCCGGTCGAAGACCTCGTCGGGCGTCGCCTCGCCGTCGACCTCGACGAGGACGTCCTCCTCGCGGAAGTGTTCGATCACGGGCTCGGTGTTCTCCGCGAACACCTCGAGGCGCTCGCGCGCGGTCTCCTCCGTGTCGTCGTCGCGCTGGATCAGCTCGGCGCCGCACTCGTCGCAGACGCCCGGCTCCTCGGGAGGCTGGAAGTCGACGTGGTAGTTCGCGCCGCACTCCTCACAGACCCGGCGGCCGGTGAGCCGGTCGACGAGCACCTCGTCGTCGACGTCGAGGAGGATCACGGCGTCGAGGTCGGTGATCCCGGAGAGATACTCGGCCTGCTCGAGGTTCCGCGGGTAGCCGTCGAGCACGAAGCCGTCGGCGTTCTCCAGGGCCGTCTTCACGATCTCGTTGACGACCGGGTCGGGGACGAGCTCGCCCGCCTCCATGAACGAGCGGGGCGTCCCGTACTCCGTCTCCATGTCCTTGTTCGCCCGGAGCGCGTCGCCGGTGGTGACGTGGTCGACCCCGTACTCCTCGGCGAGTTTCGCGCTCTGTGTCCCCTTGCCGGCGCCCGGCGCGCCCAGAAGCAGGATCCGGTGGCTCATATCGTGGCGGTCACTCCCCGCGCTTAAAGCCTTGAAGATCCGCGCCGATCGCGCCTCTCGTGGACCCGTACCGACGGCCGCCCCGACCCCGCCGATCACTCCTCGGCGTCGAGCCGACGCTTGACCCGATCCGCGTGCGCGTCGGCGAGCCGGGTCGGCTCCGGTAGCTTGTAGCCGGCACACAGCGCCGCGACGAGATCGACGGCCGTCCCCGCGGACACGCGGTGACCGGGGCTCACGTACAGGGGGTTCACCCGCCGGCTGTTCGGGTACTGCCGCGACTGGTACGCGTGCCCGATGACGGGCGAGTCGGCATCGGGATCGGCGTTCGGCGGCTCTCCCCCGCCGACCCGCTCGACCGAGTCGTCGGCGCGGATCGGGGTCGACCACCCCTCGGGGCGCTCCCCGACCGGCTCGTCGGGCTCGCCACAGAGGAGGCTCTTCGCGACGCCGACGCTCGGCAGGTCGCGGATCACGCCGACGTGGGTCGCGATCCCGGCCTGCCGGAAGTGGATCCGGCCGGAGCCGTCACAGACGAGGAGGTCGGGCGTGACGGAGAGGTCCTCGAGCACGGCGAGGACCGGTTCGCCCTCCCGGAACGCCAACAGTCCAGGAATATACGGGATCGAGAGCGGCGTGACCGCCTCCGCGTACTCGACCACGCGTCCGCCGCGGATCGCGACCGCGGCCGATATCGCCTCGTCGCGTTCGGGACGGAACGCCTGGTCGATCCCGACGACGACGGGGGCGTCGGAGTCGGCGTCCCCGTCAGGAGTTTCGATGTCCCCGAGCGGTTCGGGCCTCGCGGGCGGCAGCCCAGTCGAGAGGTCCGCGGGCTCGTCGATCGCGACGGCGCCGGGGTCGAACCCGAGATCGTCCGCGAACGTCGCCGCCGCCGCCAGCTCGCGCTGGAGCGACTCCATCTCCCCGCGGGAGCGGTCCGGGTCGGGGAGGAACGCCGGGCGTGCGAGGGCGTCGGTGTCGACCGACGGCGTCCGCGAGGGCGGCCCCTCCGGCGGCGACATTCAGAACCGCCCGCCGGGACCGCCCGGACCGCCGGGACCGCCCGGTCCCCGAACCCGACCGCCGCCCATCGAGACTCCACCGGGACCGCCCGCGCGGCTCGCGAGGTCCTCGTTGCGCGTGCCGAACGCCAGGCCGATCGCGAACCCGATCAGGTGGGCGACGTGGGCGATCCCGCCGACGCCGCCCGCGCCCGTCGAGATCACGAGGACCGCGGAGATCAGCGCCACCCCCCACGTGAGGTACTTGAGCTTCATCGGGATCACGAAGAACAACAGGATCTCGAGGTTCGGCCGCCACACCGTCAGGACGCCGAGGATCGCGAACGTCGCCCCGCTGGCCCCGAGCACGCCGACGAGCCCGCCGGTCGCGAGCACGAACAGCACGTGGCCGAGCCCGGCGAGGATCCCCGAGAGGAGGAAGAAGCCGAGGAACTTCCGCGATCCGACCGCACGCTCGACGAGCGGGCCGAAGAAGAACAGCACGATGCTGTTGCCGAGGATGTGGAACAGCCCGGCCCGCGAGTGTGAGAAGACGGACGTGACCCACGTCCAGACGTTGCCGATCGCGTCCGACCGCAGCACGAAGATCTGGCTGTGTGCCGCCTCGCCGAGCGTGAGCGTCACCGCCCACTGCGCGACGAAGGTGAGCCACATCAGCGCGAGCAACACGTACGTCGCGTTCCCGCGGAAGTACCCGAGCAGGCCGCCGGTCCCCGTCTCGCGCTCGATCCGCCGTTTCACCCGACTCGCGACGCCGTCGTCGGCGTCGGCGCGGTCGCCGCCCTCGACGCCGTCGTCGAAGCCGCTGTCGAAGACGCCGCCGGGGTCGTTCCACTCCGCGAGCCCCGGACAGTCGTGGTTCTCCGGCAGGCGGTGGTCCGCACAGAACGTCCGCCCACACCGTCGACACTGGTACGGGAGGTTCTCGTACTCCCCGCACTCCTCGCACGTCGCCATTACCACCCCTTACGGGGGCGCTCCTAAAGCGGTTTGGCTCTCCGTCGCCGCCGGCGCGCCGTCGTGATGACTACGGCTACTTCGCGAGCTTCGCCTCGAACGTCTCGCGCACCTTCTCGACCTTCGGCTGCGCGTGGAAGGTACAGTAGGCGTCGTCGGGGTTCTTCGCGAAGTAGTCCTGGTGCTTCTCCTCGGCGCGGTGGAACGTCTCCAGCGGCTCGAGTTCGGTCACGACCTCGTCCTCGTACTCCTCGTCGAGCGCCTCGATGT
This sequence comes from Halorubrum halodurans, assembly GCF_002252985.1. Taxonomy (GTDB): domain Archaea; phylum Halobacteriota; class Halobacteria; order Halobacteriales; family Haloferacaceae; genus Halorubrum; species Halorubrum halodurans. Next base: position 5,000 of record NZ_NHPJ01000098.1, on the reverse strand, counting down.
ACGCCGCGGCCCGCTCGCGCTGGTCCTCGTCGTGCGTTAAGACGATCGACCGGTACTGGCTCCCCACGTCGGGGCCCTGCCGGTTGAGCTGCGTCGGGTCGTGGATCGTGAAGAAGACCTCCAGCAGGTCGTCGTAGGCGATCACGTCGGGGTCGTACTCCACCTGGACGACCTCCGCGTGGCCCGTCTCGCCGGTACAGACCTCCCGATACGTCGGGTCCGCCGTGTGGCCCCCGGCGTAGCCGGAGGTCACCGACTCGACGCCCGAGAGCTCCTCGAGCGCGGCCTCGATACACCAGAAGCAGCCGCCGCCGAACGTCGCCGTTTCGCGGTGGTCCGTCATGCCCTCCGGTACGGGCGCGAACCTCTTAAACACCCTCCGAGCGACCCCGACCGAGCGCGCCGGGCGTCGGCGGCGAACGGTAGACCTTTGCCGCCCCCCCTCCGAGCCGTGGTATGGTCTCGCTGGGACTGGTGGTGGCGCGGTTCAACGACGCCGTCACGGAGCCGATGGCCGAGGCCGCCAGGGAGGCGGCCGCCGAGCGCGACGCGGTCGTCGTCGACGAAGTGAGCGTGCCGGGCGCGTACGACAGCCCGCTCGCCGCCGACCGCCTGGCGCGGCGCGAGGACGTCGACGCGGTCGCCGTCGTCGGCGCCATCGTCACCGGCGACACCGACCACGACCGCGTCATCGCGACCGCGACGGCGGAGAAGCTCACCGACGTGAGCCTCGACCGCGACACCCCCGTCACCTTCGGCGTGAGCGGGCCGGGGATGTCGGGCGCGGAGGCGCGCGAGCGGATCGACAAGGGCGCGGAGGCCGCGAACGCCGCCGTCGACCTCGCGGAGGAACTCGACTGACCGACCAACGGAACACAATGACCGACGCACACGACTACGACTACTCCGACCGGATCGGACGCGTAGAGCCCAGCGCGACGCTGGCGATATCGAACCTGGCCGCGGAGAAGGAGGCCGAGGGAGCGGACGTCGTCGACCTCTCGGTCGGCGAGCCCGACTTCGACACGCCCGCGAACGTCGTCGAGGCGGGGAAGGACGCCCTCGACGCCGGCCACACCGGCTACACCTCCTCGAACGGGATCCCGCCGCTCCGGGAGGCGATCGCCGCCAAGCTCCGCGAGGACGGGATCGACGCGAGCGCCGACGAGGTGATCGTCACCCCCGGCGGCAAGCAGGCGCTGTACGAGACGTTCCAGACGCTGATCGACGACGGGGACGAGGTGGTGCTTTTGGATCCCGCCTGGGTCTCCTACGAGGCGATGGTGAAGCTCGCCGGCGGCGACCTCACCCGCGTCGACCTCGCCCCGCACGGCTTCCAGCTCGAACCCGCCCTCGACGACCTCGCCGAGGCAGTCTCGGACGACACCGAACTGCTCGTCGTCAACTCGCCGTCGAACCCGACGGGCGCGGTGTTCTCGGAGGCGGCGCTCTCGGGCGTTCGCGACCTCGCGGTCGAGCACGACCTGGCCGTCATCTCGGACGAGATCTACGAGCGGATCGTCTACGACGCCGACCACGTCTCGCTCGCGAGCCTCGAGGGCATGGCCGACCGCACGGTCACGATCAACGGCTTCTCGAAGGCGTACTCGATGACCGGCTGGCGGCTGGGCTACCTCCACGCGAAGGACGACTTCGTCGGGGAGGCTGGCAAGCTCCACTCGCACTCGGTCTCGTGTGCGACCAACTTCGTCCAGCGCGCGGGGGTCGAGGCGCTCGAGAACGCCGACGCGTCCGTCGAGGAGATGCGCGAGGCGTTCGCCGACCGCCGCGACCTGCTCGTCGACCTCTTCGACGAGCACGGCGTCGACGTCGACGTCGGCGACGGGGCGTTCTACATGATGATCCCGGTGGGCGAGCCGCGGAGCGGCTCGAGTGGGAGCGGCGACGAGCCGCGAGCCGACGACGCGGCCTGGTGTGAGCGCGCGATCGAGGAGGCGTCCGTGGCGTGTGTCCCTGGAAGCGCGTTCAACGCGCCCGGATTCGCCCGGATCTCCTACGCCGCCAGCGAGGAGCGGCTCCGCGAGGCGGTCGACCGGCTGGTCGCGAACGACCTGCTCTGAACGGCCGGATCCGCGCGGTCGAGCGCGGTTTCGTCCCGGTTTCGTCGGTGGGATTTTTATACGCCTATGCGGATCGTTGCCTTGGTGACGACATGTACAAGCACATACTGTACCCCACGGACGGGAGTGCCGGATCCGAGGCGGCGATAGCGCACGTACGGGAGATTGCCGAGGCGTTCGACGCGACGGTTCACGTGTTACACGTCGTCGACACGCGCCAGTTCACGCTCGGGATGAGCGGCAACTACATCTCGGGGCCGAAGAGCTACTCGAGCGACCGACCCTCGGAAGAGGAGCGGAAGCGCGAGCTCGAGGAACGCGCCACCCCGTTCGTCGAGGAGCTCGCGGACGACTTCGAGGGGATCGAGACGGTTCCCGTCGTCCGGGGCGGAAACCCCCACGAGGCCATCCTCGAGTACATCGACGAGAACGACATCGACATGGTCGTGATGGGCACCGAGGGCCGGTCCGGCGTCAGGCGCTACCTGCTCGGGAGCGTCTCCGAGAAGGTCGTCCGGCTGGCCGATCCGCCGGTGGTGACGGTCCGCGCCGACGGCGAGGAGTAGCGGACCGGTCCGCCGTTCCGAAACCCTTACTCCGGGTCCGTCGTACCTCCCGGTATGACAGAGACGTCGGATTCGGACGGCTCGAACGGGGGCGACCGCGTCGACGCCGCCGAAGTCGAACACGTCGCGGAGCTGGCCCGCGTCCGCCTCGAGGAGGGAGAGACGGAGGCGTTCGCCGACCAGTTCGCGGAGATCCTCGAGTACTTCGAGGCGCTCGACGAGGTCCCCGACCTCGAGCGCGAGGAGGACCTCGTCAACGTGATGCGTGCCGACGAGATCGAGAGCGGCCTCACGCAGGCGGAGGCGCTCTCGAACGCCGCAGAGACGGAGGACGGCTTCTTCAAAGGACCGAAGGTGTCGTGATGTCCGACGAGTACGACGCGTTCATCACCGAGGAGACGATCGAGGGCGACGACGAGGGGCCGCTGTCGGGGACGACCGTCGCGGTCAAGGACAACATCTCGACCGCGGGCGTCCGGACAACCTGCGGCTCGGAGATGCTCGCCGACTACGTCCCGCCGTACTCCGCGACCGCGGTCGAGCGGCTGACCGACGCGGGCGCGACGGTCGTCGGCAAGACGAACATGGACGAGTTCGGCATGGGTACCACCACGGAGACCTCCGCGTTCGGCCCGACGCGGAACCCGGCCGACCCCGAGCGCGTCCCCGGCGGCTCCTCCGGCGGCTCCGCCGCCGCGGTCGCCGCGGGCGAGGCCGACGTGGCGCTGGGCTCCGACACGGGCGGGTCGGTGCGCTGTCCCGCCGCCTTCTGTGGCGTCGTCGGGATCAAGCCGACCTACGGGCTCGTCTCGCGGTACGGGCTCGTCGCGTACGCGAACTCGCTCGAGCAGATCGGGCCGATCGCGGGGACCGTCGAGGAGGCCGCCGAGGCGCTCGACGTGATCGCCGGCCCGGACCCGAACGACGGGACGACCCGCGATCCGGCCGAGGCGGTTGGCGCGGACGCGGGCGTCCCCGAGGGCGGCTACGCCGCGGCCGCCGACGGCGACGTGGACGGGCTGACCGTCGGCGTGCCCACGGAGCTGTTCGAGGGAGCGGACGAGCGCGTGGTCGAGACGGTCGAGGCCGCGATCGGCGACCTCGAGGCGCGGGGCGCGGAGACGACGGAGATCTCGCTGCCCTCGGTCGAGCACGCGGTCCAGGCGTACTACGTGATCGCGACGAGCGAGGCCTCCTCGAACCTCGCGCGCTTCGACGGGGTGCGCTACGGCCACCGCGCCGAGGGCGACGGCAACTGGAACGAGTCGTTCGCGGAGACCCGCGAGGCGTTCGGCGCGGAGGTCAAACGCCGGATCCTGCTCGGGACGTACGCGCTCTCGGCGGGCTACCACGACAAGTACTACGCGAAGGCTCAGGACGCCCGCGAGTGGGTGCGTCAGGACTTCGAGGACGCCTTCGCGGACGTGGACGTGATCGCGTCCCCGACGATGCCCGTGCTCCCGTTCGAGCTGGGCGAGAGCCTCGACGACCCGCTGCGGATGTACCTCGCGGACGCGAACACGACGCCCGTCAACCTCGCGAACCTGCCGGCGATATCGGTGCCCGCGGGCGAGGCGGACGGACTTCCGGTGGGGCTCCAGATCGTCGGACCGAAGTTCGACGAGGCGACGGTGATCCGGGCGGCGAGCGCGGTCGAGGACCGATGAGTCTGACCGACGAGGAGCTGGACCGCCTCGCCGACGTGGTGCGTCTCCAGCCGACGAAGAACTCGGAGCTCGAGGACGCCTGGGGGGTCGACGGCGGCAGCGCGGTCCACCGCTACCTCGAGGACCACCTGAAGGAGTACTACTACCGCGACGACGACAGCCTGATCCGGGCGACCGCGGAGGCGAACGACCTCGTCGACGTCGAGCCCGGCGTCGAGGCGGACGCGGTTGCGAAGGGGGCCGCCCCGGACACGATCCGCGTGCCGGAGCTCGAAGCCAGGGTGTTCGCGGTCGTCGCCGGCCCCGACGAGCGCTCGCAGTCGGTCGTGAGCGTCCTCGAGGACCTCCGGGAGGCGTACGGCGTCGACCCGGACGTGGGGGACGTACGTCGCGCGCTCCGGAGCCTGGAGCGGAAGAACGTCGTCGAGGTCGTCTACCGGACGGTGCCGACGTTCCGGCTCGCCGTCGAACGGGACGCCGTCGACGTGGAGATCGCCGAGTAGCGGCCGACGGGTCGCCGCCCGCCCCGGCTGTGGGTCGGGATCGCCCGGAACGCGAACCTCAAGGTTCAATGCGGGCGAGCGAGTGGGACGGGTATGACCGATCAGGAGCTCCGGAAGGAGGCGCACGACCTCGACGTCACCGTCTGGGTCGGGAAGGGGGGGATCGAGGCGGTCGTCGACGAG